>NZ_RZTJ01000014.1:0-157079 GCF_003997065.1 Mesorhizobium sp. M6A.T.Ce.TU.016.01.1.1 | reverse complement strand
CAATCCGGCAGGATGGCTGCCTAAACCGACAAAGGCCTCGCAAGGGCCGCGGAAAACCGCTCTGCCGGCCTTCAAAAAGGCCCCCACTGACCACCGAACTCCACTTCGCTCCCCGTGCAAAGCCCTCCTTGTGGGAGAAGGTGGATTGGCGCGTAGCGCCAAGACGGAAGAGGGGTGTTGGAAGGATCGCTGTTGGTGCCAAGCTGGAACACCCCTCATCCGACCGAGCTTCGCTCGGCCACCTTCTCCCACAAGGGGAGAAGGGAGAGCGAGGCGTCTTCGCTCAGCCCTGAAGCAGCGCCAGCTCTTCGGCGGTGAGGTGGCGTGCCTTGCCCTTGGCAAGGTCGCCGAGCTGCAATGGACCGATCGCCACCCGCACGAGGCGAAGCACTTCCACGTCATAGGCGCCGAGCAGCCGGCGGATGTGGCGGTTGCGGCCCTCGTCGAGGGTGATTTCGAGCCAGGCGGTGCTGCTGCCGCTGCGCAGGATTTCGATCGACCGCGCCGTCAAATCCTCGCCATCGACCGTGGCGCCGGCGCGCAGCCGCGCCAGCATGGCCTCGTCGGGCAGGGCGCCGATCTGCACGTGATAGATCTTGGCGACGTGCGAGGCGGGGTCGAGCAGGCGCTGGGCAAAGCGCGTGTCGTTGGTCATCAAAAGCAGGCCCTCGCTGGCCTTGTCGAGACGGCCGACCGGCGACACGAAGGGCAGGTCGAGTTCTGCCAGGCAATCATAGACGGTGCCGCGGTCCTGCGGGTCGTCGCGGGTGGTGACCAGGCCGCGCGGCTTGTTGATCATCAGATAGACCTTGCGCTCGGCGACGACGCGGCTGCCGTCGACCTCGATGCGGTCGCGGCCGGGATCGACGCGCATCGAGCCGTTGCGCACGATCTTGCCGGCGACCCGGACGCGCCCTTCGGCGACCAGGATCTCGGCCTGCTTGCGCGAGCACAGGCCGAGTTTCGACAGCGCACGGCAAAGGCTGACGCCGGGTGGACTCGCTCGGGGACGACTGGCGCCAGGCGAGGGGCGTGGCCGGCCGATGTTCGATCGTGGCGTCATGGTCTTGCGTGGTCGTTGCGGCAAAGGTCAGGACTTTCCCGCCAGCCCATCTCCAGCCTTGGCAAGCGTTTCCATGCCTTCGCTGAGGTGCTTTCGCAAGACGCGGACGGCTGCCTCGGCATCGCGGTGGCGGCAGGTCGTCAACAGATCGCGGTGCTCAGTCTGCGAGCGGCTGCGATAGTTGAGGTTGGACAGGAGAACGCGAACGTAGCGATCGGCCGCATTGTGGTGGGCTTCGATGAGGCCAAGAAGACGGGCGTTGCCGCAGGCGCTGTAAAGGGCCAGGTGAAAGGCACGGTTCAGCGTTCCCCAGCGGCCGACATTCGGCTCGGCGTCGATCTGGTTGAGCACATAGCCGGCCTCGTCGAGCTTCTCCTTGCCGAGGTTCGGCACCGAGAGCCGCAGCGCTTCGCTTTCGAGCAATGCGCGGACCGCAAAGATCTCCCGGATCTCGGCAGCGTCCATCCTGGCGACATGCGCGCCCTTGGTCGGATGGATCGAAACGATGCCTTCGGCTTCGAGCTGGCGAAGCGCATCGCGAACCGGCATGCGGCTGAAGCCGAAGCGCTCGGCAAGATCGTCCTGACGCAGTGGCGTGCCGGCCGCCAGACTGCCGTCGGCGATCGATTCGCGCAGCACATTCGCCACCTGCTCGGCCACCGTCAGCGGTTTCTGCATCAAGCCCTCGCCAAGTCCGCTCACTCGATTCTCCTTGTCACTTGGACCCTGCCTAACAGAAAGCAGCTTGTCTGGATATCTGGATACTCGTATACGAGTATCCAGATATCCCATATATCCGCAGGGGGAAACTCCATGTCGCTCGCATCGGGCCGCTCAGCCAAGCAACCGGGCTCCTATAACAGACCGGTCGACGCCGTCGTCATCGGCGGTGGCATCGCCGGTTGCACGCTGGCCTGGGAGTTGGCGTCCAGAGGCGTCAAAACGGTCGTTCTCGAACAGGCCGTGATTGCCGCCGAATCGTCGGGACGCAACACCGGCACCTTGCTCAGCGGCCCGCAGACGCAAGTGGTCGAGATGCTCGATGCCTGCACGGCGATCTATGAGGAGCTTTCTCAAGGAGCGGTGCCCTTCGAGTTCTCGGCGATAGGTCACCTGCTCATCTCGGAAGACGAGGCCAGCTTCGAGGCGGCCGGCACTGTCGCCGATCGCTACCGGGCCGCCGGTGTCGCCATGGAGAAGGTCACCGGCGCGGAGCTCGCGCGGGACCATCCGCGCATCGGCTTCAAGGTGGCGGGCGGCTATAGCGTCGGCCGCGCCTGGACGCTGGAGCCGATGGGGGCGACGCATGCCTTCGCCCACGCTGCCCGCGAGGCCGGTGCCGCGATCCGGACAGGGCTTCGCGTCGCCCAGATTTTCTCGAAGGGCGGCAAGGTCCAGGGCGTGCTGACGGATCAGGGGATCATATCAGCCGATCTCGTCTTCATCGCCAACGGGCTGTGGATGTCGGACCTGCTGCGGCGAACCGTCGGCGACGGGCCGCTGCCTAGCCTGCCGTTCACAGCCGGCCGCGGCTGGCTGATCCAGTTGGGCAAGCTCGACTTCGAGCTGCCGTGGATCGTCGAGGAACTGACATGGCCGGACCAGGAGGAACTGGGAAAGCGGATGAGCCTCGCCGGCCTTGCCGACGTCGCCGAACAGCGGGACGACCAGCCGGCCGTCGAGGCCATCTGCCTCAATCCGATGCGTGGCGGCGATGCGCGGCTCGGCGCATCGGTCCAGCCGGCTTTTCGCGACTTGGTTCGCAACACCGATATGGCGAGCCGGATCGCCAGCCGCACGCTGCGCATGCTGCCCGGTCTTGGCTCGCCGCGGGTGAGCAACGTCTATCCCGGCAACCGGCCGATGCTCTCCGACGGTCTGCCGGTTGCCGGCAAGACTGCCATCGAAGGCCTGTTCGTGCATGGCGGCATGGGTTCGATCGGCATGCATGCCGCGCCGGCGACGGCGCGCTGGCTGGTGGACGCGGTGCTTTCCGGCGATGGCAACCCGACGCAGCAATGGCTGCGCCCAGACCGCTTTCCCGGCTGGGGGCGATGAGTGCCTGCCGTGCCTTCGTTGCGAAAGAGCGCCTCCGGACATCATGGCAAGGTTGGCGGGACAGCGCCCCCTCTGTCCTGCCCTCTTTGCCAAAACTTGGCATCTCCCCAATCGAGGGGGAGATGCTTCGCCGACGGCGCTTCTTTTTCGAGGTTGGCGATTGACGTGGTGCCTGGCTGATCGCCAGGGGTGCCACGATCGTCAATTCGCCCTGGGGTCGTCCAGCATCTCGACAACGAAAGACGCGGCAATCAGGTCGTCGGCATCGAGGCGTAGGGAGCCTTCACTTCCTCCCATGACGGCGGCGACCTTCTGAAAGGTTTTCATCTCGTGCTCGGTAATCCGGGCGCTCTGCATCCTGGCTTTGAGATCAGCGACGCGCAGCCCCAATGTGTGGGACGTTCCAATTTCTCGGTTCGACATGACAACATGCTCCTCCCCAACCCATGCTCTTGCCTCCCCACCGATATTCGCCCGTCGCCAAGTTTGCCTAAATATGAGGCACGGCGAATACAGCGCCCCGAACGCGTGGTGCGAGGGAAGGTTCCAGCGCGACATGGTCACGAAATAATACGGGCCGGCCGGTCCGACAGGCTAACCGCAAGAGGGTGGCAGGTCGCTGGACGGGCCGGTGGTTTTCTTCGATCAGTGGGAAGCCTCACCGGCAAAAAGATTGACCGTATCCCCCTGGGGAGGATAGGAACGCAGGCATGTCCGAAGGCATCCACCGTTCGCATCCCGATATCGTGAAGCGTCTGAAGCGCGCGCAAGGCCACCTTGCGGCGGTGCTGGCCATGTTCGAGGCGCATCGTCCTTGCGTTGATCTGGCGCAGCAGCTTCATGCCGTGGAAAGCGCCATCAGCAGCGCAAAGCGCGAACTGATCCACGATCATATCGAGCATTGCCTGAGCGATACTGCGGAAACGGGCACCGCGGAAGCGGGCGGCAACTCGCTGGCGGAACTCAAGCAACTGGCGAAATACCTGTGAGCAGTCAAATACCTGTGAACAGCCTCGGCGCGCGCATTCTCGACTGGTTTGGGTTCGGGGCGCGCGATCACGCGGCGCATGGTCATGGCGGCCACGGCTCGCACGGTCACACCCACGGGGTCATCGATGCGACCATCACGACGACGGACCGGGGCATCTGGGCGATAAAATGGTCGTTCGTCATCCTGGCAATCACGGCGGCGATGCAGATGGTCGTGGTGGTGCTGTCGGGCAGCGTAGCGCTGCTGGCCGACACGATCCACAACATCGGCGACGCCACCACCGCCATTCCGCTGTGGATCGCGTTCATACTGGCCCGGCGCAAGCCGTCGCCGACCTTCCCCTACGGCCTTGGCCGGGTCGAGGACCTGGCCGGGATCATCATCGTCGGGATCATCCTGTTCAGCGCCATCGTCGCTGGTTATCAGGCCATCGATCGTTTGATAAATCCACGCGTGGTGACGCATCTTGGGTGGCTGACGGCGGCAGGCATTGTCGGCTTTCTCGGCAATGAGGCCGTTGCGGTGTTCCGCATCCGCGTCGGCCGGGAAATCAACAGTGCCGCGCTGATCGCCGACGGCTATCATGCCCGCACCGACGGCCTGACCAGCCTTGCCGTGGTGTTCGGGGCGCTCGGCGTCTGGCTCGGTTTTCCGCTGGCCGACCCGATCGTCGGCCTGCTGATCACACTTGCGATCTTCGGTATCGTCTGGCAGTCGGCCCGCTCGGTGCTGACCCGCATGCTCGACGGCATAGAGCCTGATGTCATCAGCGAAATCCACCATGCTGCCGCGCACGTGCCGGGAGTGCGCATCGTCGACGCCAGGGCGCGATGGATCGGTCATAAGCTGCACGCCGACATTGCCATCGCCGTCGACGAAAGCCTGCCGGTCTCCGAAGCGAGAAAGATCACGACGGCGCTGGAAGACGAGCTGTTCGAGCACATGCCGGCGCTTGCGGCGGCCAACATAAGATTGGCGAGAGCGGATGCGGATCATCCCCATGAGCATGGTCACAGCGAACACAGGCACTAACGGTCGCTCCGACCGGCTCGTTTCTGTTACCCTCGGCTGATGTTCCAAATCCTTATCGAGTTCCAACGAACGATCTATCTGGCGGTCGGCGAGCAGATCAAACTGCTCTCGGTGGGAGGCGACTGGCTGGCGTTCATGTCTTTCCTACCGATGGGCATCGTCTTCGGCGCCGCCCATGCGCTGACGCCGGGTCATAGCAAGGCCGTGCTGGCGACATATCTTGCCGGTTCGGATGTAAAGGTTCCGCGCGGCCTTCTCGTATCGATCACGCTGTCGTTCACGCATGTGATGATTGCCGTTCTGATTGCGGTCCTCTCGCTGCCACTGGTTTCCATCGCCTTGGGCAGTGTCGGCCGCGCTCCGCTTTTGGAGGATATCAGTCGTGGGCTGCTCGGCCTGATCGGTGTCTGGATGCTCTGGCGCGCTTTGAGCCACGGCCGTCACCATAAGCATGAGGGCGAGGCGGTCGGCGTTATGGCAGGTCTGATCCCGTGCCCGCTGACGCTTTTCGTGATGACCTTCGCGATGTCCAGGGGCATTCCCGGTGCCGGCATTCTCTTCGCGATCACCATGATGGTCGGTGTGGCGCTGACGCTGTCCTGCGTCGCGGTGTTGTCGATCCTGTTTCGGAAACGTCTGGTGGATTTCTTCGCCGGCAAGCCACTCGAAACCATTTCCCGAATCCTCGAAGGCGTTGCCGGGCTAGCGCTTGCGGGCGTTGCCGTCTGGCAGATCATGTCCGGTTCCTGATCGTGCTCAGGTGTCAAGGCGCTTGATCCGCACAATAGGATCAAGATAGGTCTCTATCTCCTTGTTTGATGGAACTTTTCCGGATCATGTGATGTCTCCGCGCCACGATGTCGGGCGCGCAGCCGGTTCGACGCAGGATTGTCGGCGCCATGACGTTTAGACCTGAGGTTCGGCATGGGCGAGCCGTGTCAGGCGCGTCTCTCGAACATCGGGGCTTGGTGTTCACGACGACAGCCGTGTCTCATCGCCCTCGTTCAGCAGCCATTGCCGAACGGCTTGCGTCGGCTCGGGGTGTCGCTGCTTGCGTGGAACCACGACGTAGAAATCCTGCGTGCCGCGCATCTCCACACCGAGAGGCTGGACCAGCCGGCCGGCGGCGAGATCGGCCGCGACGAGAAAGCGGCTGGCAAGCGCGATGCCCTGGCCCGCGACGGCAGCTTCTATCGCGAGGGCGGTCTGATTGAAGCGTATGCGTCTTAGCTGCGTCGTCATCTTCAGGCCGACGGCCTTTTCCATGAATTCCGGCCACAGATTGTGCGCATCGTGGAGCAGCACATGATCCTTGATTTCTGCCGGCGCGATTTCGCTCGCGCCAGCAGGCAGCAAGGAGGGGCAGCACACGGCGATGATCTGTTGCGGAAACAAGAGATCGACGAGAAGGCCGGCGCCGAAGGGCGGGCGACCTTGCCTGACCGCGATGTCGACGCCGTCGGCCTGGAAGCTCGACAGGCTTTCGCTGACCAGGATTCGCAGGTCGACAAGCGGGTTTTGCGCCACGAACTCCGGCAGTTTCGGGATCAGCCACTTGGTGGCAAAGCTCGGGGTTACGCTGATCGTCAGCCGGGCCGGCTCGGGCCGCAGCAGCAGCAGCAGGGTTGCCTCCGAGATCAGGTCGAAGGCACGGCGAATGTTCGGCACGTAGGCGCGACCCTCACTCGTGAGCGCGAGGCCGCGCGGCAGTCGCTCGAACAGCTTTACCCCCAGATCGGCCTCCAGCCCGCGGATATGCTGCGCCACAGCACCCTGCGTCACGTTCAGCTCTTCGGCTGCGATGCGGAAGTTGAGATGGCGCGCGGACGCTTCGAAGGCGCGAAGCGCATTGAGCGCCGGCAAGCTATGGAAGGCTTCGGGCATCCAGGAGTTTTTCTACAGGTTGATTTCAGACTTTCTGGTTCGAACCAGCCGGGAGAACCGGTTATATCACTACTTCAGCCTCGAAGACATCGCTTTCAGATCCCTGTCACCCGAGAAGGAAGATACGATGAGTGTAGAAAAAGTAGCTGTTGTCGTTGCCGGTGGCAGCGGCATGGGCGCTGCGGCCGCAAAGCGTCTGGCGGGGGATGGCTTCAAGGTCGCCATCCTGTCCTCATCCGGCAAGGGCGAGGCGTTGGCCACGGAGCTTGGCGGGCTTGGCGTGACCGGCTCCAACCAGTCGAACGACGATCTGCAACGTCTCGTGGATCTCACGCTCGATCGCTGGGGTCGCATCGATGTCCTGGTCAATAGCGGAGGTCATGGGCCACGTGCGCCGATCCTCGAAATCACCGACGACCAATGGCACACCGGCCTCGACATCTACCTGATGAACGTCATTCGGCCGACGCGTATCGTCGCGCCGCACATGGTCAAGCAGAAAGCCGGCGCCATCATCAACATCTCGACGGCATGGATTGTCGAACCGAGCCCGATGTTCCCGACCTCGGCCGTGTTCCGGGCCGGGCTTGCCGCTTACACCAAGATCTTCGCCAACACATACGCCGCCGACAACGTTCGCATGAACAACGTCCTTCCCGGCTGGATCGACAGCCTTCCCGCCACCGAGGAGCGCCGCGACAGCGTGCCGATGCAGCGATATGGCACCAGCGACGAAATCGCCGCGACGATTGCCTTCCTCGCTTCCGAAGGGGCCGGATACATTACCGGTCAGAACATTCGCGTCGACGGTGGCATCATCCGCGCGATCTGACGCCGCCTCGACGCCCTGGCTGGGGCATCTACCGGCCGGAATCGACCCTTTGCAGACTGCACTACTCAATCAGGTCTCAACTAAGCGGCCATGCCCGTGACTACTGTCGGCCAAAGTCTCGATGACGCGGCATTCAGCCACCCGGCCAGAGGCGCATTCCTCGACCATCCGCTGCAATTCCGTTCGTAGAGCGTTGAGGCTGGCAATGCGTTCCTCGACTTCAGCAAGGCGTGCTTTTGCGATCCTGTCGGCAACACTGCAAGATTGATCTGGGTTGTCCTGCAGCGACAGAAGCGCGCGGATTGCCTCGATATCGAAGCCAAGTTCACGCGCATGCTTGATGAAGGCGAGTCGCGCCGTGGCGTTTTTGCCATAGCGCCTTTGCTGCCCTTCGGTGCGAGGCGGCGGCGGCAACAGGCCGATCTGTTCATAGTAGCGGATGGTCGGCACCTTCACTTCGGTGCGCCGCGCGAGTTCGCCAATCGAAAAATCCATGAAAAAGCCTCTTGAACCTCTAGTCACTATAGGGACTACGGTGCCTGCACAAAAGGAGGCACCGCATGGCTGACCATTGCTGCAATCACGAAACGAACGCTTCCTGCGCCCCGACGCCGTTGGTCTTTCCAGTGAGCACGACCGCCGTTCGCCACGAGGTCGAAGAGGCTTGCTGCTCTGGGGGCGTGCCAATCTTTGACGGTATGGACCCGCGCTACAAGCGCATGCTCTGGACAGTCATCGGCATCAATGGGGCGATGTTCCTGACGGAGATGGTGGCCGGTCAGCTTGCGGGCTCGCAGGCGTTGAAGGCGGATGCATTAGATTTTTTCGCCGATACCATCACCTACGGGTTGAGTCTCGCCGTGATCGGGGCAAGCCTACGCACACGAGCGACGGCCGCCCTGTTCAAGGGCCTCTCGCTTTCCGTTATGGCTGTCTGGGTCTTTGGCTCCACCGTCTATCAGACACTTGTCCTTGGACTTCCGAGCGCTGAAGTAATGGGTGCGATCGGCTTTCTTGCGCTAGCGGCAAACCTTGGTTCCGTGCTCCTGCTCCGACCCTACAAGGACGGCGACGCGAATGTGCGATCGGTCTGGCTTTGCTCCCGCAATGATGCGATCGGAAACGTTGTGGTTATGGCGGCGGCATTGGGTGTCTGGGGCACATCGACGGCATGGCCCGATCTGGCGGTGGCGGCGCTGATGGCAGGCATCTTCCTCACGTCTTCAGTGCAAATCCTGCGACAGGCGTGGCGCGAGTATCACGAAGGACAGCGCCCTGGTCGGGTTGCTGCAGAATGACAGGCCATCGTCCACTCACCACCCTCTCCAGCCGTCCAAATGGCCGCGTCAGAATTCAGAGGCTCGCTCTCCGGCCGGTCGCTTATTGGCTGGCGACCACCATGCGGTTGCCCTCGCTGTCGCGAAATTCCGCCACCGTGCGGCCTGGCTGCCAGGGCGCCTCCTGCGGTTCGGTGATGATCTCGACGCCGCCAGCCTTCAAAGCGGCGATCGTGGCCTCGACATTCTCGTCGACCAGCACCAGCACGGGCTCCGCGCCTGCCGTGTCGTCGGCGCGCCTCACGAAATGCAGGTTGGTGACAGCGCCGGGAAATGTCAGCTCGATCCAGCGCCAGCCGCTATCGCCCATCTTCTCGTCGGCCGCGACCTGGCAGGCGAGATGCCTGATGTAGAACGCCTTGGCGCGGTCCTGGTCGAACACCGGCAGTTCAGCAAACTGGATGTGCATGGTCGTCTCTCCTGCTCCTTGATGGTGCTGCGTAGCGGTTCACAGGTGGAAGACGATCCGGGCGGCCGAAAAGATTCATGCCGAGCCGAGAATCTTTTCGGGAACGCGAAACGTCTTCTGCTCAGGTCAACCAATCAGGAGACGAACCATGGGCTACAAACTCATTCGCTACAGCGTGAAAGACACCGGGCTTGAAGAGAACCGCGCGCTGGTGGCAAAGGTGTTCGAGGCGCTGGATGAGACGGCGCCGCAGAGCGTGCGCTATCTCGTGCTCGAACTGGACGACGGCGAGTTCATCCACGTTGTCGGCGAGGGAAATGACACATCCGTGCTGACCGGGCTTGCGGCGTTCGAGGCGTTCACGCAAAACCATGCGGAGCGGCGTTCGACGCCGGTCAAGCGATCGCCGGCCAAAATCATCGGCAACTATCATGTGCTCGAGGGCGGCAAAGCCGGATAGAATGGACGCCATGATCCCACAAAAACTCGATCGGCCGGCGCTGGAGGCGATGCTCTCCGAGCTCCGGCCGAGGCTGCATCGCTATTGCGCCCGCATGGCCGGCTCGGTGATCGACGGCGAGGACATCGTGCAGGAGACGCTGCTGAAGGCGCTGCAGGCGCTCGACGGCAGCATGACGGTCGAGCGGCCGCAGCAATGGCTGTTTCGTATCGCCCACAATGCCGCGCAGGACCATTTGCGCCGGCGCCATCGGGAAAGGTCGCGCATCACCGAGGCCGACATGACCACGATCGAGGATCCCTCCGGCAGCGCCGACGCGCGGCTCGCCGCGGCGGCCGGCCTGCGCAGCTTCATGCAGCTTTCGGTGGCGCAGCGCGGCGCCGTGATCCTGGTCGACGTGCTTGGCCTTTCGCTGCACGAGACCTGCGAGGTGACCGGCGCGACGCTGGCCGCGACCAAGGCGGCGCTGCATCGCGGGCGGGCGCAGCTGCGCTTGCTTGCAGCCGAGCCGGAGCAGGTCGCCGCGCCGAGGCTCGACGCCGACGACGAGCGGCGGCTGCGCCGCTATGTCGATCTGTTCAACGCGCGCGACTTCGACGCGGTCAGGGCGCTGATCGCCGAAGATATCCAGCTCGAAGTCGTCAACCGCCTCCGCCTGCGCGGCAAGGCCGAAGTGTCGACCTATTTCGGCAATTACGACCGCGTGACCGACTGGGCGCTGTCGCTGGGCTTCGTCGACGGCAGGCCGGCGATCCTGATCCGCAACCCGCAGGAGCCGGATGGCGCCGTGCGCGGCTTCATGCTGGTCGAATGGCGGGACGAGCGGGTCGTCCAGATCCGCGATTTCCGCTACGCGACCTGGTGCCTGGTCGATGCGGAGATCAGCCCGATGGAGCGGTGAGGGGAAGGCTGGAATAGCGGGATATGGCGCGAAGGCGACATGGCCAAGCCACCGGCTGCCCTATTTATCGAGGTGGCATTTGACACAGCCTGCGGTCGCGGGTGGAACCTTCCGCCGTGACCCGGGGCGACTTCCCTGGTGGAGCTTAAAGCGGACATCCGGCCGCGCTGTCCGCCGGCATCTGCCCCGATGAGCCCAATGCAGCTTGTATGACTCGAAGCTAATATGCTATTCTACACGATGCGCGGACTGCTGGCACTTACTATGCTGGTATTGGCGGCTACAAGAGTAGTCGCAGGTGAGCCGTTGTTCGACTCCATCGCTGCCGGCGACAAGAGTGCCGTGGAGCAAGCCTTGGCAGGCGGTGCCGACGTCGACAGCCGCGCACGCGACCAGGCAACGCTCCTCATCGCTGCTGCTCTCGACGATCAGCTTCCCATTGCGGAATTCCTGCTGAGCAAGGGCGCCGACGTGATGGCGCGCAATTCCGGTGGGTTTACCCCCCTCCACGCGGCTGCCTTTTCTGGAAGCCTCCCAATCGCCAAGCTGTTGCTCGAACAGGGGGCGGTGCTCGAAGACTCGGCTAACAAGTCTGGGGTCACACCCTTGGTGATAGCGGGTGAGGAAAACCATGTCGAACTGGCAGAATTCCTCATTGCGCAAGGTGCGGATGTGAACCATGCCGAGGGTCATGGCTACATGCCGATTACCCGCGCGTTCTGGAAGGGCAATACCGACATCATAAAACTATTCAAACGGCATGGCGCGACGTGCCAGGCGAAAGTCCTTGGCGAAGCGAACGCTGCGAAGTGCGAAGCTATCCACGATTGAACGGAGAACGCAGATGAACATATCGATCAGACTGGTTCCCAATTCGGCGTCGGCAGTCGTATGTGCGCTCACCTTGATGGCCGGTGCAGGCTCTGCCTTCGCCGACTCGGTGAATACCGGCTACTTCGGCGGAGTGGCGATCATGGGCTACGACACGGTCGCTTATTTCACCGATGGCAAGGCCGTGAAGGGTTCCGAAGATTTCTCCTATGAGTGGCTTGGCACGCCGTGGCATTTCGCCAGCAAGGAACACAAGGAAATGTTCATGAGCGAACCTGCCAAATACGCTCCTCAATACGGTGGTTACTGCGCGGGCGAGGTCGCACTCCATGAATCCGTCACCGTCAATGTCGATCCGGAAGCGTTCAAGATCATCGATGGCAAGCTCTACCTGATCTACGACGAAGGAAACGCGGCCGCCTTTGCGGACAATGCCGATGATCTTGTTCCGAAGGGCGATGCAAAATGGCCGGTCGTCGAAGCAAAGTTGGCAGTCGATGAGCCGGATTGGAACTTGATCAATAACCCCTGAGTCTTGCGAGCTCAATTCACTGTCACGAAGTGAAACACCATACCTGCATTGACATAAGAATACCCGTTGCCGGCAGCGTCCCTGCGTCTGTAGACGGGACCACAGATGGGGCGCCCAAACATATTTTCGCTATGCTCACATAAGAGGTCGCGATCGACGTAGACCCTCTCGGTGAGCATTCGTGTCATCGTGCGGAAGACTGCCGTGCCGTCCTGTTCTATCTGCATAATGGCTGGAAGCCCGTCGGGTTCGATGTTGCCTTTCAAGGTCTTGCCAACAACAAGAGATGCGATTTCCGCGCCGTTCAACCGGTCCTGTTCATCGGCGGTGAAGCCGAACGGCCATTCGGGAAGTCCTGCCAGGCGTAGGGCGTCGATGATCGGCGCCAAATCCTCAGCGTTGCGAAGATGGGCATAGTGATTCCGAAACGCGTCCAACGACCGCAGTCGAGCCAAGGATTCGGTCTTCGTCACAAGCCGGAGGCCGTCCGCAATCGCCGCTTTGGCGTCCTCTGTGCGGCCGGCGCGGGAATAGGCCGCTGCGAGCAGAATCCTAAGGCTGCCCGCCTCTGGAGCATCGTCGCGAGCGCGCTCGAGAGTCTCAATGGCTTTCCTGGTGTCCCCGAGCAAAAGCAAGACAACCCCGACAACCTCCCGGTCTATCGGAGCCAGATTGGGATCAAGCTTCAATGCCGTCTCGACCGCCAATGCCGCTTTGTTATGGTTGCCGGCGAACAGCTGGATATAACCAACGGCAATTTGCGTCGCAGCGTCTCCGGAGCCTAATGCGACAGCACGCTCCGCCGAGGCGATCGCATCTTCATAGCGGCGATCCATGACCTGCATAATCCCGAGAACGGCGTAGGGCGATGAAAACTCCGAATCGAGCTCCAAAGCACGGCTTGCCTTCTCATATGCTCTCTTTCGCGCAAGCGCGCTCTGAATGATATCATCGGAGGCAGTGCGCCAAAGATAGACACTCAGCCGTGCGTCGGCGGCGAAGGCCTCGGCGAAGGTGGGGTCGAGCTTCTGCGCCTTCTCATACAGCGCAAGCGCCTCGCGCAATCCGTCGCCTCGACCGGTGCGCGCCTCCCGCTCCGCACGGAGGTAGGTATCATAGGCTTCGAGATTTGCAGTCGGCGGGCGTGCCATTCGCTCGCTCTCGGCTACCGAAGCTTGGACGCCGAGCGCCTTGGCGATTTCCCGGCTCATCTCGTCCTGGACTGCAAACACGTCCGCGATGCCGCGATTGAACCGATTAGCCCATAGATTGTCGCCAGTGGCGATATCGATGAGTTGCGCGTTGAGGCGGATTTGATCGCCGGTCCGCCTCACGCTGCCGTCAACGACAAATTGCACGCCAAGGTCACGCCCAACATCTGCCAAAACGAGGGGTTGTCCTTTGTAGGCAAAGACGGAGTTACGGGCGATCACATCGAGCCCGGAAAGCTTCGCAAGGTCGGTGATCAAATCTTCGGTGATGCCGTCGGCAAAATAGTCCTGGCCAGGATCGCCGCTCAGGTTCGTAAACGGCAGTACTGCAATGGATGGCTTTTCGAGCGCGGAGAGCTTTTGCCATTGCCATGCAAAAATGCCTGCAAGCAAGACGATGAGCAGCGCTGCTACTCCTGCCAAAATCATGATGGGCGAACCTGGCCGGCGTGGCGCCGCTAAGATCTTCCCCGCGTCTCCGGGATCGAGCAGAACCCGATAGGCGCGAACCGGATCGGCGATATTCTTGAGGCGCTGCCCTCCGAGATCCGCAAAGCCGACATCCACTTTGTGCGCTGCGTGATCGAACGCCGTGCCGGAGATGCAAATTCCGCCGGGCTCTGCGATCGCTTCCAGGCGCGCCGCGATATTCACGCCATCTCCATAGATGTCGTCGCCCTCGACGATGACGTCGCCGAGATTGACGCCGATGCGAAACCGGAGCTGCCGGGCTTCGGCGATACCCTTGTTGCGGTCGGCCATCCGGCGCTGGATTACAGCAGCACACTGGACGGCATCGACGACGCTGGCGAACTCGACGAGCGCGCCGTCGCCCATGAGCTTGATCATGCGGCCGTGGTGCTTCTTGATCTCGGGGTCGATCAGTTCGCGACGGCAGCTCTTCAGTCCCTCGAGCGTGCCTACCTCGTCCTCGCCCATGAGGCGGCTGTAGCCAACCACGTCGGCAGCAAGTATTGCCGTAAGCCGTCGGTCCATACGTGCCGTGCGCCTTCCCTGGTCGGTCGAAGCGGCTTTGCCTTCACCCTATTCTAGTCCTGCTTCGGACGCGAGTGTGCGCGACCGTGTTATGGCCATAACTAGAGGATGGCGGTGCTACTCGGAATGGCAACGCGCCGGTCCTTCCATCCACGAGTTCTGAACGGAATGCTGTCTCGACAAGATGTCCGCTTAGGTCATCAGCGCCGGCTTGGCTGAGTGTCCGCTTTGGAGACGCCGAAATGCTCTGGGAATGACCGGAATGGGGTCAGCTCGCGACGACGCACGCAGAGTGCCTGAAGGTCCGCTTCCGACTAATTCGAGCCTCCAAACCTGTCTGTCAGCTTACGGCCCAAATTGAGACGTTCCTCGCCCCGCCGTGTCCCGAACCTTGTGTGGACCCGGCACGGCTTCGGCGATGTCGATGTCTGGGCCGTTGAGATGGATGCGGGCAAAAACCCATCGAGGCTCACGGCGCTGAACATCTAGCCGCATCAAGAAGCCGGATATACGTCAGCAGTTGTGACCATCAACCGGATTCAGCTAACCTGTTGCAATCGGGCGGGGTCCTATACGTTCCCACATATGAGTCAGATCCCGTTTTGCGCGAAAGGCTGGGATTCCCATTCCATGGTCATCGACAGGGAAGGGCAGATGGCGGGACAGGCAGCAAACTTCGCTCGCCGGCCGCGTTGGGCCAATCTACCTTATTAAGCCGACGCCTGGCCGCGCTACATTTGCACCGCGAACTCCTTGATCAGGCCATCCTTCGGCTCAAGCCCCAGCCCCGGCTCCTGCGACACACGCAGATAGCCATCCTCGGGTTGTGGGACGCTCTTGAAGATTGCGTTGTAGGCCATCCACTTGTGGAAGTGGTATTCGACCAGTCCGCCGTTCGAAATCCCGGCATGCAGCGCGATGTTATGCGGGCCATTGCCGTTGCCGTGCGAGAGCGGGATATGGAACATCTTGGCAAGGGCGGCGGTGCGGATCGCTGCTGAGTAGCCGCCGTCATTGTTGACATTGGGCTGTATGTAGTCGACTGCGTCGGCCAGGATCAGGTCGCGCGCGGAGAACTTCTCATTCTCTGCGGCAGCGACCGGGATGGTCGTTTTCGAGCGCAGCTCGCGCAGCAGCCTCGGGTCGTTGTAGTAAAGCGGCTCCTCGACGAAGCTGATGTCGAGTTCCTCGCATCGCTTGCACAGTTCCGCTGCCTGGGCCAGATTCATGCGCAGATTGCCGTCCATCGCGAGCTTGACATTCGGGCCGACAGCCTCGCGCATCGCCTTCATGCGGAAGTAGTCATCCTTGGGATCGGGAATGGGCTGGCGGCCGACAGTGTTCTTGAGATGGTTGTTGCCGAGTTTGACGAGGTGGGCCGCCTCCGCGGCGAGTTCCTCCGGCGAATAAACGGGGGCGTTGTCATAGGCCGCGCCATGCGTGACATAGACCGGCACCTTGTCGCGCGCGCCACCCAGCAGGTGATGCACGGGCTGGCCGAGCATCTTGCCCTTGATGTCCCATAGCGCGATGTCGATCATCGCCAGCGCCGAGATCAGCGTCCTGCCGAGCGGCCGCTCGAAGCTGGCGCGATCGAACAGCAGGGGAATGCGTTCGGTGCGCATCGGGCTCTCTCCGATGATCGTCGGCGCGATGTATTTGTTGATCAGGTCGATGGCGACGTGGTGGGTGTAGCCGCTGGTCGCCCAACCGATGAGGCCGTCGTTGGTCTCGACCTGGAGAAGCAGTGCGCCTTCCTTGTTCGGCTTGTCGCGATAGGGCGGCGGCGTGATCGGAATGTTGGCGAGCTTGTGCGCTTGGATACGAGCGATCTTGCTCCTGGTCTCGACGACATTGTTGTCCTGTTGGACATAAACATCCTGAAGCACGACTTCCCTCCTTTCCCGACGTTCCGTGCCGGGAAGCCACTGTCTAGCGGAAGCCGAACTTCAGAAAAAATTCAAAAATCCTATCGATTATTCCGAAAATCTGAAGTCGCCTTGATGGCGCCGGCCTTCAGGCCTGGCGCAGCGACATCCGGATCAATTGCGCGAGCCGTTCGGCGGCCGGCGAAAGTTCCTTGCCGCGCTTGCGCACGATGCCGTAGCGGTGAATGAGCTCGGGCTCGACGATCTGGTAGACGCGCGACTGGTTCGGCTCCGCGAAACGGACGATCGACTGGGTGAGGATTGCCGCACCGATGCCGGCCTCGGCCATCGCGACGAGTGTCTCCGCCTGGATGCAGCGGTGCCGCACGTTCAGCGCGATGCCGCGGGCGGCAGCCTCGCGCTCGAACATCGCACCCATCAGCGTGGTGGTGTGGTAGTGTAGCAAGGGCAGGTTGGACAGTTCCGCCAGCGTGATGGTGCGACGATTGTGCGGACACATCCGCGTGGGGATCAGCGCGTGCAGCGGATCGTCGAGCAGCGGCTCGAAATCGAGGTCCGGATCGCCGCAGATCGGGCCTATTCCGAAATCGACGGCCTCGGCCTGTATCACCCGGTAAAGGTCGGCGGACTTAAGTTCCGACAAAAGCATCTTGATTCCCGGATAGTCGCGTTCGAACTCGGCGAGTATGCGCGGCAGATGGGTCGAGGCGATGGTGGGCGCGCAGGCCAGCGCGACCTGGCCGCGCCGGATGGCCAGTGCCTCCTGGACGTTGCGCAAGCCGATGCCGACCTCTTGCAGGCCGCGCTGCGTGCTGGCAAACAATTTGCTTCCTTCAGGCGTGAGCTTGACGTCACGCGTGGTGCGGTTGAACAGCTTGGCGCCGAGTTGGTCCTCGAGCTGCTTTATCTGCATGCTGATGGCGGACTGCGAACGACGTGCCCGGTCGGCGGCCTCCTTGAAGCTGCGGTTTTCGGCGACCAGCATAAAAGTTTGCAGCAGCTTGAGGTTGACTCGCGCCAAAGCGGCCGCATTTGCGTCCAGCGGTGGTTTCGGTTCGCTCATTGGCGTCGCACCCCAAGATCCTCCTTGGCCACGCCGGCGCGGATGGAGTCATGGTTGCAGCCAGGCTGATCAAGCATCGTCGGCCCTCTTCCCGCCTGACGAGACTGCCTCGAAGGCGTCTAGAAGGACGCGCACCAGCCGTCCTGAAGGCGCGCTGCGCGGCCACAATATGCCGATCTCGCGCACCAGCGGCGGGCCAGGCAGCGGTAGGCGCGTGACCGACAGCCCCTCTGGCCATGGCGGCGCCCAGTCGGGCAGAACGGAAACGCCGAGACCGTTGCTGACCATCACCGTTATGGCTTCCAGCGAATCCAACTCCAGCCACTCCCGGGGTCGAAGCTTCTGGCGGCGCAGCCACTCGTCGGCCAGACGGCCACCCCAATTGTTGCGGTCATATCGGATGAAAGGCAGCGTTGCGAGCAACTGTTCCGGATCGCGCGTGGCAAGGACGCTCGGCGCAAGCAGGATCATAGGCTCGGTCC
Source organism: Mesorhizobium sp. M6A.T.Ce.TU.016.01.1.1 (assembly GCF_003997065.1). NCBI lineage: Bacteria > Pseudomonadati > Pseudomonadota > Alphaproteobacteria > Hyphomicrobiales > Phyllobacteriaceae > Mesorhizobium > Mesorhizobium sp. M6A.T.Ce.TU.016.01.1.1. The sequence continues at coordinate 139,108 of NZ_RZTJ01000014.1, read as the reverse complement.
GAAGCACGCTCCAATGCAACGATTTTGGGATCGGAAAGGGCGGCCGCACCAATATGGCCGCGTCGATGCTTCCATCGCCGAGCGCCTGATAGAGATCAGTGGAAGTGCCAGGGAGAACGAAGACCCCGACCGAAGGAACCGTGTCGACAAGGTGCCGCAGGGCGGGCGCAAGGATGCCGGTGAGCGCGGTCGATATGGCGCCTAATCTCATCTCACCTGATGGCGAATCGGTCTGCGCAAGCGTTTTCAGGTGGCGGATGTCGCCGAGGATTCTGCGGCTTTGTTCCAGAATTGCATGGCCGGCATCGGTGGGCTGCACCACGCGGCCTGCGCGTACCAGCAGCCGTTTGCCGAATTCGTCCTCCAGCGCCTGCATGCGCTGGGCCACGGCGGCCGGCGTGATTGCCAGGCGGCGGGCCGCCTCGGCCAGCGAACCGAGTTCGGCCACGAGCAGGAAGGTCTCGAGAAAGCGTGATTCCATCGATAGAAAAACTATCATCAAATTATACGGCAAGCCATGTTTTCTTCTGTGCACCGTTGATGATAATCCGCCTTGAATTGGAGGGTTTTCTGTGGATCTCGAACTGAAGGGTAAGGTCGCGCTCGTCTTTGGAGCCGGCGGCGGGTTGGGCGGGGCGATTGCGCGGTCGCTGGCCGGCGAAGGCGTGCGCGTGGTCGTCGCCGACATCGACGAAGCGGCCGCGGAAAACACCACCTCGGCCATCAAGGGCGCCGGCAACGAGGCGCTGACAATGGGCTGGGATATCGGCGACCTGTCGTCGATCGAGGGACGCCTGGCCTCGATCGAGAAGGCCTTCGGCCCGGTCGACATTCTGGTGAACAATACAGGCGGCCCGCCGCCGACGCCGGCAGCCGGTCAGTCTTCGCAGGACTGGTCGAAGTTCTTCGACAGCATGGTGCGTTCGGTGATCGCCGTCACCGATGCGGTGCTGCCCGGCATGCGCCAGCGCAAATGGGGCCGCATCATCACCTCGACGTCCTCCGGCGTGGTCGCGCCGATCCCTAATCTCGGCATGTCGAACGCGCTCAGAATGGCATTGGTCGGGTGGTCCAAGACGCTGGCGGCCGAAGTCGGCCGCGACAGCATCACCGCCAATATCGTTCTGCCCGGGCGCATCGCCACGGGACGCATCACCTTTCTCGACGAACAGAAAGCCAAGCGCGAGGGGCGCTCGGCCGAGGAAGTAGCCGCTCAAAGCACCGCGTCCATTCCGGTCGGGCGCTATGGCCGACCGCAGGAATATGGCGATGCGGTCACCTTCCTGGCTAGCCCGCGCGCATCCTATATCACCGGCTCCGTCATTCGCATCGACGGCGGCTTGATCCCAAGCATCTAAGGAGTCCTCCGATGACCCTCGACTCGAAAGTCGTAAAGACCCTGCAGGGCGTCTCCACCGCGACCCTCACCACCGTCCTCCTGAAGAAGGGCCTGCGCAACGTTTGGATGCGTGGAACCAAGCCTATCCGTCCAGGCCAGCCGCGCGTGGTGGGGCCAGCCTTCACTTTGCGCTTCGTGCCGGCGCGTGAAGACCTCGCCACCCCGGCAAGCTGGGCCTCGCCTATTTCGACCCGTGCGGCGATCGAGGCGATGCCCGAAGGTTGCGTGGCGGTGGCTGACGCGATGGGCGTGCTCGACGCCGGTATTTTCGGTGATATCCTCTGCGCGCGCATGGCCAAACGCAATGTCGCCGCATTGGTCACTGACGGCGCGATGCGCGACGCCGCGGGCGTGCTCGGTACCGGCCTCAACGTATGGTGCAACGGCATTTCCGCGCCGCCTTCAGTGGCCGGTCTCACCTTCGTCGGCTGGCAGGAGCCGATCGCATGCGGCGGCGTGGCGATCTTTCCTGACGATATCGTGGTGGTGGACGATGACGGCGCGGTGCTAATCCCCGCGGCATTTCTCGAGCAGGTGCTGGCCGAAGCGCCGGAGCAGGAGACGATGGAAGCCTGGATCATGACCGAGGTCGATCGTGGCGTGCCGCTGCCCGGTCTCTATCCGATGAACGAGGAGACGAAGGCGCGCTATGCCGCTTTTGCGAAGAAGACATGACCTTCGGCGTCGATGCCAAGGGCGTCTACCCGATCGCGGCGACACCGTTCAATGCGGACATGTCGGTCGACTACGACTCCGTCGACCGGCTGACGGAGTTCTACCAGGATGCCGGCGCCACCGGCATGACAATCCTCGGCATTCTGGGCGAAGCCCAGAAACTGGAGCCCGAGGAATCGCTGACAATCGCAAGGCGCGTGATCGCGCGCTCGCGTGTGCCTGTCGTGGTTGGAATATCCAATCCGAGCTTTGCCGCCATGCGCAGGCTGGCGCGCGAGGTGACGGATGCCGGCGCAGCCGGCGTGATGCTGGCTCCGGCCTCGCACCTGCGCAGCGACGAGCAGATCGCCGCCTATTTCCATCACTGCGTGGAAGCAATCGGTCCGGACGTGCCCTGGGCCCTGCAGGATTATCCGCTGACGCTATCGGTGGTCCTGTCGGTGCCGATGATCTCGCGCATAATGAAGGAACATCCGTCCTGCGTCATGCTGAAGGCAGAGGACTGGCCGGGACTTGAGAAAATCTCGGCGATCCGCAAGCTCCAAGCCGCGGGCGACCTGCGGAAATTCTCGATCCTGACGGCCAATGGCGGACTGTTCCTCGACTTCGAGCCGGAACGCGGTTCGGATGGCGCGATGACGGGCTATGCCTTTCCGGACATGCTGGTCGAACTCGATCGGCTGCACCGCGAAGGCCAGCGCGACGCAGCGCACGATCTTTTCGATGCCCACCTGCCGTTGATCCGTTTCGAGCAGCAACAGGGGGTTGGCCTCGCGGTGCGCAAATACGTGCTGATGCGGCGCGGCGCCATAACCTCGGACGTGCAGCGCAGCCCGCGCTCGTCGCTGACGCCGACCGGTCGATCCGAAGTCGACTACCTACTGGAACGGTTGGCTCGAAAGGACCCGCGAGCAAGGCTGTGACGATGCATGCCGAGCGGCCCCGCCGCGGGATACGCGTGGGGCGATGGATTGTATCGGCCCGGATCATTGTGACCGCTCCTCGATCCGATCGACGATCATCTTCGCGATGGGCATGGCGGACGTCGCCGCGGGCGACGGCGCGTTGCAGACATGCAACTGGCGCGGGCTGTCGAGGAAGAGGAAATCGTGCACCAGCGTGCCATCGGCCAGAACCGCCTGCGCACGGATGCCGGCGCCTGGTTGGCCAAGGTCCGGGAGTTCGAGCGAAGGGCAGTATTTACGGCACTGCTCCAGGTAGCCGCGGCGGAAAATCGAGTTGCGGAACTCGTCGATCCCTGACGTGAGGTTCTTGCGGGCCATTTTCCAGAAGCCGCCGAAGGTGAGCATCTGGGTGACATCGCCCAGGTCGATGCTGCCCTTTTTGTAGCCTTCGCGATGAAAGCCCAGCACGGCGTTGGGCCCAACTGTCACCCGTCCGTCGATCATGCGTGTCAGGTGGATGCCGAGGAACGGCAGATCCGGATCAGGGATCGGGTAGATCAAGTGCGTGACGATCGTCGATTTCGCGTCGGGCAATGTGTAATATTCGCCACGGAACGGCACGATCTGGTGGGTGGGATTGAGCCCGGCAAGCCTCGCAAGCCGATCCGACTGCAGCCCGGCGCAGGCAACAAGCTGCTCGGCGCGGATCGTTTCGCCACGATCGGTGGTCACCACCACGCCAGTGTCGTCTTCAGAGATGCCTTTGACGCGGGTGCCGGTCATCAGCTTGGCGCCATTCGCCTTGAGACCCTCGGCCAGAGCGTCGCAAATCAGCTTATAGTTGATAATGCCGGTCGACGGCACGAGCAACGCGCCCAGGCCAGCGATGTTTGGCTCGATCTCACGCAGACGCGCCGCGCTTACCTCCTCGAAGCCAATGCCATTCTCCAAAGCGCGATGCTTCAGCGCTTCCATGCGCTCCATCTCGACCGGGCTGGTGCCGACAAGCAGCTTGCCGCACACCTCGAACGGAATGTTGTTGTCTCGCGCGAAGGCTTTCGTCGCCTTCGCCCCCTCGCGGCAGAGCTTAGCCTTCAAGGAGCCGGGGGCGTAGTAGATGCCGGCATGGATGACGCCGCTGTTGTGGCCGGTCTGGTGCTCGCCGAAACCGGCCTCCTTTTCGATGACCAGGATGCGAGCCGCCGGATCGCGAGCCAGGATATCGGAGGCGGTGGCAAGCCCGACGATGCCGCCGCCAACGATGCAATATTGAAATGTCATATACCGCAGTCCTGTCAGACCTCAGCCTCGTCCGCGGCGATCTTCTTGCGCCCGGTCAGCTTGAGGAAAAGTGGGATCGAGAGCACGAGGACCGTGGCGATGAACAGCCCCAGCGCAATGGGCCGTTCAACGAAGACGAGCAAGTCGCCCTGCGATTGGATCAGCGTGCGGCGGATGTTGCGCTCCAGCAGCGGTCCTAGCACCAGGCCGAGGATCAGCGGCACGGCCGGATAGTCGAGCCTGGCAAGGATGATTCCGGCACCGCCTGCCAGGATGGTCAGCATCACATTGAACGTGGAATTGTCGATGGCGAAGACACCGTAGACGACGATCGCAATGACGATTGGATAGAGATAGGCTGTCGGAACGAAAAGCGCCGCCGCCAGTAGCGGAGTCAGCAACAGCGTCAAGAACACAAGTGCAAGGTTGCCGATGGCGAAAGAGCCAAACACCGACCAGACAAACTGCGGATTCTCGGTGAACAGCAGCGGGCCTGGCTGCAGGCCGATCATGATCAACCCGCCCATCATCACCGCCGTGGTCGCCGAGCCCGGGATGCCAAGCGTGAACAGCGGAATCATCGCGCCGTAGGACGCTGAATTGTTGGCCGCCTCCGGTGCTGCCACGCCCTCGACGATGCCGGTGCCATATTTTTCGGGCGTCGGCGACAGGCGCTTGGCGAGTGCGTAAGAGAGCATGGTCGCTGCCGAGGCGCCGACGCCGGGGAGGACGCCCACGAAGAAGCCGAGCACCGACCCTTGCAGCAGTTGCCAGCGTGTCTGAACGGCATCGCTCATCCTCGGCAACAGCGAGGCGAAAGTGTATTTGGCAACCGGCTTGTCCACATTCGCCTCCAGGGAGGTGAAGATTGCGGTAAGCCCGAACAGGCCGACAGCGACGATGGAGAAGTCGAGCCCGTCGAACAGGTTCATCGACCCGCCGGTATAGCGCGGCAAGGCGGAAATGGGATCGAGCCCCACCATGCCCAGCCATAGGCCAAGCGCCAACGCGACGAAACCCTTGAAGGCGTTGCGGCCGCCCAACACGCTGAGCAGCGAAAGCGCAAAACACATCATCGCCGTCATCTCGGTCGGGCCAAAGGCGAGTGCATAGCGAGATACCGGAACCGAAAGAGCCACCAGCCCGGCTATGCCGAGAAGGCCGCCGACGAAGGAGGCGAAGACGCTCGTCCCCAGCGCCCGCCCGGCCTCGCCTTTCTGGGCCATCGGATAGCCATCGATGACCGTCATCACGGAAGGCGCGTCGCCGGGAATGCCGAGCAGGATCGACGTGATGGCGCCGCCGAACATCGAGCCATAGTAGACACCACCGAGGCACGCGATTGCCGCGACGCCGCCGAAGCCTGCCGCCACCGGCAGCATGATCGCAACACCGGCGGTCGGTCCGAGGCCAGGGAGCGCACCGATCAGCAAGCCGACCACAGCGCCCAGTATGGTGCAGGCGAAGATTGCCGGATCGGTGGCGGCGAGAATTCCGTCCCACAGCAGCGCAAGCGTTTCCATCGCGGTACCTCTCTTGGGTGGCCATTAGAGCGGTTCATCGTTTCACGGAAACGCCGAACCGCTACATCTCTTTGTTTTGACGCAATTCCGGACGGAAAACCGTTTCACCCTTTTGCTGGAATTGCTCTAGAAGCCGAGCGGTCCCCTGGGGGTCGGCACGCCCAGGAGATTTTGGAACAGCAGCAGAAGGATGATCGGCGTGATCACCGACACCGCCGCAAGCTTGACAAAGAAAACCGGCCCCGGCTCGGTCCGCAGAGCCAAGCTGATCGCTGCCATGGCCAGCATGGTGGCGATCATCATGCCGAGATACGGCGTCAGCCAGACAGCGATGAGCAGCGCCGCAATCACGACCCCGGCTTTTGCCGCCTCGCGGCCCGATATGCCCGGGCCAAGCTTCTCGACCCCACCAAGCGCCCGATAGAGATTTATTGCGCTGAGCAGGGCGATCGACGAACCGATGATGATGGGGAAGAGACCGGCCCCGGGCGTGGTGCCCTGCATCAGGCCATAACCGATGCCTGTGTAGATCAGCCAGAGACCGAAAATTATCAGCAGTGCGGCGACCAGCAGGTCGAGCCGTTGAACGCTCATCGCTTTCCTCCTCGCGACGGATGGGAGCCACCATTTCGGGTGGCTCCGAGCAACGTCACTATTTGATGATGCCGAGTTCCTTCATCATCGTCTCGTAGCGCGCGTTGGTGCGCTCGAGCACTTCCTTGAAGCCTTTCGCGTCGACATAGTCCGGGATGTCATGGAAGCGGTCGATATACTGCTTCTTCCACTGCTCGCTGGTCGCAACCTTTTGCAGTACGCCCTCCCAGTAGGTCACGACTTCCGGTGGAACGTCCGCGGGCATGACCAGTCCGCGAAGCTGGGTGTGCAAAATCTCGCCATAGCCGAGTTCCTTGAAGGTCGGGATGTCGGGGAAGGCCAGCGAGCGCTCGGCCGACGTGATCGCAAGTGGCCGCAGCTTGCCGGCCTTCATCTGCGCCATCGCTTCGGATGGGTTGAGAAAGCCGACGTTTACATGTCCGCCAAGCAGCGCCGCCATCACCTCGCCCTCACCGTCGAACGGCACGGAGTCAATCTGGATGCCGAGCGCGTTGGACGTCATCTTGGCCAGCAGTGCCGCGTCGGAGACGACGCCCGTCGTACCGGTGGTGAAGCGCGGCGTCTTCTTCAGGTCGTCAAGCTTCTGGTATTCGCTAGAGGTAGGAACAACCATGATGTATGGCGACTGCGCGATCGCAGCGAGTGGAGTGAAGTCCTTGTAGCTCACCGGCGAGCCACCCAGGAGTGGCGTTGTGAAAAAGCTGACGCTGACGGTCGCCAGATGATAGGGATCACCCTTTTCCTTGGCGACTACACTGTAGCCGACCGCGCCCGAGCCGCCTGTACGGTTCTCAGGCAGGATCTTCACAGGGATCAGCTTCATCTCCTCGATCACGCCGGCGATGGTGCGGGCGAGCGTATCGCTGCCGCCGCCGGCGCCGAACGGGATTATCATTTTGATGTCCTTGTCCGGATACTCCGCTGCAGCGGCGCTGACCGCGATGGCCGCAGCTGTGAGCAATCCGAGGCCGACGGCGCGACCGTGGTTGACGAAGTTCGAGAGTCCGTAGGTCATAGTCATTTCCTCCCAGTTAGAACTTGGAACAGCACCGGAACCGGTCGAACCATTTTTGGCGGTCCCGGGGCTGCGATTGTCAGGCGTTCTTCTTTTCGATGGTTTCACGCAGCAGGTAGCCGTGCGCATCACGACCGGTGAACTGGCTGCCTTTGGGATCCCTGACTCGGGCATCCTTCAGCGCTTCGTAATTCGGCGTGAAGCCAAGGCCCGGCGCGTCCGGGATTGTCATCTTGCCGTTCACGGGGTCGGGCGTGCCGTTGAAGAAATGTTTTCCGGTCATCCACATGCCGTAGTGGAATTCGACCGGGCCGCCATTCATCACGCCCGCCAGAATGTGCATGTTGAAAATCGGCCAGCCGCCGCCATTGGCCATCGGCAGATTGAAGGCCTGGGCGAGGTGCGCCACTTTGAGCGCCTCGGTGTAGCCGCCATTGTAGAGGACGTTCGGCTGCAGCACGTCCACCGCGTGGTGGACGACGAGTTCGCGGAAGCGCCAGCGGTTGCCTTCCATCTGGCCGGCGGCGATTGGAATCTTGACGCGGCTGCGCAGGTCGGCAAGCGCACGCGCGTCGTTCTGCTGGATCGGTTCCTCGAACCATTTCAGGTTCGCGTCTTCCACGGCCTTCGCCAGCATGAAGGCGTCATGCGGGTTGAAGTAGCAGTTGGCGTCGATCATGAGGTCGACGTCGGGGCCGATTGCCTCGCGTGCGGCATAGACGCGACGCACGTCGTCCTTCCAGGTACGCGTCGGCTCGCCGCCGACGACCATCTTCAGCATGGTGTGCCCGTCGGCCAGAAACTTCTTGGCGTAGTCGGCGATCTGCTGCTCGTCGAAGAACGGGTAGCCAAACGTCGCATAGGTGTAGGCCTCGCGGGAATAGCCGCCCAGAAGCTCCGAGACCGACTTGCCGACAATCTTGCCCTGGAGGTCCCACAGCGCGATGTCGATCGCCGAGAGAGCGTTGGAAATGACACCGGTATAGGCGCGGTTGTTGAGCTGCTTCCATACTTTGGAGTGGATAGCCTCGGTGTGGAAGACATCCATGCCCTTGATCAACGGAAAAATATGATCCTCGATGCAGGGCATGGTCGACCAGGGCAGGAACTGGCCGGTGCAGCCGAGCCCCTTGAGGCCCGTGTCGGTCTCGACCTCGACAAAGACGAACATGCGAGATTCGATGGATTCGCCAATGCCAGGCAAATCGATCTCGTGGCGATGCAGGCTGGCGGTGATGTTTGCAATTTTCAAGTGAGATCTCCTTGGGACAAATGGGTCATATGGCGGCCGCGGCGGGCGCCGTTGTTTCGATGGACGCTTCCCAACGCGCCTTGCCGTTAAGGACGTGCTCGCTCCCGCGGCGCCGAGCGAGCTCAGCGTCACCGGATTCGATCGCCTCGACGATTGAGCGATGCTCCAGATTTGTCTGGCCGGGCGATGACAGAGAGCGCCGCAAGGAATGGGTCTCCCGGATCAGGTCGTTGTAGACACGATGCGCGCAGGAGTGGTCGGCTATGCGGCCGATCAGTTGATGAAGCTCGAGATTGATCTCGTAGTAGTGCGCGATCCTGCCGGCGGCGATCGCTATGTCCATGTCGGCGATCAGGCGCTTGAGCTTTGCCACGTCGGAGGCGGTGCGCCGTTCCGCGGCCTGAGCGCACATCAATCCGGTGAGCAATGAGCGCACATCGTAGTTTTCGGCGATCTCGCGGTGGGACATTTCACGTACGAAAACACCGCGCGCCGGGACGAACACAAGAAGCCCCGCCTCGACCAGCGCACGCGTCGCCTCGCGCACCGGCGCACGGCTTACCGCCATCTGCTCGGCAAGCACCGCCTCCTTGATTCTGCTGCCGGGCTGCATGTCCCCCGCGAGGATCATTCGTTCGATTTCGGCGTAGACGCGAACGGCAAGACTTGCGGTTCGCTCGATCGGCCTTGCTGCAAAAGTCATGCCTTGCCCCTCGTTTCCTTGCCGTCAGTAAACTGAAAACTGTCGACAGTAAAATCGAGGGGAGAAAGCACCCAGTCCGCGCCGGATTCCTGCGCAATTTGATACAAGCGTCGATGGAGGCCGGGCCCGATGGGTAGTCCGGTCTTCTCGCGCTCGGCGCGGACCTTGCGCTCCGGGTCGCCCGCCACCTGGACAGGCTTTAGCGGGTCCACGGGGGGTGTTGCGCGCAGATCGTCGCAGAAGCGGGCAACGTCGGCGCGGAAGTCTGCAATCGGACGGAACAAGGCGGGGTTGATGGCCATGAAGAAGTGACCGACATCGAGGCCCCATGGCTGTTTCGAATGGTTGGGATCGGTGATCAGTGTGGAGCCGGACAGGCACGAGGCGAGGATATTGACCATCGCAGCCAGCCCGTAACCCTTGTAGCCGGCGCTCTCCGCCGCGCCGCCCAGCGGCGACAGGAAGCCTCCCTCCATCACCGCTTTCGGGTCGAGCGTCGGCACGCCCTTCCCGTCCATGCCCCAGCCCGACGGCATGAGTTGGCCTTCGACGATCTTGTTCCGGACCTTGCCGGACGCCACCGTCGTCGTGGCCATGTCGAGCACGAAGGGCCGGCCGGGCTCGGCGGGGGCGGCGAAGGACCACGGGTCGGTGCCGAAGCGCGCCGCCGCGCCGCCGGTCGGCGGAACCCGAATGCCGAATACGCTGGTGGCGGCGATGCCAATCAGATCGTGATCGGTGGCCTTGGTGGTGAAGTAGCCCAGCGCGCCGAAATGACCGGAATTGCGGACCGACACCACGCCGACGCCGGCTGCCCTTGCCTTGGCGATCGCGGTTTCCATCGCTCGTATGGCGGGATCGTGGCCGAGGCCGCCGTCCCCGTCGAGCAGGGCGCTGACCGCCGTCTCCTGCACGATTGCGGGCTTCGACTGAAAGTTGATCGGCCGCGTCTGCCGTCGTTCGTTGTATTCGACCAACAGCGCGATGCCGTGGCTTTCGAGGCCATGGAGATCGGCCCAGGCCAGCACGTCCGCCGATTTCTCCGCCTTCTCCGCAGGCATGCCCCAGGCGCGGAAAATGCTCATCGCCTGACGGCGGTGCGTCTCGAAATCATGCCTCATCCTGACCTCCCGGGGAAGGCTGCGCCATGATCGACAGCCATCCGAGGATCAAGAATAAGGAATTGACCGATCGAAAAACAATGTCAGCTTCAATTGATTTAAACGATAGTTTTTCTTGGTTCCGGAAAGACAAGTCCATACGCCGAAATTTATTCGCGCCTCCGAACTGTGTGGGCGTCTACCCTCCGTGTGATAGGCGGAAAGGACCCTTTTGAGATTGACCAATTGTTGGCTGCATCCGTTCGAAGATGGCCCCAAGGATCGGAGAAGAACGCGATGCGGCTGCTGATCGCCGGAACACATGCAAAATTGTCACGATACGACGTTTCAACTCGGCAACGCCTCGTCGACGTTGTCCACGCGACGGCAACGGTGATGCCACCCCGACAGGCCGAGGTTGGCGGCAAGGTCCGCGTATGCGGGCCGCTCGGCGGCGCGACTTCAGGGTCGGGTGGACCCGAAAAACGGCCAGATGTTCTCGGTCTGTGCTCGAAAAGTCGCATAAGAGTGCAGGGCGGAACTCAACGGCGACCGTGTGACGCTCGCCTCATCACAACGTCTGAACCTTTCACTACTCTTTCCTTCGCGGCCGCCCAACGGCAGGCCATGACTCGAAGGCGATGTTCACATTTCAGATTCTGAACGGCAGCTCTGCGCCCCAAGTCGGTCACAAAAACTGCTTTTCCGGCTTTTCGAAAGCGGACATTGCAGGATCCATCACCAACGTCGTACTCGCGCGCCATCAACGGACATTGATCGATGGAACCCACGGGCATTGCCCTCACAGCCAAAAGACGAGCGTATGTCCTGACGAGAGCAAGTCGGCGATCCAAAGTGATGCGCTCCTTAGTCGGGAAGGCCAGCCTTGCGGTAACCTTCGACGAAGCGCTGGAGCACTTCTTCGTCGTCGAATGGCTGCGATGTTGCCCAGTGCCTGATGCTGAAATAGGGATCGCTCAGCAGGAAGAATTCCGCCTCTTGACGGGCTTCGTCAAGGCGCCCGAGCTGCGCGAGGGCTGCCGCTAGGATGCGCCGCGACGTGGTGCGGTAGGTTTCCGGCTTGCGTAAGGCATCGACCGCAGATTGATAGTCGCCGAGCGCATAATAGGCTTGGCCCGCCATCCAATAGTACCACCCGGGAGGGTGCGGATTGAGCCGCAACGCCCGCGTCACGAATTCGATGCCCTTGACCGCGTCGCCCCTTAAGGTGATGAGATCCGAGCGCATCGCCCAGGCATCGGCATGATTGGGATCGAGCTTGAAGGTCGCCTCGAACTCGGCATCCGATTCCGGGAAGCGCCGTTCGTGACCAAGTATGATGCCCAGCCCCCAGCGGTTTCCCGCATCGTTAGGGTCGAGCGCCACAGCCCGCTGCGCTTCCGCCAGCGCGCGAGGCTGGTTGGTTTGCTTCGGCTCGTTCCAGAACAGCCAGCCGAGCCAAAGATTGAGGGCCAGCAAGCTATGTGCCTCGGCATAGTCGGGATCGAGTCCGATCGCCTTTTCCAGGAGCATGCGCGCTTCCCGCGCGCCTAACCCGGTCTGAAAACTGACGCCGCGGGCTCGCACGCAAAGATCATAGGCTTCGAGACTCGTCGGCCGTTTACGCGCCGGCTGTCCGGCCAATCGGCCGACAAGGGCTTCGACGATCTTGGCCGTGACCTCGTCCTGCACTGCAAAGATGTCCTCGAGGCTGCTGTCGTAGCGCTCGGCCCAGATATGATCGCCGCCGATCGCGTCGATCAGCTGCGCATTGATGCGCACGCGCGCCGCGGCGCGCCGGGCGCTGCCTTCAACCACATAGCGCACCCCAAGATCACGCGCGGTCAAACGCACATCGACCGACCGCCCCTTGTAAGCAAAGGTTGAGTTGCGCGCGATGACGAAGAGGCCGGCTGAGCGAGACAGGTCGGTGATCAGGTCTTCGGTCAAGCCGTCGACAAAGGTTTCCTGCTCCGGATCGTTGCTCATGTTGGTGAAAGGCAAGACCGCGATCGAGGGCTTGTCGGGCAATTCGAGCGATGCCAGTCGGCCGACCGGAGCGGCTCTCGGAACGTGCAGGTTCACGCGATAGCAGTATATCGGCTCGGCTATATTCTTCACCCGCTGCTCGCCCATGGGCTCGAACGCAAACGCCAGCTTCTGCCTGACCTCCTTGGACACCTTCTCCGAAACGCAGATGCCACCGGGCTCGGCGAGTTGTTGGAGACGCGACGCCACGTTCACGCCCTCGCCATAGCGATCGTCCCCTTCGACGATCACTTCTCCAAGGTTGATTCCGATCCGGACTTCGAAGCGCTGGTCTTCGGCGACGCTCGCGTTACGCTCCGCCATGCCGCGCTGAAGCGTGACCGCGCATTCGACCGCATCCACCACGCTGCCGAACTCCGCCAGCAGGCCGTCTCCCATCAGCTTGAAGATTCGCCCGTGTCGCGTCGCGATTTCCGGCTCGAACAGCTCTTTGCGGCCACGTTTCAGCCGGTCGAAGGTGCCCGCTTCATCCGCCTCCATGAGCGCCGAGTACCCGACAACATCGATGGCAAGGATGGCAGCGAGCTTCCGCTCCATGTTGAGCCTCAGTAAAGATTCACGACTCGCAAGCCGCAGGCCAGAGGCAGGCAGGACCGGCGCCTCCGGTCTTACCGGCCTATGATACCACAGATCACGCCTCTTGAGACTATGGCTCGCGCGACGCCCCAGCTCTCCTGCCGCAGGGCCACTGACGCGCGTCCGACCCATCCCGCTGCTTCTGGCGCAATGCGGTCGGCACTACCCTGGATGAAAAGGTCGGCTTTCCAGCCCCATCATCCCGAAAGCGGACGTTCCGCTTCCGGCACGGCAGACTGAAGCAACGCAGCATTTTCCACTTTGAGGCGAAGTAATTCTCAACTATGGTTCGCCAGGCTTTTGGCATGGGGGGATATTGCCGATGGTTTTATCACGCAGGGGTGTCGTGCTCGGCGGCCTGGCGCTGGTCGCGGTGGGTGCAACCAGCAATATTGCTCAAGCCGCGGCGGCAAAATCCTTTTTCGCCGGTACCGCCAGCGACAACAATTTTGTCTATCGCAAGACCAACTTCGCCAAGATCGACAAGAGATGGCATCGCCAGATCGTCAAGTATTTCAGCAGTGAGCCGGTCGGCACCGTCGTGGTCGATACCCGCCACCATTTCCTCTACGTCATCATGGAAAACAAGACCGCCATCCGCTACGGCGTCGGCGTCGGCAAGGACGGCTTCAAATGGTACGGCCGCGCGACGATCGACCGCCGCGCGCTGTGGCCGCAATGGGTCCCACCCCCCGAAATGCGTAAGCGCAAGCCGGACCTACCGCACATGGTCGCAGGCGGCGCGTCCAACAATCCGCTCGGGCCGCGCGCGCTCTATCTGCACCGCAACGGCGCCGACACCGGCTACCGCCTGCATGGCACGCTGGAGCCATGGAGCATCGGCACCGACGCTTCCAGCGGCTGCATCCGCATGTTCCCGGAAGACATCATCGACCTTTACCAGCGCTGCCCGATCGGCACCGCGGTGCAGGTCCTGCCGCACATCGCCGATCAGGCGCCCGCTTCCACCACTGTCGAATGATTGGCGCCTCATGAACCGCATGATTGAAAACACGCGCCGGCTGCTCGCCGCCGGCCTGCTGGTGCTGGCCGCATCCTGCTCGACCAGCAACACGCTGGCCCCTTCCACGCCCGACATCACCAACACCGAGGTTGCCGGCTTCCAGAACGTGCAGCCGGGCAGCGAGGAGGATTTTATCCTCAATGTCGGCCGCCGCACCTATTTCACGCAAGGTTCGGCCGCGCTCGATTCTGTCGCCAAGGCCACCCTCGACACCCAGATCGCCTGGTTAGCAAAGCATCCGCGCTGGCTGCTCAAGCTGCAGGGTTTCGCCGACGATCCCGGCGCAAGTGAAACGGCGCTGTCGCAGCAGCGCGCCGATGCGGTGATGGACTACCTCGCCGCCGGCGGCATAGACCGCAACCGTATGTGGGCCAAGGGCTACGGTAAGGACAGGCTCGTCCGCGACTGCCCCGACACCGCCTGCAGGTCGCAGAACCGCCGCGTTGTGTCTAATTTGCGCGATGAGAGGGACGAGCCGTAGGGGGCTGCTGTTCTGCTTGTGACCCGTTGGCGACCTCCATAGGTCAGACCGGAAGGTCTGCAAACGGGGCAATTCGGCTCGTCGCGAGAGGCCGGAACTACCGCTCAGTCACCGATTTTGTTGAGAGCTCAGCAATCCAGCGCTTCAACCAGTCATCAGGTACCGCACAAGGCCACATGGCGATCCTGGTCCCTGGCCGCTCGTTCAGAAAAGAGCCGGATGCGCCGCAGAACCAGCCGAGGTATCCGCGCTTGCGGAAAGGACTGTCGGCGCCGGCTGGATTAGCGTAAGCTAAAGTTTGGGGGTGCAGTCATGCACCACGCGGTCACCATTGCTGTCGCCGCGCTCGCGGCGTTGTTCATCTGCCCTGCGGGGGCGGAGGTGTTGATCGGTGTCGCCGGCCCGATGACGGGAAAGCTCGAGTGGACCGGCACACAATTGAAACGCGGCGCCGAGGCGGCCGTGGCCGACATCAATGCGACGGGTGGGGTGCTCGGCCAGCAGTTGCGGCTCATCACGGTCGACGACTTCTGCGATCCCGAGCAGGCGGTAGCGGCAGCCCAGAAGCTGGTCGCCGACGGCGTGGTATTTGTGGTCGGGCACTACTGCTCCGGAGCCTCGATCCCGGCCTCGAAGGTCTACGAGGCGGCGCGCGTTGTGCAGATATCGCCATCCTCGACCAACCCGATGCTGACCGAGCACGGCCGCGCCACCGTCTTCCGCGTCTGTAGTCGCGACGATGCGCAGGGCCTCGAGGCCGGCGACTTCCTGGCTGATCAATGGGGCGACAGGAAGATCGCGATCCTCCACGACAACACGACCTACGGGAAAGGCCTCGCCGACGAGACCCGGAAGCAATTGAACAGGCGGGGCGTGACCGAAGCGATCTACCAGGCCTACGTTCCCGGGAAAGACGACTACTCCGCTGAGATCGTCGCGCTGCAGGCGGCGGATATCGCGGTGCTCTATGTGGGCGGGTACCATACCGAGGCCGCGCTCATGGTCCGCGCGGCGCGCGACCGGGGCTACCCGGTTCAGGTGATCTCGGGTGACGATACGGCGACCGAGGCGTTTGCGCTCATTGCCGGCCCTGCCGCCGAGGGCACGCTCTTCACCTTTGTCCCCGACCCGCGTCGAAATCCGGAAGCGGCTGATGTCGTTGAGCGGTTCCGCGCCGAGAACTTCGAACCCGATTCCTGGACGCTGCACAGCTACGGCGCCGCCCAGACCTGGGCGCAGGCGGTCGAGAAGGCAGGCTCGCTGGAGCCGAAGGCCGTGATTGCGTCGCTGCACAACAATCAATTCGACACGGTGTTGGGCCGTATCGACTTTGACGACAAGGGCGATCTCACGACCCAAAGCTGGGTATGGTACGTCTGGCGGAGTGGAGAGTACGTGCCGGTCGAGTAAGGGTCCGGCGCACGCTGAAACAAATGATGCAGACCGGGTTAGCACGATCGTTCGGATCAAGCATCGGCGCGATGTTTGAGCGCCTCCGTATACGCGGCTGCGTCTTGCGTCTGCCGCTGGCGGGATCGCGGCTCCCAAGGACGCTGCGCCTGCGGAAAGGGCTGTCGCGCCGACCGGATTGGCGTAAGCGGCGGTTTGGGGGTGCATCCATCCACCGCATCATCACCGTAGCTATCGTCGCGCTTGCAGCCGCGTTCAGCCTCCCCGCGGGGGCCGAGGTCCTGATCGGGGCGGCGGGCCCGGTCACGGGGCAGCTCGCCTGGGTCGGCGGGCAGATGGAGCGCGGTGCCGAAATGGCCGTGGCCGAAGTCAATGAAGCGGGCGGCGTACTCGGGCAGCAGGTGCGGCTCATCACAGTCGACGACTTCTGCGATCCCGAGCAAGCTATGGCGGCCGCCCAAAAGCTGGTGGCTGACGGCGTCGTGTTCGTCGTCGGGCACATGTGCTCCGAGTCGTCGATCCCGGCATCGAAGGTCTATGAGGCTGCGGGAATCTTGCAGATTTCGCCGTCGTCCACCAACCCGATGCTGACCGAGCAGGGCCGTGCCAATGTGTTTCGAGTCATTGGCCGCGACGACGCGCAGGGTACCGTGGCCGGCAACTACCTGGCCGATCATTGGGCCGACAAGAAGATCGCAATACTTCACGACCGTACGACCTATGGGAAGGGTCTTGCCGATGAGACAAGAAAGCAGTTGAACCAGCGGGGCGTGACCGAAGCGATCTATGAAGCCTACGACCCCGGGAAGACCGACTATTCGTCTGAAATCGCTGCTCTCGAGGCAACAGATATTGCGGTGTTGTACCTCGGCGGCCGTTATGACGCAGCCGCCCTCATGCTCCGTGCGGCACATGATCGCGGATACGCACTTCAACTCGTCTCGGGCGATGCCATGTCGACCGAGGAGTTCGGCCTCATCGCCGGCCCCGCGGCCGAGGGCACGCTCTTCACCTTTGTCCCCGACCCGCGTCGAAATCCAGAAGCGGCGCTAGTCGTCGAGCAGTTCCGCTCCGAGAACTTCGAGCCCGAAGGCTATACCCTGCTGAGCTATGGCGCCGTCCAGGTATGGGCGCGGGCGGTCGAGAAGGCAGGCTCGCTGGAGCCCCAGGCCGTGGTTGCGTCGCTGCGGAACAATCAATTCGAGACTGTGTGGGCCGTATCGACTTTGACGACAAGGGCGATCTTACGACCCAGAGCTTGGTTTGGTACGTCTGGCGGAGTGGAGCGTACGTGCCGGCAGAATAAGAATCCGCCAATCGCCGGCGCGCTGGTCGAGGCATCTGATGCAGGGCAAGTTAGCGCGATCGTTCAGATCAATGCGTCGCTGTGATGGTTGAACGCCTCGGCATACGTGGCCGCCTGTTGCTGGCCTTTTTCGGTATCAGCACCTTCGCGGTGTTCGCCACGGCGGCCGCTCTTTACGCCTTCCTCCAGGTGGGAGAGGTCGTCGACAGCATCACCAGGGATCGGGTGCCGTCGGCGCTGGCGTCCCTCCAGCTGTCGCGCCAGGCCGAGCGGGTCGCCGCCACTGCGCCCGCCATACTTACCTCGACCAGCGAGGCTCGGCACAACGAGGTCTCGGCTGCGATCGGGGCAGAGATGACGCGCCTCGAGGAGCTGCTTGCTGCGCTCAAAGGTGCGGCGTTCGACGTCGCGGCCGTGGCCGAGATCGAGGCGGCAGTGCTTGGTCTCAGGCGCAATCTCGACGCTCTCGACGATCTTGTCGCCGCCCGCCTCAGCGTGGTCGCGCGCAAGGAGGACCTGTTGCGCCGCTTGTCCGCCACCACAAATGCAGGTCAGCGTCTTGTGGCGCCCGGCATCCTTGTTCTGAACTCCAAGCTCCCGCAATGGCAGGCGGTCACGGCCGACACGTCGCGCGCCGCGGATCCAGGCGCGGCGACGGCGGCCGACGTGGTCCAGGCGATTGCGGCCTACCTCCCGCAGCAGAAGGCGCATCAGGAGATCTCGGCTGTCAATGACGCGCTGGTCAAGACGGCAGACGCGCCGACACCGGGCGATCTGACGTTGATCCTGTTCCCGCTGCGCCGGTCGCTCGCCGTTCTCGACACGATTTCTACCGAGATCGACGAGAGGCTGCGGGTCCGCTTCCGGCAGCGGGTGGACGAGTTGAAGGCGCTTGTCGATGGTGAGAACAGCATCCCGAAGGCGCGGGAGGACGAGTTTGCTGTCCTGGCCGATGGCGAAAAGCTTCTGGCCGAGAATAGCAGGCTGTCGCGCAGTCTCACCGCTGCCGTCGATCGCCTTGTCTCAGCGGCAGACAGCGAGATCACAGCGTCCGGTCTCGAGGCCGCGCTCGTCCAGCGCTACGGCACCGGAGTTGTCCTCGGCTCCGCCTTTCTCAGCCTCCTGAGCTCGGTTCTGATTGTCTGGCTCTATGTCGACCGCAGCCTCCTTGCCCGTCTGGGAAGCGTGAGCCAGGGCATGCTCGCGATCGCCGGCGGCAATCTTCGTGCGCCGCTGCCTGCCGCCGGCCGCGACGAAATCGGGCGTATGGCCGACGCGCTCAGGCTGTTCCGGGACACCGCGGTCGAGATCGAGGAAAAGAACCTGCGCGAGGTCGCCGAGGCGCGCCAGCGGCTCGTCGATGCCATCGAGAGCATCTCCGAAGGGTTCGCTCTCTACGACGGGGAGGACCGGCTTGTCCTCAGCAACAGCCGCTATCGCGAGCTGCTCTACAGCGACCTTGCGATCGAACTGGCGCCCGGCACGACGTTCGAGCAGATCATCCGCCGATCCGCCGAGCGCGGCTACATCAAGGATGCCGAGGGGCGGTTCGAGGAATGGGTCGCCGAGCGGCTCTCCCGGCACCGCAACCCTGGCGAGCCCTGGGTGCAGCGGCGCGCCGATGGACGATGGATCATGATAGGCGAGCGGCGCATCACGGGCGGCGGCACGGTCGCAGTCTACTCGGACATCACGGAGCTGAAAAAACGCGAGGAGAACCTCGCCGAGAAATCCGCAGCGCTCGAGGCGCTCTCAGCCAAGCTGGCCAAGTATCTGGCGCCGCAAGTGTACAACTCGATATTCACCGGCCGTCAGGATGTCAGGATCGCCAGCCAGCGGAAGAAGCTGACAATATGCTTCTCGGATATCGCCGGCTTTACCGAGACCACCGACAAGATGGAGTCGGAGGACCTCACCCAGCTCCTCAACCACTATCTGACGGAAATGTCGAAAATTGCTTCGGATCACGGCGCGACGATCGATAAGTATGTCGGTGACGCGATCTTGATGTTTTTCGGCGATCCGGAGACTCGCGGTGTCAAGGAGGACGCGCTCGCCTGCGTCGAGATGGCCCTCGCCATGCAGAAGCGGATGACCGACCTTGCCGAAATCTGGCGTGACATCGGCATCGAAACGCCGCTGCGCTGCCGCATCGGCATCCATACCGACTACTGCACCGTCGGCAACTTTGGCAGCGAAGACCGGATGGACTACACGATCATCGGCGGCGCCGTGAATCTCGCCTCACGCCTCGAGCAGGAGGCGCCACCGGGTGCCGTGCTCATTTCCTATGAGACGTTTGCGCAGGTGAAGGACACGATCGACTGCGTGGAACTAGGACACGTCCAGGTCAGGGGCATCGCCTATCCCGTCGCCACCTATCGCGTCCTCGATCTGAAGGCCAATCTGGTCGCCGCCGGCAGCGCCGTTCGAACCGAGCTGCCGCATCTCAGACTAGAAGCTGAACCCGAGTTGATGTCTGCTGGGGAGCGAGAGGAAGCCGCGACTGCGCTTCGCGACGTGCTCGATCGACTTTGTCACAAGCCCGGGTAGCAGGCTTCGCGCCCGCACCCGGATCGTCGCCTTCTACAGCGCTCACCTTGTCGACCAATGCAGGGATGGCTCCTTCGCCAGCGCCTCTTTGGGGGCCGTGACTTGACCTTCCCGGCGTCGCTGGCAAGGTCCGCTTCTGGCGCAAAGTGGGCTTCGGCATTGCACCGCCCGGCCAAGCCGGCTCACGATTCCGGTTCCTTTTCGGTCAGTTCGAAAATCGGAATTTTTTGTTGCGAAGGCTGCGGGACGGCGCCCCTCTCTGTCCTGCCGGACATCTCCCCCAACAAGGAGGGAGATTGGCAGCTCCACCGGCAGCGTTTTTTAATCCAGCCTTGGAGACTGGCGAACGCGATGGCGATATCCGATCAAGTGGGCCGGCAAGGGGGCGACGTAGAGCATCGGCTTCAATACTCCCTCGCCAGCCACCGCGCCCCGCGCAGTCTCAGGGCGTGGTGGTGTGCGCGCAGATTTCGGGCAGGCGTCCGGCAACGTATTCGCCGGCGGCGGATATTTGGCCGCCGGTTTTCGCCGCTGCAGCTCGGCAGCAGAAACGCGTCGTAATTGGTGTCGAAGAAGAAGGGAATCGAAGCCGTGGTCAAAGTCGACCGGCGGTGTGCCCGCCATACCACAGCCCTTTTGATCGAGCTTGCGAAGGGGCGCGCCAGCCCTCTCCGCAAGCTTTCGGATCAGGCAGATCCAAACGCAATTGCCACATGGCGGCAAGGTATTAGTCGACACGCACGCGGCGCGTCACCTGGCCATTGCTTTCCCAATATGTGTGTTTCTTGGCAATCAAGGGATCGTCCATTGCCGGTTGAATTTGTCCCGTGGTGCTGACCGCGCGCGAGGTCACCGTGTGTTCTCCAGGGGCGGGATTTGCCCAAGCCAGGGACCAGATCTTCCAGGCGTGCTCGGCCTCCTCACTATGGTCAATGGTCGCTGGTGCCCAAGGCCCTTGATCGATTTGCACTTCGACCCGGTCGATCGGCGCCCCCCAGGCTGCTCCAATGATGGAGTAATCTGAGTCTTTCCGGGTGACCTTCGCAGGCGCGGACTTTATCAGCGCTCGCCCGACCGAAGTCTCGACCCACACGGTCTCGCCGTTGTGGTCTTCCTCCCGGATGGTGACATAGTCACGGGCCATCAGAAGGCTCATGAACCGCGTATCGCGGACCTCGATGCGCTCCAGCCACTTCACGTTGGCGATCCCGTACCAGCCTGGAGCGATGAGCCGCACCGGGAAGCCATTGGGCGCCGGCAAGGCGGCTCCGTTCATTTCATAGCAGAGGAGATTGTCGGGGTTCATCGCGTCGGCGAGCGACATGCTACGAGCGAAGTTCTGCTGCATCTTGACGTCGCGTATCGCGACCTCGCCTTTGTCAGTACCGAAAAAGACGACCTCGATGCCCTTCTCCATAACGCCGGCTTCCTCGAGGATCGGGGCGAGCGGCGTCCCTGCCCAGCGAGCATTGCCGATGCCGCCGGTGAAAAAGGGAAACCCGTGATTGCCCGAGCATTCCACTGTGAAAACGACCTCCTGCCGCGGCCGCGCTTTGACGTCGGCGAGTGTCAATTTCAAGGGCTTCTTGACCAGGCCGCCGATCTCCATGGACCACGTCTTCTCGTCGATCGTTGGTCGGTTGAAATGCGAGATGCTGAAGAACTTGTCGTTTGGAGTTATCCAGCTATCCAGATCCTCCCAGACAAGCTGCTTCTGGATACCTACCGGATCTGGATTTTCGGTCGGCTGATCCAGCCACGGAATAACTTCCTCGCTCTCCCGTGTTGGAAAAGCGTAAGCCCGACGCGAGGTATAGAGAGCAGCAATTGCGGCAAGGGCCGCGCTTCCTTGAACAAGAAGTTCTCTGCGCTGAAAATCAGGCATGTTGTTTACCTCCCAGTTGATCCGGAACGGGCTGCAACGTGCCTTAGGCCGTAGCCTGATCACGGATAGGCGACACAATGTGAGGTCTGCCCACCCGGAAGTATCCGGACAGGTCAGACAATCAACGACGCAAGTCAAGCATGTGAAGCATTGGACGAAACACTAGCTCGCGTTTCGCACGCTAAGAGTGCGCCTTTGAGAAGGAAGTGTCCACAACTTGCACGGGACATGATGATGATTGCAGCATTCGAGGCCGATTTCCCAGTCCTGCCAAAATCGTTTGCTGCTCGGATCGCTATCGAAAACAACCGCTTTCGGGGTTTTTCCGGACCTTCGGGGATGCGGTCGGAAAGGCCCGTTCCGGCCCCATTTCTGCCGTTCCGATATCGGCCTCACCGTCTCCAGGGCGGATGTTCACCCCAAATTCGGCAAGAAACCGCGTTGGCCTGCCGTCTCTCGTCGCGATCACTCTTGACGCGACCGGTGGCGGCGCGGCCGGCGCAGGTGTATGCTGATGGTCTAATATTTCGAGATCAGGGAGGACAGCATGACGTCTTGGGAAATCAAGGGACGCGAACTCGTCAATTGCACCTGCGAATATGGCTGCAACTGTCAATTCAATGCGCTGCCCGACAAGGGCCATTGCCATGCGGTGGCAGGCATCCAGATCGATGAAGGTCATCATGGCGAGACCGGCCTCGACGGCCTGCGGATCGCTGCGATCTTCAAATGGCCGGGCGCCATCCACGAAGGCAATGGCGAAGCCATCGCTTTCGTCGACGAGAGCGCAACCGACCGACAGCGTAACGCGCTGCTGCGCATCATGACCGGCCAGGACACCGACCCGTTCGCGACGATGTTCGCGGTCTACGCCTCGACCGTGACAAAAATGAATGACCCGGTTTTCACCAAGATCGATCTCGACCTCGATATCGACGGCCGCAGGGGCCGCATCTTCGTCAAGGACTACATCGAAACCGCCGGCGAACCGATCCGCAACAAGGTGACGGGCGCGGACTCGCGGGCTCAGATCGTGTTGCCGAACGGCTTCGAATATGCGGTCGCCGAGATCGGCAGTGCCTCGAGCACAACCAGCGGGCCGGTTCAGGTGAGCATGAGGGACAGTTACGGCCAGTTCGCGCGGCTGCATCTCAACAATCACGGGGTGGTGCGAACCTGACGCGCCGCATGGACGGCGCGTCGCCACTGGAACGCCTGCTTAGGCGCGACCGCGTCATCACGATTGCGGGCGTGGTGGCGCTATGCCTGCTGGCCTGGCTTTATATCGTCGCCGGGGCAGGGCTCGGCATGAATGCGTGGGAGATGTCGAGGCTCGCGCTATTCCCCCACCAGCAAACCGCCGACGTGACCTCCGATATGTCTGGCATGGATATGTCTGGCATGGACATGCCCGGCATGGATATGAGCGGGATGGCCATGGCGACGGAACCGCGGGTCTGGGGGGCCGCGATCTGGGCGCTGATGATCGCGATGTGGTGGGTCATGATGGTCGCCATGATGTCCCCGAGTGCGGCGCCGACTATCCTGCTCTATGCGCGCGTGCATCGCCATGCGCTCACACAGGGTCAGATCCAGGACAAGCTCGCGCCCACCGGCGTCTTTATGGCAGGCTACCTCCTGGTCTGGCTGGGGTTCTCCGCCGCGGCAGCCGCCTTGCATTGGCTGCTCGAACGCGAGGCATTCGTTTCCGCGACGATGATGAGTTCGCAGAGCCGCTGGCTTTCAGGCATCGTCCTGATCGCCGCGGGCCTGTATCAGCTCTCGCCGCTCAAGAACGCCTGCCTGTCGCATTGCCGGACGCCGACGGCGTTCCTTTCCCGACACTGGCGTCCCCACACACTTGGCGCGCTGCGTCTGGGCGCACTGCACGGGGCGTTTTGTGTCGGATGCTGCTGGATGCTGATGGCGCTGTTGTTCGTCGGTGGCATAATGAATCTGGTGTGGGTTGCCGCGCTCGCCATTCTGGTGCTGGTCGAAAAGGTGTTTCCTGCCGGCCAGTGGGTCGGCCGGGCAGCCGGCATCGCCCTGATCGCCTGGGGCAGCGCAACGCTTTTGGTCTGACGACCACGGCCGCGTCGAATGCAGGAAACGATGACCAATCGCACCTGATGCAAAGTGCATCGCACCGCCCAGCCGAACCGCATAGCTACCACTAGGCCAGGTTGGGAAATTGTCGGCGCTGCAGCACTGCCCCGCCTACCCGATCCGGTCGTGACCGGCCAATCCGGCCATGTGCAAGGTCCGCAACCCGCAGGAGTGGTGGAGCGAGCTTCCCATCTGCGGTCTGGCGAAACTGAGCATTATGCCGGCATTCAAAGCTGCGAAGGAACTTTGAATCCTAGCGCCCGTTTACCGAATGTCGTGGATGGGAGGTTCGGCCGATGAATGTGAGCGACGAAAGGACTGTATCCCTATGGGGGGCGACCGAAGTAGCGCCCGATGCGGCCCCGCTCGGGCAGAGCGAACAGGTCGATGTCGTCATCGTCGGGTCTGGAATTGCCGGACTGTCGGTCGCGTACGAACTGGCCGTCGCCGGGCAAAAGGTAGCTGTCGTCGATCGCGGCCGGATTGGCAGTGGCATGACGGCTCGCACCACTGCGCACCTGTCATCCGTCTGCGACGACTATTTTTCGGAACTGATCAAATTGCGCGGGGAGAACTTGGCGCAGATTTTTTATCAAAGCCAATCGGCCGCTATCGACCGCATCCAATCAATCCAAGAGACGGAGAGTATCGCGTGCGATTTCCGACGCCTCTACGGCTTCCTCTTTCCGGCTTCCGGCGGCCGAGAATCCGATATCGAGCGCGAGCTGGATGCCACTCTGAAAATCGGGGTCGACGTCGAGAAGATCAGGGGCGTGCCGTTTGCGGGCTTTTCGGATACGCGGGCCCTTCGATACGCCAATCAGGCGACCTTCCACCCGCTCAAATATCTCTGCGGGCTGGCCACAGGCATCCGCGCGCGCGGCGGCGCGCTTTATGCCGATACCATTGTGGAAAACGTCGAAGAGACTGACGGCGGCGTGCACGTATCCACGGTTTCGGGCTTTACCGTGTCTGCCAAATCGGCCGTTGTCGCCACCAACTCGCCGATCAACGACCGGGTCGCCCTCCATACCAAGCAGGCGCCCTATCGGACCTACGCGATGTCGTTCGAGATCGCGCGCGATATCCTACCGGATGCGCTGTATTGGGATACTGAGGACCCTTATCACTACGTTCGGCTTCAGCCTGGCGAAGGCCGGACCGACTTCCTGATCGTCGGAGGTGAAGACCACAAAACAGGGCAGGCTGACGATGCCGGCGACCGCTTCGCGGCCCTGGCAGCCTGGACCAGAAGGCTGGTGCCCGATATCGGCGTGGAAACGAACCGGTGGTCCGGGCAGGTGATGGAGACCGTCGATTATGCGGGGTTCATCGGCCGCAATCCTGGCAACCAACGTGTCTTTGTGGCGACTGGGGATTCCGGCCAGGGCATCACCCATGGCGTCGTCGCCGGCCTGTTGATCTCCGACCTGATTCTGAAGGGAGAAAGCCCCTGGCGCGAACTTTACGAGCCGTCTCGCAAGACGGCAGGCGCGATCGGCGATTACCTGGCGGAGAATGCGACTGCGATCAAGAGTTTTGCCGAGTATATCGCGCCTGGCGAAATCGATTCCGCCGACAAGCTGCGACCGGGAGAAGGTGCCATCGTTCGCGAAAGGCTCAGCAAAATCGCCGCGTTTCGCGATGACGACGGCACGCTCTACAAGCGCTCGGCAGCATGCACGCATGTCGGCTGCCATGTCCACTGGAACTCCCTCGAGCGCTGCTGGGACTGCCCTTGCCATGGCTCGCATTTCGCTATCGACGGCACGGCTTTGAACGGACCTGCGGTGTCGCCGTTGGCTCGGCTGGGCTAGCCTCTTCAAGCAGCCTCACAATTCCTTTTCGGCCAGCTCGCGAAACGCGTCGGGAACCGACCGCGACAGTCCGAGCGCGACCGAGGCATAACCGACCGCCTCCCAGCCGAAACGGTCGCGGATCTTGTCGATGGCGCGGTCGGCGGTCCAGCGCGCAGCACCCTTCCTGGTGCCGGGGCGGAGGCGGTCGTCGTCGAGGTCGAGCGGCAGTTCCAGTTGCAGGCCTGGCTGCCGTTCCAGATGCGAGACGGCGATCGCCAGCAGCGAGATGGTCTTTTCGTGCGGATGGTCGACAAGCACCTTGCGCACCAGCGCCTCGGCGATCTCGGCCAGCATGGCGGTTGCCGAAATCGGCTGGTCGAGCGTGATCGAGCGCGTCACCGAGCGCAGGTCGGCGAAGCGGACACGGACCGTCACCGTACGGCCGGGCCGCGATTTCGCCCGCAGCCTGGTGGCGACCCTGTCGGCCAGATGCAATAGCGCCGGCACGAAGACTTCCTCCTCGGCCGGTTTCCTGCCGAGCGCCGACTGCGCGCCGGCCGATCGCGCCCGGCGCTGCGTCTCGAGCTTGCGCGGATCGCGGTTCCAGGCCAGCGCGTTGAGCTTTTCGCCCGCCGCCGGGCCGAGCAGGCGCTCCAGCGACCAGCCGGGCGTCTTTGCCAGCTCGCCGATGGTGTTGACGCCAATGCCGGCCAGCCGCTCCCTGGTGACCGGACCGACGCCCCACATCAGCTCGACCGGCAGATCGTGCAGGAACTCCAGCTCGTGGCGCGGATCGACCACCACCAGCCCGTCGGGCTTGGCCACTTGCGAGGCGATCTTGGCCAGGTGCTTGGTGCGTGCCACGCCGACCGAGATCGGCAGCCCGAGCTCGGCCCGCACGCGGCGGCGGATCGTTGTGGCGATCTCGGCCGGCGGGCCGAACAAATGGGTGCAGCCGGTGACGTCGGCGAAGGCCTCGTCGATGGAAATCCGCTCGACCACAGGCGTGAAATCGCCGAGCACTTGAATAGCCGCATCGCCCAGCCGCTGGTAGTCTTTGAAATGGCCGCCGACGAAGATCAGCCCGGGGCAGAGTTCGCGCGCGCGGCGCCCCGGCATGCCGCCACGCACGCCGAAGGCCTTGGCCTCATACGACGCGGCCAGCACAACGCCGCCGCCGACGGCGATCGGCTTGCCGCGCAGGGCCGGGTCAAGCAACTGTTCGACCGAGGCATAGAAGGCGTCGAGATCCGCGTGGAGGATGTTGGCTTCCATCCGGCCCGTTCGCCCGCGGCGGTTCGAACGCCGCATTGTCTTGAGGTGGTTTCGTATGGAACATAAAGAGAACAAATAGGGCGGATTGTCAAGGAGAGTGGAGGGCAATCGCTTCGGTTTTCGCTGCCCCGCCGACCTCTCAAGTCTTGGGTTCCTCGCCCCCGCGAAGCGGGGGAGAGGTGGCCGCGAAGTGGCCGGAGAGGGGGCTTTCGTAGGGCGCAGTCTCCCTCTCCGTCTCGGCTTCGCCGCGCCACCTCTCCCCCACTTTCGTGGGGGCGAGGAACCCAAGCGGGACTGAAGCTGCGATCCTTCCCATCCCCTGCCGGCATCTCTCCCGCAAGGGGGATCGGCGATCGCCCCGCTGCCAGGTGCCGCGCCCTACAACGCCATCTTGTAGCCAAGATGGCTGGCGGTGAAGCCGAGGCGCTCGTAGAAAGCGTGCGCTTCCCGTCGGCTCTTGTCCGTGGTGAGCTGAACGAAGCTGCAGTTGCGCGAGCGGCACGCTTCGATCGCCCATTCGATCATCAGCTTGCCGACGCCGCCGGAACGCCGGTGCCGGGCGACGCGAACGCCTTCGATCTGGCCGCGCCAGGCGCCTTTCCTGGAAATACCCGGAATGAAGCTGAGCTGCAGCGTTCCGACGACTTGTCCGGCCTCGACGGCCACCGCCAGCAGCTGGTTGGGATCGGCACCGATTGCCCTGAAGGCATCGAGGTAGGACGGCGCGAGCGGCGTCGACGCGTCTTCCCGGCCGGCGCCAAGCGCATCGTCGGCTAGCAATGCGACAATCGCCGGCAGATCGGGCGCTTGCGCGCGACGGAACTCAATCTCGCTCATCGAGACGATGACATACGGCGCGGGTTTGGCGACGGCAAGTGCCGTCCAGCCATTCGCGATGGGCGCGTCGCGGTGCAGGCGGCCAGCGCCAGACACTCGCGGCCGATGGCTCGGCAACCTCCGCTTACGCTGCCTGCCGTGCCCAGAGGCGATGGCCGTAGCGGCGGAAGAAGCGCGCCAGAAGCCGCTGCTGCCTGGCGCGGGCGAGATCGGCGCTGCGTCTTTCCTGGCGCCAGCGCGGCATGTTGCGATAACAAGCGATGAAGCGGGCGGCGTCCTCGAGCGCCTCCTCGGCCGACTGCGCCGGGCGCATCGCTGCCAGGAACAAGGCCTCGCCGTGCTTCAGCCGGTCGACCATCGCCTTGCGCTGGTCATGGCCCAGGCGAGCCTTGCCTATGCCGTCGAGGCGGATGGCCGCGAAAGCCGCCAGCATGGCCGGGCTGTCGCCGGTATAGCCGCAATCGCGGGCGAATTGAGCGGAGAGGGCGTCCATCCTGGTTTCCTCAGCTGGCGGCGGCCGCGACGGATGCCCGGACCTGCTGCCCATCCGTGTCGTCCGCGGCGCTATTATCCGTCGGCACGAGCGATATAAGCATAACTCAAAAATTGGCACAAGTTAAACTTTTGCGTGGGTTCGAGCGGAACCGACTCGACTCTTCGGGAAAAACCCATACTGTTGTGAACAAAACAGGAACGGAGGCACTAGGGGCGATGGCATTGCCGGGCAAGGAAGCGACGATCGCCGAGGTCGTCTCGATTGCGGTCGAGTGTATCGATTGCGGCCGCAGCAGATGGTGGAAGCCGGCTGAGCTGAAGCGCTTCGGGATAACCGGGCAGACGCCGCTGGCGTCCCTTTCGGGGCGCCTCATTTGCTCGGCCTGCCGCGCCGATGGCCTGCCGGGTGCGGCGGTCTCGATCCAGGCGGCATTCATCGACGAGCAGCAGCAGCGCCGCGCCGAGGCGCGGATGCTCAGCGATCGCGAGGTTCCGCTGGAGAGATCCAGGCGGGCTTGAGTGGCGCGCCGATCCACCTTCTCCCACAGGGGGAGAAGGGAGCGCGCCCCGCCGCCCTAATACCCCAGCAGCTCCTTGAGCGGGATGACGCGGAAGACGGCCTTGATCGCGTAGCGGTTGAAGGTCAGCGTCCTCGGCGGATTGTACTGCTCGACGACCAGCTCGGCGGCGGTGCGCTTGACCAGCTTCTTGATGAAGGCCTTGCCGTTGCGCTCGTTCTCCTCGGGGAACATCTCGATCACCACATGGTCGCCGGGCACGGCGTCGCGGCCGCCGCAATAGAGCATCTCGCCGGGCTCGTAGCGCGGCACCATCGAGTCGGAGAGCACATGCAGCGCGAACACTTTGCGCAAATGGGCGATGCCGGGCGGGCGCTGGACATAGCCGGCGACCTCGCCGTTGAAGGTGAAGTCGCCGTCGTCGCCGCCGACCGCAGCGCCCAGAAGCTCGATGTCCATCGGGCCGGCGGGCAGGGGAGCGGCGTCGGTGACGATCTCTGCGTCGGAGACATTGTCGGCGTCGTCGAGGAAGACGACCTCGCCCTTGCCGAGCGCCACTGGGTCGACGCGCAGGAAGGCGGCGGTCTTCAAGAGGTTCTCGGTCTTGGGCAGGTTGCGGCCGGTTTCCCAATTGCCGACGGCGGCGACGTCGGTGTCGTTGTGCTCGGCAATGTGGCGCATCACCAGGCCACGCTGCTTGCGCGCCTTGCGGATCGCCGCCCCGACCTTGATCGACAATGAGGTTTTCGCCATGGCGCCATCTGAAACATAAGAATCGATTTCGTCCATGAAAGAATGGCTTGCATAATTTTTTGAGTTATGCTTATATACGACCCATGCGCAAGCCATGCCTCATCTCGCTTTCCCATCCGTCCCGGCTGTCCTCCTCCCCGGCCGGGACGAAGCCCGAGGCTCGCGCCTCGGATCCGGTCGCCCTGCCGTCACCGGTGGCGACCGGAACGGCCGGAGCCGTTCCCCTCACGGCTCCGGCCACGAATTTCGGCGCGTGTCATGCGGCCTTTCGTGCATCCGCACCGAGGACGGCACGGTCATCGTCTTCGACCGGCAGACGGGCAGGGCGGTTTCCGCTGCCACCCGCGAGGCGGCCGAGGCGAAGCTCGGCCGCCGGAGGTGATCGCGCTTCTCCCCGTTCACGGGGAGAAGGTGCCGGCAGGCGGATGAGGGGCGGCACCATCGCTGGGCTGCTCGGGCAGTGCCGGCAATGACCTGGGGCAAAGACAATCGGCCACGCCGCGCTGCCCCTCACCTGCCTGCCGGCATCCTCTCCCCGTGAACGGGGAGAGGGACGAGCTTCGGCATTCACGCAATCTCTTGAGACGGAAGAACACCATGCCCGCCTATACCGACACAGAATTGCAAAGCATCGCCCGCTGGCTGAAGGACGGATTGTCCGCCGCCAGGATCGCCGACCGGCTGAGCGCGCTGCGCGGCGGCCCGGCGTCGCGCAACGCGATCATCGGCGTCGTCCACCGCAACGCCGACTTGCGCGCCATCGGCTTTGCCAATCCCCAGGGCAGGTCCGGCGGCCGGCCTAGAAAAAACCCGGCAAAGCTTGTCAGGCCGGACAAATCCGCAAAGCCGGCCGGATCGCCTGGGCAAGCAAAGCTGCCTGGGCAAGCAAAGCTGGTTAAGCAGAGCGGGCCTGCGAGGCATGTGACGCCGGCCAGGCTGGCGCCGCCGGTCTGGCTGCCGCAGCGCCAGTTCGTGCACGAGATCCACGGGCCCGATAGCGAGGCCGTCAAGGTGCCGGCGCCGCACCCCACTGCCGTAGGGCGCCAGCCGCATGTCGCGGCCATGCGCTTCATCGACTGCCTGTTCAACCGCTGCCGCGCGCCGCTCGATCTGACGCTGGAGGAAGACCCCGAAAACGTCGCGCCGGGCAGCCGGCCGGGACTGGACATGCTGTGCTGCGGCCTGCGCACGCGGCCGCTGAAAAGCTACTGCGCCTATCACGCGGCGCGCTTCTGCGACCACCGCCGCACGGTTCTGGCGGATGCGGCGTGAGCTGATCGCCGAACGGACGGCAATCTGAGTTCCTCGCCCTACGAGGTGAGGAGAGGAACCAGGTTCTGCGAAGACAGCAAATGAAACGAGGAGCCACCGATGAGCAGGAAGACCGCCCAGAAGGCTAAACCCAAGCCGCCCAAACTAGCCAAGGGCGAGGCCGAGCAGGTGCGCATTCGCAAGGAGGTCGGCCATGATTTCGCGCTGAAGGACGACGCCTTCGGCCGCAAACGGCTCGCAGTCGGCACGCTGGAGGCGAGGCGTGTCTATGAGGTTTCCAACGACGGCCCGCCCGGCGGCATTGTGCGCGTGCGCAATGTCGATCCGCTGACCGGCATCACCTCGCTGTCGCGCCAGCAGCGCGAGGCGGGCATGCGCTACCGCGAGGATTTTCGCGTCTCGGCACAGGACGGCGTCAAGCCGACGGCGCTGACCGAGCGCGTCGATGGCGGGCGCATCGGCGGCGGCGTTGCCGACCGCATCCTGTCCGCCGGCCGCGCCTATGCCGACGCCACCAGGGCGCTTTCGCATTGGGAGGTTTCGGGCGTGGTGCAAAAAGTCTGCTGCCATGGCGAAACGGTGAAGAGCCTGGCCCAACAGAACGCCGAGCCGCGGGATGTTGTGGCGAAGCTGCTCAAGGTCGGGCTGGATTTGCTGGCGGTGCATTACGGGATGATGCTGATGCGGAGGCCGCGTGGGTAGTAGGCAACTGGCGTGATGCCCGCGTCGGTCGACCAAGGCGCCGTTGATCACCGGGGAGCGGCCTGAACTTCGCCGCCCGAGAGGGCGCGGAGTGCGGAGGGCGGCGACGCAGCGAACCTCGATCGGCCCGCGTCCTCCAATTGAAGGGCGCAGGCTTCCCCATGGCCTGTTACGGTGCGCCATTGCTGGTAGATCGCAATGTTAAAGCCGCTGCTAGACCCTCATTTCGCAGACGTCGCGCCGACGTCTTCGGTGCTGACCGGCTATGACGAGGACCATATGCTTACCTATATCCGGTTGCTCGATGCTTCGGCGGACGGAGCCGATTGGCGTGAGGTCGCCCACACCGTTCTGCATATTGATCCAAACCAGGAGCCAGAGAGGGCATTCCGGGCTTGGGCTACGCATCTGGCGCGTGCCCGCTGGATAACTCGGAATGCGGCTTCGCGCCAATCAGCACGATAGCGGCGCGATGACGCCCTGACATTTTCCATGGAACTGCCGTGCCGGTCTGCCCGTTTAGATAGGAAACCAACATGGGAAAGCGCCCGATGAACTCTTGGCAAATCAACACTTTAGAGGCGTGCTGCCTGCTTGCTGTTCCGGTGTCGCTTATCCTTACGGTTCTGGTGGCGGGTCTCATCCTTGGCTGAATGCCGGTATTTGGTAGCTGTGAATTCCGGCTATTCCGCCAGGCACCTAGCCTGCCGCGACCTCGTCATATCGGATGCGCATTGCCTGGTTCGGTAGGCGGCCGCAGCGCCGTGAAGAGGCTTGCCGCACCCAAACAGGTTCGTCCCCTCTACGAAGGCATTTGAAGGCAGATCAGCCCAGCTGTTGCGAAATCTACCTAGCGCTCCAAACCATACGCAGCACCCGCACAACCTCTGGCTTCGGCCGAGCGTCGAGCCTTCGCAGTCAAGTTTACACCCGCCTTGAATTTTGGTGGGCCGCATAGTGCTTGGCGAAAACCTCGGCGGACAGGTCGAAGGCGGCGCGCTCCTTTTTTAGCTGCGCCATGGGCCAGTTCCACCACTGGATTTCAAGCAGTGCAGCAATCGTCTCGTCGGAGAACCGGCGCTTGATCACCTTGGCTGGATTGCCGCCGACAAGCGTATATGGCGCAACGTCCCTGGTCACGACGCTGCCGGCGGCAATAACGGCTCCGTCGCCGATGGTCACGCCTGAAAGGATGATCGCGCGGGCTCCGATCCAGACATCATTGCCGACGAGGATCGGGCCTTTCGAAACTAGGTACTCCAGGTTTTCTTTCTGCCGGAAAATCCGCGACTGAAAAGGAAAAGTTGAAGCCGTATCCGTTCGGTGATCGGTCTGGCACAGAAAGAGTGTCCCTGGCCCGATAGAGCAAAATGCGCCTATCTCGACTGGCGATTCCGCCGTGCAATTGAGGAATGTCCTGCCGTGGACACCATAGGTTTCGCGTCCGATTTTAGCGTGGCGCGGGATCGCTGCGGGATCATCTTTCAGTCCCAGCCAAATCCGCAGTTTCTTGAGAGCCATCCCGGTTTACCGCCTGGATTCGGTGAGCCGGCAATCGACACCACCGTATCGATCCGCGCGACTGCCTTAAATGTCATTCCTCAAGCCCCTGCTAAGGGGAGGAGCATCGCTCAAGAGAGGGCATTTCGCAAGTGCGCTATGGCCGCGCGACGGATCGGGAACCGCTAACGCGAGGATTTCCGCGTCTCGCAGAAGGACGGCGCCAGGTCGATGGCGCTGTCCGGAGGGCGTCGACGGCGGCCGCAAGGGTGGAGACGCCGGCGACCGCATCCTCTCAGCCGGCCGCGCTCACGCCGCCACCAGGGCGCTGGCACATTGGGAGGTGGCGAGCGTGGTGCACAAGGTGTGCTGCCATGGCGAAACGGTGAAGAGCCTAGCTGAGCAGACGGGCGAGGCGCGGGATGTTTGGTGAAACTGCTGAAGGTCGGGCTGGATCTGCTGGCGGTGCATTACGGGATGATGCTGGGAGGCGGGTGGGGTGGTAATCCTTCGTTTACTGGACTTGAAACAAACATTGATTCGGTGCGGCATCGTCTCAGGTCGACGTAAGCTCCGCATGCGAGTATCCACAGGCGAAATGCCGGAGAATAACATGAGTGTTGTCTACACGATCGGATATGAGGGAACAGACATAGACCGTTTCGTCGCAACGCTGAAAACCGTCGGCGTTAAGCGGGTAGCCGACGTCCGTGCCGTCGCACTTTCCCGCAAGAAAGGATTCTCCAAAAAATCATTGGCGGCTCGCTTAGAGTCTGAAGGTATCGAATACTTGCATTTCATAGACCTTGGCGACCCAAAACCTGGAAGAGATGCGGCACGAGCGGGACTTTTCGAGCAATTCCGTGCTCTCTATTCTGCTCACCTTGATTCCGACAACGCTCAGTTGTCCCTCAAGGAGCTGGTAGCTGCGGCGGGGGAAAAGCCGACATGCCTACTGTGCTTCGAGCGCGATCCGGAGACCTGTCACAGGTCTATCGTTGCGGAGGAGATGATTGAGTCGATGGAGTTCGAGGTGTTCGATCTCTACGGCGACGATCCGGAGCGCTATGTCCGCAACGCCTCAAAGCTGCCAAGTTATCATCCTCGTGAAAGCGCTGCCGCAACGTAGCGCGAAGCACGGAGAAACCGTCTGTTGTGCGGGCATCACGCCCGAGGGCCAGTGGAAACGCCTCTACCCGGTGCGTTTCAGGCACCTCAAGGAAGAGAATAGCTTCAAACGCTGGGATTTCATCGACTTCAAGTACATCAGACCGCCGCGGGACAATCGTAGGGAAAGTTGTCGGGTCTTCGAAGACTCTATCGTCATCGGCAAGCGATTGGCTCCAAGCAAGCGGGCTGCATTCCTGAATCCACTGGTCTTGCCATCCGTGAAGGCTGCTGAGGAGCGTGGGGATTCGCTCGCGTTGATCCGACCTATCGAACCGCGTTTTTCTTACAAGCTGAAATCCTCCTCTGATTTGAAGGAAGAGCGCGATTCTTACAAACTGGCGGCCTCGCAAGGGTCGCTTCTGGACGACGACCTCGCTGCGTTAGAGCCCACACCCTATGAATTTAAATTCAGGTTCAAGGACGCACATGCGCCCCACGAATACACAAATGGAGATTGGGAGGCTCACGCTATGTATTACAACGAGCGAAAGCGCGGACGAACCGTGCAGGAAACGCTCGACTGGATGGATCACAGGTTCAATGACGACTACCCGAAACGCGGAATGTTGTTCGCCGTCGGGAACTTAGCAAAGCGGCCGCAGACTTGGCAGTTGCTTGGGGTTCTTCGGGTTGACGAGAATTTACAAGGTGCGCTTGCACTGTAGACGACGATGTCGTGACGATGGGATGGAATTGTGAAAGCCGTTTTTGATGTCAAGCCGGCGTCTGGCTACAAGGATGACATCACCCGCCGCTATCATTTTCCCTCCCGCAGCAACTACCTGGACGCAGCACGAAACGCGGCAGGTGACTGGGTGCTCTTTCGTGAGCCACAACGCAATGGCGGCCGACGCGCCTATATCGCTGCGGCGCGCGTAACCGGTGTCGAGCCGGACTCCGATCGGGCTGGTCATTACTATGCCAATGTGACGGATTATCTCGAATTTCCGACACCCGTGCCTTTCATCAGGGACGGCCGTTATGCGGAGGCGCTATTGCGCGGGGTGCTAAATCCCAGCCTCGTCGGCCGGGCGGTCCAGGGCAAGTCCATGCGCCCGATTCTGACGGAGGACTTCAACGATATTGTGCTGGCTGGCCTCAGCGAAACCCTAGACCCCGCCAACGCCAGAAAACTCGATCTCGACATGCTGCCTTTCCAACTGTCGTTGCCGACACAGCCTGGCTTTGCCCAGACGGTTGATCGTCAGGTCGAGCAGATATTGCTGAACCGAAAAATCCGCGACGCGACCTTCCGGCTAGAAGTCTGCCGAGCCTATGAGGACAAATGCGCCGTCACCGGCCTCCGCATCATCAATGGCGGCGGCAGGGCCGAAGTTCAGGCGGCCCACATCAAACCGGTTGCGGCCGGCGGTCCCGACGTTGTGCAGAACGGCATCGCGCTGTCCGCCACCGTGCACTGGCTCTTCGACCGGCACCTCATCTCGATAGATGAAAACCATCGACTTCTGGTCGCCCATAACCGGGTGCCTAGTGAGCTAAGGAATCTCTTCCGCCCGGAGCATCAAGGTTTGCATCTGCCGTCGGATCGAAAGCTGTGGCCACACCCGGCATTTTTGGCTCACCACCGAGAGGCGTTTGCCGGGGCGATGCACTGATCGCCGGGGGGTGGCGACCCCTTGGGTTGGCGGAAGCTATCCCGCTTTCCGCACCGCCGCTGCGCTCAAACGTCACGGAATGGATCCCAGGGTCTGCGCGACGTCGCTTCGCTCCTGCTCCGCCCTGGGATGACGAAGCGCGTGGTGTTTCGGTCTCCAACATCGGCGACCCGCCGCCCCTAATCCTTGGCGCGCTCCACATACGCGCCATCCGCCGTCATCACCACCACGCGGGTGCCGGCGCTGATGTGCGGCGGCACCAGCGTGCGCACGCCGTTGGAGAGCGTTGCCGGCTTGTAAGACGAGGATGCCGTCTGGCCCTTGGTCACCGGCTCGGTCTCGACCACCTCGAAGGTGGCGCGCTGCGGCAGCACCAGCGAGATGGCGATGCCATTATACTGCGAGACCTGCACCGCCATGCCTTCCGTGAGATAGGGCGCCATCTCGCCAACCACGCTTTCCGACACCGCGACCTGGTCGTAGCTTTCCGGGTTCATGAAGTGGAAGCCTTCGCCGTCGCGATAGAGGAAGGTGTGCTCGCGCTCCTCGACATAGGCGCGCTCGACCTGCTCGGTGGTGCGGTAGCGCTCCGAGACTTTCACCCCATCGGAGATGCGGCGCATGTCGAGCTGGGTCACCGGCGTGCCCTTGCCGGGATGGATGTTTTCAGCAAAGAGGATCACATAGAGCTTGCCGTCCTTTTCGACGACATTGCCTTTGCGTAGGGAACTGGCGATGACCTTCACGGGCTTTATTCCTAAGAGCGTTGACTGGCCTGGAAGCGCCGACCGGCGCAAATCGGCTGCGGGAGCCGTCCGGTGCGGACTAGCGCATCTTGGCTGCAATCGCCAGTCCTCGATGCAAATCCGCCTGTCATGACCGCCGCCTCGCCCTGGTGGACGTCCGATGTCCACACCGACCGCCGGCCGCGGCTGCTCCTGCGCAATGCCATCACTGCGGCCCTGCGCGACTGGTTTGCCCGTCGCGATTTCATCGAGGTCGAGACAGCGGCGCTGCAGGTCTCGCCAGGCAACGAGGCGCATCTGTCGGCCTTCGCCACCGAGGCGATCGGCCCGAACGGGCAGCGCCAGCCGCTCTATTTGCACACATCGCCGGAATTCGCCTGCAAGAAGCTGCTTGCCGCCGGCGAGAAGCGCATCTTCAGCCTGAGCGCCGTCTATCGCAACCGCGAGCGCGGCCCGCTACACCATCCGTCCTTCACCATGCTCGAATGGTACCGGGTTGATGAGACCTATGAGAGCCTGATGGAGGATTGTGCCGGGCTTGTCGCGCTGGCCGCCGAGCGCGCCGGCGCAAAAATTTTCTCTTTTCGCGGCCGCGAGGCCGATCCGTTCGCCGAGCCGGAGAGGTTAAGCGTCGCCGAGGCTTTTTCGCGCCATGCCGGCATCGACCTGCTAGCCACGGTCGCCGCGGACGGCAGCACCGATCGCGAAGCGCTGCACGCGGCTCTGGTCCAGGCGGGCTTACGCACCGCGTCCGACGACAATTGGGCCGATCTGTTCAGCCGGGTGATGGTGGAAAAGATCGAGCCGACGCTGGGGCAGGGGCGCGCCACCATCCTTTACGGCTATCCGATTTCGGAGGCGGCACTCGCCCGGCCGAGCGCGGATGATGCGAGGACCGCCGAGCGCTTCGAGCTCTATTGCTGCGGCGTCGAGCTGGCCAACGCGTTCGGCGAGCTGACCGACGCCGCCGAGCAGCGCCGGCGCTTCACCATCGAGATGGACGAGAAGGAGCGCGTTTATGGTGAACGCTATCCGATCGACGAGGATTTCCTCGCCGCACTGAGCATCATGCCGCAGGCAAGCGGCGCCGCGCTCGGCTTCGACCGGCTGGTGATGCTGGCAACTGGGGCGCTGCGGGTCGAGGATGTGATGTGGACGCCGGTGGCGGAGTGAGAGTCAGCGCCTGTCCGCGCCGGCCTCGATGACTATGTGCTGGCAGACATTATCGAGGTCACGAATGACGTCGTCGTTCCAGAAGCGCAGGATGGTCCAGCCCAGCGCTTCAAGCTTTGCCGTTCTCGCGGCATCCGACGTCGAGGCCTCGGCCTGGGCATGCTGGGAACCATCTAGTTCGACGATCAGCTTTCTGTCCGGGCAAGCAAAATCGACGATGTAGCCAGCGATGGGCATTTGGCGCCGAAACGCCAGTCTCATGAGGCGATGCGCTCTGATCTCGTTCCAGAGTTTCAGTTCGGCATCCGTCATGACTTTACGCATCTTGCGCGCATTGCGGCGGTTGATTGGCGGCACAGGATAGTGGCTCATCGCCGCCGACCCCCTCTGCCCTGCCGGGCATCTCCCCCTCAAGGGGGGGACATTACGCCTTCGCATCGCTCCGGCCCCAATCGCGGATGTTGAAGGACGAGGTGCGGCGTTGCGGTCAGCCGATCTCCCCCCTTGAGGGGGAGATGCCCGGCAGGGCAGAGGGGGGTGCTTCGCTCCATCCTCTCCTACCGCCCCATCAGCAAATTCACGATGAGCTGCTGCAGATTGCCGCGCGGGGCGAATTCTACCCGGTCGAAATCGCGGCTTGCCTGTCGCTGCGCCTGGGAGAGTTCGGCAAGCCGCCTGGTCATTTCGGTCCTGATCTTTTTGCAGCCGGGATCGTCGGGGACGGACAGGCCGATGGTGGCCGTCTCGATCTTGCGGACCATGTCGACGATGATGTCGCCATGCACCTTTTCGTGGGCGGCGAGGCCAGCGGCAAAAACGTCCCAGCTCTTCTGCACGGCAGCCGGCACCGGCCCGGATATTTTGGGCAAGGTGTAGGTTATGATGAGCTTCGGCCGCGCCGATACCAGCACGCAGGCATTGCCTTGTCGCTGATAATCCCTGACCCAGGTCAGCTTGAAATTGGTGTAGGCCATGGCACGGACCTTGCCTTTGCCGATCATCGGCCCCCGCTCGCCCATCGAGGCATGGAGCTGGGGACCGGTCTGTCCTGAAACGGCGTAGGTCTCGACCGTCTCAATCGGCTTCCATCCCGCCTGCGCCGGCGATGCCAACAAACAGGCCAGGAGCAGAGACGTCAGAACGGCTGTTTTCATGCGAATCCCCCGGGGCGATGCCTTTGGTGCGCTTGATCATCAACGCGTGGCCGGAATGCGGTCAAGGCGCCCTTGCCCTAAACCTCGGCGTCCGCATTGCGCGTCGAATGAACCAATCAACCGCGATGTGCCGCAAACTCAATCCGCTTGGCGGGCTCGTTTTGAAATCTTCTCGCTCATTTAATTCTATAAACTCAGTAAAGTTACTACACACAAGCCGTTTTGCGAGGAGACCGAAATGCCGAAGAAACTGGTGGTGGGGCTGTCGGGCAACCTGACCCGTCCGTCGAAGACCAAGGCATTCATCAGCCACATCGTCGCGGAAGTGTCGAGCAGCACCGGTGCAGCCTCGACCGTTTTCGACATCGAGGATCTCGGCCAGTCGTTTCCACTGGCAAGGCGCATTGGCGATCTGGATCCGTTGGCCAGAAGCATCGTCGAGCGATTGCTGGGCGCCGATGTCCTGGTGGTTGGCTCGCCGACTTTCAAAGGCAGCTACACCGGGCTTTTCAAGCATTTTTTCGACCTGCTCGACCCGTCGTCCCTGAGGGGAAAACCGGTCATCCTCGCTGCAACTGGCGGCGGCGATCGTCATTCGCTGGTTGTCGAGCATCAGCTGCGGCCGCTGTTCGGTTTCTTCGAGGCACTGACCCTGCCGACCGCGATCTACGCCTCCGACAAGGACTTCGCCGACGGCGTGCTGGTCTCCGAAGCCATCCATTCTCGCGTCAGGCAAGCGGTCGCCGAAGCATGCCGGGTGGCCGGAACGCCACGCAGCGTCGGTCTTGCCGCCTGAACACCGGTCAGCCGATTCCCTTTCCGCACAGCACAGAAGGAACCCGCAATGACCAGACCCAGCAAGTCCAGACAGATCAAGCTTGGTGCCTTCCTGCCCGGTGGCGGACAGCATATCGCAGCCTGGCGCCATCCTGAGGCGCCGGCCGACGGCGCGACGAATTTCGAGTTCCACAGGCAGCTCGCGCTGACCGCCGAACGCGGCCTGTTCGACGCCTATTTCCTCGCCGACAATCTGACCGTTGGCCTCGGCGCCCGCGAAGGCGGCAATGCCAAGATCGCCGGGTTCGAGCCGGTGACGCTGTTCGCCGCATTGGCGCCGCTCACCACGCATCTGGGCTTCATCGCCACCGCCTCCACCACCTATGAGGAGCCTTATACGCTCGCCCGCAAATTCGCCTCGCTCGATCTTCTGTCGAATGGCCGGGCCGGCTGGAACGTCGTGACCTCGGCAGGCGACGACACCGCG
Source organism: Mesorhizobium sp. M6A.T.Ce.TU.016.01.1.1 (assembly GCF_003997065.1). NCBI lineage: Bacteria > Pseudomonadati > Pseudomonadota > Alphaproteobacteria > Hyphomicrobiales > Phyllobacteriaceae > Mesorhizobium > Mesorhizobium sp. M6A.T.Ce.TU.016.01.1.1. Next base: position 98,976 of record NZ_RZTJ01000014.1, on the reverse strand, counting down.
CGCAATTTCAACCGCGACGCCCAGCCGAACCACGCCGAGCGCTATGCCCGCGCGCATGAGCATGTCGAGACGGTCAAGGCGCTGTGGGACAGCTGGGAAGACGACGCCTTCATCCGCGACAAGAAGTCGGGCCGCTTCTACGACAAGGACAAGCTTCACGACATCGACCACAAGGGCCAGCATTTCAGCGTCAAAGGCCCGCTCAATGTGCCGCGCCCGGTGCAAGGGCACCCGGTGGTGGTGCAGGCCGGGCAGTCGGAGGACGGCCGCAAGCTCGCCGCCCAATCGGCTGAGGTGATCTTCACGGCTCATCAGAACCTGGCCTCGGCGCAAGAATTCTATCGCGACATCAAGGCGCGCGTGGCGGCTGCCGGCCGCGATCCCGGACAGGTGCTGATCATGCCGGGCGTGGCACCGTTCGTTGGCCGCACCGAAGACGAAGCCCGCGCCAAGTACCAGCAGCTGAACGAGCTGATCCTGCCCGAGGACGGCGTCGCCCTGCTCAACGGGCTGGCCGGCCAAACGCTCGACATCAGCGGTTACCCGCTCGACGGACCGCTGCCGCCGAGCAAGGAAACCGAAGGCATGAAGAGCCGCCAGGCGCTGATCCGCCAGATCGCCGACGAGCACAACTTCACCATCCGCCAGCTCTACCAGTGGGTGGCAACGGCCCGCGGCCACTACACCGTCATCGGCAGCGCGGTGCAGGTCGCCGATCAGCTGGAGGAATGGTTCGGCAACGAGGCTGCCGACGGCTTCAATATCCTGCCGCCATGGCTGCCTGGCGCGCTTGATGACTTTGTCGACCTGGTGATCCCCGAGCTGCAGCGCCGCGGCCTGTTCCGCACCGCCTATGAAGGCAGGACGCTGCGCGAGAATCTCGGCCTCAGGCGGCCGGAAAACCCCTGGACCGCAGCCCGCTCGAAGGTGCTGGCCGCCGAATAAATTCTTTTAAGCAAAGGGCAAGACGATGAGTCTGCAACACATCGAGCAGCCGGTCACGATCGCTGCACATGACGGCAGAACCAGCTTTGGCGCCGATTTTCCGCGCCTGGCCAACCGGACTGTCGTCCGCTTCCTGTCCCGATACGGCATCCTGATCGCCTTCCTCGCGATCTGGCAGGTCTCGAGCCGCGCGGGATGGGTCAACGCCGCTGTGCTGCCGCCGATCGACACGATCGTCACCGCATTGTGGAACGGCCTGGCCGGCGGCACCTTGCTTGGCGACATCGCCATCAGCCTGCAGCGCGCCGGCCTCGCCTTCGCGGCGGCCGTGGCGGTCGCTATCCCGCTCGGCCTGTTCATGGGCCAGGTGCGCGCCGTCGAAACCGCGCTTGATCCGATCCTGCAGGTTTTCCGGCAGACCTCGGCGCTGGCGCTCTACCCGGTGTTCATCCTGCTGCTCGGGCTGGGGGAGGCATCAAAGGTCTTCGTCATCTTCTGGGCGACGCTGTTTCCGCTGCTGCTCAACACCATCAGCGGCGTCAAGCAAGTCGATCCGAAACTGCTCGAGATGGCCCGGGTCTACGGCGCCGCGCGGCTCACCGTGTTTCGCCGTGTCGTGCTTCCAGGGGCCGTCCCGTCGATCTTTGTCGGGCTCAGGCTGAGTGCGACCACGGCGCTGCTGCTGCTGATCGCCTCCGAAATGATCGGCGCCAACAAGGGCATCGGCTTCCAGGTGATGAACGCGCAGTACAACTTCCAGATCCCGCTGATGTTTGCGGCGATCGTCATCCTCGCCGGGCTTGGCCTGATCGCCAACCAGGCCCTGGTCAGCCTGCAGCGGCGGCTCTGCCGCTGGAGCGATCCCATCGACTGACCAGCTCTCACCATCTCTCCAACAGGCCATCCTCTCCAACAGGCCAACCTCTCCAACAAGAAAGACCGGACTATGCCAATCACTCGCCGTTCCCTGCTTGCCGGCGCTCCCTTTGCCGCCGGCATCATCGCCGCCGGCCTGCCTCGCTTTGCCGCTGCACAAGCCGCGCCGGTCACGTTGCGCTACCTCGCCAGCCGCGGCAGCATCTCGCCGCATGAGCTGGCGGACGAGCTCGGCTATTTCAACGATTTCGGCGTCAAGCTGGAGAATGTCGGCTACTCCGGCGGCGGCCCGGAATCGCTGTTCGCGCTCGCCTCCGGCAGCGTCGATCTCGGCTCGGCCGCGACCGCTGCGGTGATCAATTCGATCTCCGGCGGCAACGACTTCGTCGCCGCCTATCCAAGCAACGGCATCAACAGCCAAGTGCGCAGCGTCTTCTACGTGCTGGAAGACAGTCCGATCAAATCGATTGCCGACATCGCCGGCAAGACCATTGCGGTCAACACGCTCGGCGCCCATCTCGACTATACCGTGCGCGAGGCGCTGCACGGCGTCGGCCTGCAGCCGGATGCCGCCAACCTCGTCGTGGTGCCCGGGCCGCAGCTTGAACAGACCTTGCGGTCGCGCCAAGTCGATATCGCGGCACTCGGCTATTGGCAGGCGACGTTTGCCGGCGCCCTTGTCGACAATGGCGGCGTGCGCGGCGTGTTCAACGACACCGATGTGCTGGGCGAACTGGCCGGCGGCTTCATTGTCCTGCGGCGCGACTTCATCACGGCGCATCCGGATGGCGCCCGCAATTTCGTCGAACAGTCGGCCCGCGCCGCCGACTGGTCGCGCCAGAACCCGGACGAGGCGCGCAAGGTGCTTGCTGATATCCTCGACAAGCGCGGCGAAAATGGCGCGCTGGCGCGCTACTGGACCGGCTTCGGCCTGCGCGAAGGGGCGAAGGCTGACGATCGCGACATCGACTTCTGGGTCAGCGTGCTCGAACGCGACGGCCGCCTGCCCAAGGGCAAGCTGAAAGCCGCTGACATCCTCTACCGGCGCGGCGAAACGAAAACCAACTGACCGGGAGACGGGTGCCATGGCCAGCAAAAGCGGCGGCGAGGTCACGATACGCGACCTCTCCAAATCCTTCACCCTCAGTGGGCGCCCTCTTGCCGTGCTGAGGGCGCTCAACCTCGATATCCGCTCCGGTGAATGTCTGGTCATCGTCGGCGCCAGCGGATCGGGCAAGACCACGCTGCTGCGGATTCTTGCCGGGCTGGAGGCAGCAGACAGCGGCGGGGTCGCGATCGACGGCAAGCCGGTCCATGGCGTCGGCGCCGAGCGCGCGGTCATCTTCCAGGAACCGCGCCTGCTGCCCTGGCTGACAGTGCTCGGCAACGTCGCCTTTGGCCTCGAAGTGCGGGGCGTGCCCAAGGCGGAGGCCGAGGACAAGGCCCGCTTCTATACCGCGCTCGTCGGCCTGGCCGAATTCAGCGATGCCTATCCCCGGCAGCTTTCGGGCGGCATGGCGCAGCGCGTCGGCATCGCCCGGGCCTTGACCGTGCAGCCTGAAATCCTGCTGCTCGATGAGCCGCTGGGCGCGCTCGACGCCATGACCAAGATCGGCATGCAAGAGGAGCTGGCGCGCATCTGGAGCGAGGAGAGCGTCACCATGGTCATGGTCACTCATGATCTGGAGGAAGCGATCTATCTTGCGGACAGGGTGCTGATCCTGCCCAGGGAGAAAGGCGGCACGGCACGGCTGGTCGAGGTTGAGCTGCCGCGCCCCCGCGATCGCAGCGAAAGCCGGTTCGTGCGCTATCGCGAAGAACTGCTGCGTGAGTTTGGCCTGCACTGAGGCGAGGGGTGAAAGGCGCGTCTTGCGCCGCCCTTATTTCTCCGCCGCCACCTTCGAGAACAGCGCGCGCTCGACCGGCGGCTCCAGCGTTTGCGCAAAGGGCGTCGCCATGTGGTGGCGATCGCGGTAGGCCAGCTTGCCGTCGATGAAGACATGGCAGGTCTTGGCGTCGCAGAACCGGTCGGTCATATCGATATAGGTCGCGTTGGGAATGGCGCGCACGATATCGCGCTCCACCGCGGCCACGGCGTCGTTGGCGGCGTCGGTTCGCGGCGCGTCACATACCGACGGCGCCTGTCCGCGCCACAGCGCGCGGGCCACGCAGGTGTCGACGAACATGCCGTTGAACGGCACATCGCGGATGAAGGCGACCTTCAGCCCGGCTTGGCTGAAGGCCTCCAGCGTTGAACGCAAGCCGGCCTGCCAGTCCTGATCCTGGGTGTCGGGCACCTTCGCGTCGGGCGACAGTTTGCGCGAGCTCGTCAGCGATATCTCCGAGATCACCACCAGGCTCGGGCGCAGGGCTATGATCTCCTTGATCGATTGCTCGCGCCATTGATCGCACTCGGTGTAGTCGCGCTTCAGCTTCGAGCTCCAGACCGTCAGCCGTGAGGCCCGGCAGGCGGATTTGAGCCAGGTGACGACCTTGTAATTGTTCTTCTTCGCCGCCTCGATCAGCGGCGTCGACCAGTGGTCGGCATGCGAATCGCCGAACAGCGCGATCGAGTGCTCGGCATTCTTGGCACCGAACTCGCAGGCCTTCGGCGTGACGGTCTCGTAGTCGAGAATGCAGCCCACCTTGGCGCGCGCAGTGGAAGGCTGTGCGGCAGTTTCGGCAATGATGCGTTGTGAGGGGTCGAGATCGTGCACGGCAAGGCGCGCATTGGCATAGGTCGCCACCACGCTGGCACCGGTCAGCATTGCGGCGGGGACAAGCGCGCGCGCCGCATTCGCCATCAGCCAGCCGTTGCGGCGGATCGGGTTCTCGATGAAATTATAGGTGAAGATCGAGAGCGCCAGCGTCAATGCTGCGCAGGCAAGCCGCCCGGGCCAGGAGAGATCGGGAACCATCATCGTCGCATAGACGATGACCGGCCAGTGCCAGAGATAGAGCGAGTAGGAAAGTTTCCCCACCCATTGCAAGGGCGGCAGCGCCAGCACGGCGCTGGGTCCTCTTTGAGCATTGCCGGAACCGCTGAGCAGCAGGAGCACGGTGCCGGCCACCGGCACCACCGCCGCGACGCCGGGGAAGGGGGTGTCCTGCTCGCTGAAGGTCAGATAGGCACCGGCGATCAGGGCCAGGCCAAACCATGCCAATGCTGCGCCCAGTTGTGGGCGCTCCCGCCAGAATTTTGCCGGCGCCATCGTCGCCAGGCCGCCGGCGGCAAATTCCCAGGCCCTGAGCGGCGAGAAATAGAAGGCCCAGGGCTGCGCCACGGTGGTGAGCCAGGCGCAGACGGCGAACGACACCACGCCGGCGACGCCGATCACCAGGATCGCCGCGCGCTTGCCCGGGCGCAGCCATGCGGCCAGCAGAAGCAGCCCCGGCCATACGAGATAGAACTGCTCCTCGACCGAGAGCGACCAGAAGTGGATGAAGGGGTTGTTCGCCGCATCGGGGGCGAAATAGTCGAACGCCCAGCGGATCAGCCAGAAATTGATCGCATAGGCCGAGGCGAACATGGCGCCTTTCGAATAGAGTGCCTGTTCGTCCGGCGACAGGATGAAGTAACCTGCGACAAGCGTGACGAGGATGACGAACAGCGAGGCCGGCAGCAGGCGCCGGGCGCGCCTTGCGTAGAAGCGCCACAGGTTCAGCCGGCCGTCCTCGGCGATTTCCCGCAGCAATTGGCCGGTGATCAGATAGCCGGAGATGACGAAGAAGATGTCGACGCCGGTGAAGCCGCCCGGCAGGTCCGACAGACCGAAATGGAACGCGACGACGCCTGACACCGCCAGCGCACGCAGCCCTTCGATATCAGGCCGAAACGATGCTGACACGGCGATACCTCGCGTAGGTCGTTGAAAAGCCCACCCGTTGCGAAGACTCGACGCGATGCGCGGATATTGCAATGCAACAAATCTAACGCAGTGCAACATAAGTGGAGGTTCGCGGCGTGCTCGTCGGCGTGCGCATCAGCGCCGCCGTCTGCATCCGCCGCGGCGGCCGATTTTTGAGCACAAGTAGAATAACTAGCCCGGCTAGCGGGCCTGCGTACCGATCTCAGGCTTTAGAGGAGCCCGGCGCGCGAGCGGCGGGCTCCTCCCCTTGGTCGTCACCGATCACGCATGCGCCGGCGGATGATGACGCGAGTCCCAGACCGCCCAGGCCGATGCCGCAACCACCAGCACGCCGAGGACAATATGGGTCGCCATCGCGTTGGCGTTCGCCATGAAGCCGAGCAGCCAGGGCGAAACGATCAGCCAGAGCCCGACAACAAGATTTACCCACTCTTCCCACTCGGCGAATACCGAAAGCGCCGTGATAGCCAAAGCACCGAGCACAACGCCGGCGATCCAGGCGTTCCACGCAGGATTGGTTTCAGCAGCGAAGCCGAGTACCCAGGGTGAGACGAACAGGCAGACCGCAAGGATCAGGTTGATCCAGTCCTGGGCCTTCTTTCCTTCCATCACATTGTTTGCCATGACAACCTCCACAGATGAAGTTTGACCAAAGCACCACGTCGCGTGCAACGCACGCTTAGTCATTGATATATTGCGCTTTCGACGGCCTTCAAGGAGCGGCCCTGCGCGGCCATGGCGTCGTCATTTCGCACCGCAGCGATGCCGTGTCTGCCATCTGCCTGCGCGGTTCAGAAGCGCCGATTTCCAGAGGCTTCCGCTTGCAAGGTCGAGGAGCCCGCGCAGATCATGGGGCAGGCGGCGTTCTCAGCCGATCACGCCTTCTTCAGGAACTCGGCTTTCAGCACCAGGCCCTTCACCTGCTTGGTATTGCACTCGATCTCGCCCGGATTGCCGGTGAGGCGAATGTTCTTCACCAGCGTGCCGCGCTTGATCGTTTCCGACGTGCCCTTGACCTTCAAATCCTTGATCAGGGTCACGGAATCGCCCTCGTTCAGCTGGGCGCCGTTGCTGTCTTTTACGATCGCGTCTGTCATGTCGGTTCTTTCATGGGGCCGGTCCACGGACTATCCGGCGGATGGCGGCCAGGTCAAGCATGCCGGGCACCCACGTTGCCCATATCAGGTGCTTCGGCTATTGACCGACAGCCAATGCCGGCACAGGTCAAACGGAGCCCGACCATGACAGAGAAGACCATCCTCAAATTCGGCGCGGTCAAAAACGGGGAGGCGGGCGATCTCGCGGGCTGGATCGTTGTCGACGGCAACCCGACCATGAAGACTGCCGTCCAGCACACTACCGAGGACGGCAAGGTCATGTCGGGAACATGGCAGGCTACCCCCGGCACCTACCACGCGACCTACAGCGACTATGAATTCGTGCACATGATATCAGGCCGCATCGTCATCACGCCCGATGGCGGCGCGCCCGTCGAAGTCGGTCCCGGCGATGCCTTCGTGGTCGAGGCCGATTTCAAGGGAACGTGGAAGATCATCGAGCCGGTCACGAAGCATTTCGTCGTCAGGATCGGCTGAGGCAGGAGGCGAGCCTGGCAATCCTGTCATGGCCCGACACGCCGCCGCCAAACCTGTCGATCCCGGGTGTGTTGATCCCCGGGGCCTGTCGGGCGCCGCAAGTGGCACGGTCGAATAAAAAGATAGAGTCCCGTCCATTAGGGATGCATGAGACTCTAGAAATTGAAATAGATCGCCGGCGGATACGGACTGGGCACATCCTTGCCGGCCGGCGCCGCCATCGCACCGGACGACGCGGTAATCCCACCGGTAGCCTTATTGTCGAGCACCGGCCGGCTTTTCTCGGCTGTGGCTGCTTTCGCATCGGCGGCAACGACTTTCGTCTTAGCCTCCACGGTTTGCGACAATGCGAGCACGGCGAGCAGTGCAGATAGGGCAAGTTTCATGACGGATCCCTCTATGGTTAACGTAAGGTTAACCCCGGCCGCCGGCCCGAACACGGCCGCTGTGTGGAAGGGCGTGGAATTCTGTGGAATTCCTGGAATATCGGCTTGTGGAAAAGTGCGGCCCGTGGGGAACGGAGCAGGTGCCGGCGCGTATTAGGCTCGCAGCCGCATCAGGCGGCCGAAGCCCGGAACGGCGCGGCCGAACACGGACATCCAGTCGCGCTTGGCCGCCGATGTCGCGGCCAGCGCCGGTGTGAGATCAATCCTTGAAGCCGGTGGAGTCGAGCAGGGCGACCTGCTTGCCGTCGATGTAAAAGCGTATCACGTGCGCGCCACCGTCGACTTCGATGCGCGTCGGCTCGATGGCCGGCTTAGCCTGCTTGCCATATGTCGCTGCAGCGCGCGAGCCGGCAGCGGCTCGCGACGGTCCGTCCGGCCCGAAGGTCAGCAGCAGCAGTGCGGCGGATCCAGCCGCAATCGCGGTGAAGGAGATTTTGGGAGATGCAGTCCAGGACATCGAATTATTCCTTCCTTGTTGAGGCGGCATCTTGCGCTGGTTGCGAGAACTCGGCTTCGCCGTCGTTCAAATGACTGAGGAAGGGTGTTGGTATTCAAGCCTACATTAGCGTGAGTTCTATACGGTTTTGCCCTTGCCCTCCGCGACCTTAGCGCCGCCTGCCGGGGCGAAAAGGGCAGGTGCGTGGAACGGCATGGATTTCTGCGGATTTCCTGGAATATCGACTTTAGGAGAGGCCCGGCCCGCGATGAATGCGGTGGGAGCAAGTGCTGGCACATGTTAAGCCTTGCGGTGGCATAAAGGGGCAGGTGGGATGGCACAGCATATCGCGCAGAAGTTACGGCTGACTGTGGCCCTGCTGGGAACCATCAGCCGCAAGGACCTTGCGGCGGCGTTCCGGAACGTCAACCCGAACACGGCGTTCGATCTCGGCCGCGCCGACAAATGGCTGCAGGGCCGCGCCCAGCCACGCCAGCTCAGCGTCTACGACGATTGGTCGAAGGTTCTCAAGCTGGAGCAGCCAGGCGCCTGGATCGCCGAGAGCGACCTGCCAGGCTTCACCGCGGCGATCTGCGCCCGCCACGGCATCGAGAGGGCCGAACTGGAACGCCGCGTCGGCGCGCAGTTCGAGGCATCGTCTGGGCATGAGGAGCGAAGCCTCGGATTGGCCCTTGCCGGAACCTATGCGTGCTATTCGCATGCTTTGTCGCCCTATTATCGCGGCCAGTTGATCAGGGGCAGCCTGTCGATTGAGACTGGGCCGGGTGCGCGCGGCCTGACTGCCGCCTATCGAGAGGTGTTGCCGACCGGACAACTGCTGGTCGGCGGTCCGGTGAGCCCGGCAAAACGCGGCCTTTATGCGTTTCTGAAGGAAACCGGCGGCGATGCCCATTTCTTCCTCTGCCTGTTCCCACAGTCGCGGCCGGGAAGCGTGCTTGGCGGCTATATGTGCGGCACCACAATCATCGGCCCGGAGCCGCAGCCATCCTTGACTAGAATCCTGATCGTCCGCTTGCGCGACCCGGTGCCCGAGGCATGGGGCGGATATCTGCCGCCCGACGGGTCGATTGCTAGGGATTTGGCATCGCTAGGCGTGACCGTCGAGCAGCCGGAAGCGGTCGACCGGCAGCTGGCGCAATTCCTCGCCGGAGACAGCGGCGGTAGCGCCAGCCAGATCCCGCCGGCCGAATTCCGCGCCGTTCTCGACGTGTTCGACCGTCATTGGCTGAGCCATTCGGGCTAGGCCGGAGCTCGTCTTCTGCCTCTGCGGAACCGATCACTACGTCAGTTGTTGTGTCCGGCGATTAAAGCGCCCGTCCTGATGTCCAGTCGGACCGCCAAGCGCCCGCCCTTGCCGCTCGCGTCTTCGAACTCGCCGGCGCGAAGAAGCGGAAGTTGCACGCCGGCTCAACATGCCCGATCATGGCTATGGCAGGGCGGAGGTATCAAGTGGCGGCCAATCGTCGAAACGGCATGCACTCCGCCGAGCTTGGGGTGATGGGCGTTGTTTCCTCTGCCAGAACCCTCCCGCGCATGTCACTGCCCACCGTCGCGACTGTCGTCGCGGCGGTTGCGGCCCTGTATTTCGGGCGCGAGGTTTTCCTGCCGATCGCAATCGCTCTGCTGCTTACATTTGCGCTTGCGCCCATGGTTTCGGCACTCAAACGAGTCGGCCTTCCCCGTCTCCCGGCCGTCATCGCCAGCGTGCTGAGTGCATTCACGGTCCTTGCGCTATTCTCCTTCATTGTCGTCACTCAGGTCAGCGAACTGGCGCAGAACATCCCGCTTTACCAGTCGAATATCCTGACCAAGGTCAGGTCCCTGAAGGAAACCGGCGTCGGCGGCGGCATCATCGCCAGGCTGGGCGGGGTGATCGAACGCGTTGGCCAGGAACTCGACAGGCAGGAAGCCTCACCGCTTACCGCAGATGAGCCAGAGCGCGAGCCGGTGCCTGTCGAGATCATCGCGCGCGAAAGGCCGCTCCAGGTTCTTCAGAACCTGATCGGCCCGCTGATCAGCCCGCTAGCGTCGGCCGGCCTGATCATCGTCGTCGTCATCTTCATGCTGCTCGAGCGCGAGGACCTGCGCGATCGTTTCATACGCCTCGTCGGGTACGGTGATCTTCATCGGACCACCGAGGCGCTCCAGGAAGCGGGCAAGCGGGTCGGCCGATATCTACTCATGCAATTAGTGGTGAACATCGTCTATGCCGTGCCGATTGCATTCGGGCTTTGGGTTCTGGGCATACCGAATGCGATGCTGTGGGGCCTGCTGGCGTTGGCGCTGCGCTTTGTTCCCTATATCGGCCCGATCGTTGGTGCGCTGCTGCCTCTGTTTCTGGCGCTTGCCGTGGCTCCCGGCTGGTCGCTCGTGCTGTGGACCGCCGGGCTGTTCGTGGCCATGGAAATGATAACCGGCAACGTGGTCGAACCGTGGCTCTACGGTTCACGAACGGGGCTTTCACCATTGGCCATCATCGTTGCGGCTATCTTCTGGACCTGGCTCTGGGGGCCGCTGGGCCTGGTTCTGTCGACGCCGCTCACTGTCTGTCTCGTCGTGCTCGGCAGGCACGTGCCGCAGTTCGAATTCCTCGACGTCCTGTTCGGCAACGAACCCGTGCTCGAACCGCATGCTCGGCTCTACCAACGGCTGTTGGCCGGTGATCCAGAGGAAGCCACAGATCACGCCGAGGAGATCCTGGAGGAAAAATATCTGTTCGAATTCTACGATAAGGTCGCCATTCCCGCACTTCTGCTCGGCGAACAGGATCGCGTGCGGGGCGTCATGGGCGATGAGCAAAGACGGCAGGTGGCGGCCAGTGCGCAGACGCTGGTGGCGAACCTCGACGACAGCGCACAGGAAGAAGCAGAGGAGGAAGACCCAGCCGCCGCCGAGGAAACCGGCTCGCGCAAGGACAAGGAGACTCAGGGGGAAGGCGAGGACGACGTCGAGTTGCCTGATGGCACGGACATGGCGGTGGTGTGCGCCGGCGGACGCGGCGAACTCGACGATGCCGCCGCCGCCATGCTGGCGCAGGTGCTCGAAGTCCAGGGCGCAACGATATCGAAGGCGAGCTTTGCCGAAATGGATCCGGCGAGCATTCGCCGGCTTGAGCTCGACGCTGTCGACGCCGTTGTGGTCGGCTTTCTGAACCGTGACTCAGTCAAGCACGCCCGTTTCCTGGTTCGTCGGCTGAAACGTATCAAAAGGGCGCTACGGGTGGGCATCGTGTTCTGGTCAGCGACCGACGGCGACAACAAGGAGACAGCCGCCAAATTGGCCAACGACATCAATGCCGATTTTGTGGCCCATGGCATGGTCGATGCCGTATTGGGCGCGTTGTCGAGCGATCCGCCCGTCGCGCTGAAGGCCGCTGCCAGGCGCCGCATTCGCCGTCGGCCGCCGGCCGCCAAGAAAGCACCGCTTGCGGCTGCAAAATAAGGCTGCAGTGCGCTGTCACGTCCAGAAATAGCGAACCGTGTGGAAGAAAACCGGGGCGGCGAAGACCAGGCTGTCGGCGCGGTCCATCATGCCGCCATGGCCCTCGATCAGATGGCCCCAGTCCTTCACCCCCTGATCGCGCTTGATGGCGGAGGCGACCAGTCCGCCGAGAAATCCCATCAGGCAGGCGATGAAGGCGACACCCGCTGCCTGGAGCGGCGAGAACGGCGTCAGGAACGACAGCAGCGCGCCGAGCAGGCTCGATGCCACCAGCCCGCCGATCAGGCCCTCCCAAGTCTTCGACGGCGATACCTTGGGCGACATCAGATGCCTGCCGAACAGCTTGCCGAAAATGTATTGCAGCACGTCGCTGCCTTGCACGGCGATGATCAGGAAAGCGATCAGCAGCAAATTGCGACCTTCGAAGCCGGGCACCTCGAGCGTCAGCAGCGCCGGCACGTGGCTGACGCAGTAGACCGAGATCATGACGGCCCATTGCTGCGCCGAGACGCGCTCGAGAAATCGTTCGGTATCGCCGTGGAGCGCGGTGATCGCCGGCATAAGCAGAAAGCAGTAGACCGGGATGAATATGGTGAAGAGGCCGTACCAGGCGGTCCACACCAGCCAATACTGGAACGGGATGATGATGCCGAACATGCCGAGCAGCACCCAGTGGTCGCTGCGGCGGGTGTGCGTCAAAGTCACGAATTCGCGCAGCGCCGCAAACGAGATCAGCGCGAACAGGATGGTCATGCCGTGGCGACCGAAGAAGAAGGCGACGGTGATCGCCAGGACCATCACCCACCAGGCATTGATGCGCTGGTTGAGGTTGATCAGCGTCGAGGGCAGCGGCTTCGGCGCGCGCCACGACAGAATGCCGGCGACCAGGCTCGCCGTTATCAGCACCGCAGTGAGTCCGACAATCAGAATGAGGATTTCGCGCATTGGCATGTTGTCTGGTCGTCTCTTAGAGGTCGCATGATGTTTTTCGGAAAACCGGATTCCACTTTTCCGCATCATGCGCTGGCGGGCGGGGGTTCAGCGCAAGCAGCGTCTCGCGGGCGCGGTCGAGGAAGGCGCGGCGTTCCTCGCCAGGCGCAATCGCGATCGGCGCGCCGAAGACGACGCGGCAAAGCAGCGGCACGGGCACGAACTGACCCTTGGGCAGCACCCGCGACATGTTCTCGATCCAGCACGGGATGAGCTCGACGTCGGGCCGCGCCATCGACAGATTATAGAGGCCGGAACGGAACGGCAGCAGCGGCTGGTCGGTCATGTTGCGCGTGCCTTCGGGAAAGACAATCAGGGAATGGCCCTCGTCGAGCACCGACAGCATGATCGAAATCGGATTCTGCGCCTCATCGGTCCACTGCCGGTGAATGAGCACGGAGGACAGCATGTCCTGCGCGATGAACCGGCGCAGCCGCGATTTTCCCCAATAGTCGGCGGCAGCGACCGCATGGGTGCGGGCGCGCTCCTTCTCGCTGAGGCAGGCCGACAGCAGGATGAAGTCGCCGTGGCTGGCATGGTTGGCGAAGTAGATGCGCTGCCGGTCAGACGGCTGGCTGCCGTTCCAGATCGGCCGCACGCCGGTCACCGCCCAGGCCAGCGCCGACAGGCCGACCGAGGTCACGGTCTGCAGCATGGTGAAGGTGCGAGTGCCGAGCTTGCTCATCGGCTGGCTCAGACAAAGGCCGCGACGAGGGACGTCGCCCCGAACAGGCCGATCGCGATGCGCTGCCTGGCCAGCAGGCGGTGCGTGCCCGCCATGCGCCGGTCGAGCGAGCGGCCGCCGGCAGAGGGAGGTTTCAGCCGCATGCGCGCCAGCACCTCGTCGACCGCGGCTCCGGCCGCGGCCTCGCTGGCGTGGCTGGCCATCAGCCGGAACAGCAGCGCGTCGAAGACAAGCAAAGCAGAGTAGGCGAGGGTGGCCGCCGCGCTCGCTGCCGCGATCAGCCAGGCCGCGGCCGATATGGGCGTTGCCTGCGGCCCGGCCACCGCGCCAATGATCGGCGCGGCCATCAAGGCGGCCGCCAGCAGCAGAAGCGGCCACGCCGCCTGCACCATCAGCCCGGCTGCGAACGCCTCGGCCCTGTCCTGATAGGCGTCGCTTTTCATGCCGGCTCGTCCACCCTGATCTGAAGATGCACCGGCCGGCCCGATGCTGCGAGCCGCTTGTGCGCCTGCGCCGGCGTCGGCGAGCGGCCGGTGGCAACCAGCCATTCAGCAACGACGCCGGCGCTGCGCTGGAAACCGAGCGCGCAGCAGACCAGCACGGTGCCGTGGCTGCGAGCCGCTTCGATCGCCGCCACCGCTTGCGCTCGCGCCTCTGGCGACGGCGGCAAAAGATCGAGCATGGCGATACCTGTCCAGCGACAGGTCACGCCGCGCGGCCTTTCCAGCTCGCCGGCAAAGTCGATCACCGTGCCGAAAGTGTCGGCCTCAGCAGCTGTCGGAAAGCGGCCGAGGAAGACGCCGTCGGCGACCGCGATCTGCGCCGGCAGCGTGCGCGTCCACGCCCAGACATTGATCCTTGCGCCAAGCCGGTAAGGCAGCAGCAAAATACGGCTGGCCAGCGAGGCGCTGCCGTCGGCCGCTTTCTGGAACACCTTGGCGCCGGCCCCGGCATAGGCGAAGGCGACGATGGCCAGCGCCAGCGCGGGCCACAAAAGGATGAGCCACAGCGCCGAGACAAAGGCGCCGGCAACGGTGCCGGCCAGCGCCAGCGCTGCGCCAAGCGCATAGAACCGAGCCAACCGCCGGGCCTTGGCATCGGCGGCTAGGTGGAAGCCGGCGAACGGCAATTCGCCCTCGCGCGGGAACAGCCACAGGGCAAAGAAGCCGAGCAGCGCGCCTGTCGGGATATCGATGACATGGTGCTGCCATGTCGTCAGCACCGAGGCGCCGATCAGCAGACACCAGGCATGCCAGACGATGCTGGTCGTGCCTTTGAGCCGATAACGCCAGTGATCCCAGATGATGACCAGCAGCGCGATGTGCAGCGACGGCGCCTGGTTGAACGGCTTGTCGAAGCCGCCGAGCACCGCGAACATGAAGCCCGGCAGGCCGGATGTTTGCGGCCGCATGACGGTCGCGGTCAGCGGGAAGACGATGAAGCAGGCGACGGCGAAGATCTGGGCGGTGAGATAGCGGCCGGCGAGACGGTCGACGCCGCTCTTGGTATCGTTCAACAGCAGCGACAGGCCGTAGAACAGGTTGATCGACCAGTAGGGCACGATCGTCCAGGCGATGAACGGGACGGCGCGCTCCCAGGCGAAGACGATGCTGCCGACATCGTTGCGCTGCGACGCCAGCCAGTTGGCGAAACCGTAGGTGGCGTAGAAGAACGGCGCCAGAAACGCCAGCCACAATGCCGCCCGCAGCACGATCCCGGCGTACGGCTCGCGCGCAGGAGCAGAAAGGGCAGGGTCAGCGCCAAGGATAGGCACGACCATGCTCAGACGCGCCGCGCGACGGAAACGGTGAAGATGCCCCACTGGTCGATGCGCTGGTCGAGTTTCTCGAAGCCGGCCGCCGCCACCAGCTGGTCCATCTCGCCTTGCGTGCGCCGGCGCATCACCCAGGCCTGGCCGCCGCGATGCGAGGTAAGGCTGCGCGCGATCATTTCGAGCTGCGGATGCCAGGGCTGGTTGGTGTAGACAAGCAGGCTGCCGGGCTGCATCGCCTTGGCCAGCCCGTCCAGCGAGCGGGCAATCATGGTGTTGTCGGAAAACAACTCGTAGAGTCCGGAGACGATGGCGAGGTCCGGCGCCGGCTTCAGCCCGGCAAGCATTTTGGGGTCGAAGGCGTCGGCCTGATGAAACGAGACGCTGGTCGGCAGGTGCCGCTCGGCGATCAGCTTGCAGCCGCGCGAAACGTTGAGGTCGGAGAAATCCTGTAGCCGCACGCTGACCGGCGGCACAGCGCATTTGGCGACGGCGTCGAGCACGTAGCGGCCGTGGCCGGCGGCAATATCGACGATATGGACCGGGCGGCCCGCGGCCTGCAGCGTCTCGGTGGCGCTGCCGATCAGCTCTTCCAGATTGAGCTTGCGCTGCCGGATGCCGCGCCAGCCGATGGCGTCGAGAAAGGTGCGGTCGATCATGCGGCCGAGCGGGCTGCTGCCCCGCGCCTCGTTCTCGTAGACATAGTCGAGCGTCGAGCCGGAATCGAAGCCGGTGGCAATGCCTGTCTGCAGGCCTGATGACAGCCATGCGCCCATGCGGATCGAGGCACGGCTCATTGCCCAATAGAGGCCCTTGGGCGATAGCAGCGGCAGCGGCGAGGCGAGCCGGTCGGCCTCGTCGCGCGTGTAGCCGGCGCGGTCGGCCGCGGTCAGGTCGACCGGCTTCGCTGACGTCGCGAACTGTCTTTCGAGGAACTGCTTGATCAGGTCGAGCGCTTGGCTGCGGTCGCGTTCGCCCAGCGTGTCGTGGAAGAAGCCGGGCAGCACATGCCGTTCCTTGGCCGGGCTGGCGAGATTGACGAAGAACTCGTGCTGCGGTGCGTGCCGCACCACCCAGTCGCTGCCCGAGATCAGCAATTGCGTCGGCACGGTGATGGCGCGGGCATCCGAGACGACGCGCGCAGCATGGTCGTAGAGCTCGACCAGGATGTTGGAAGCGATCGGCCGCGTGATCAGCTGATCGGCCTCGAAGGAGGCAATGCGCTCGGCATCATGTGTCAGGAACTTGGCCTTGACGTAGGAATTGACGAAGAAGCGCCCCTTGATCTTTTGCCACAGCGCGATGCCTTGCTTGGCGAAAGGCACGTAGAGCTTGACCGAAAAGGCCGGCGAGGCCAGCACCAAAGCGCGAATCTGCGGCGCATAATCATGCACCCAGGCGGCGGCGAGCACGGCGCCGAAGGATTGCGCGATCAGCGCGATGTCACGCTGGCCAAAACCGTCGCTGCCGATCTCACGCACGAAACAATCGATGTCGCGCACCAACGCGGCAAAGGACGGCGCGTAGCCGCGCTCGCCGGCCGAGCGGCCATTGCCGCGCGCGTCCCAGGCGTAGAAGGCATGGTCGGGCATGTCGAGTTCGTCGACCAGATGCGCCATGCGGCCGCCATGCTCGTGGCCGCGGTGAAACAGCAGAACCGCGCCCTTGGCAGGTTGCCCGACAGCCGGCCAGTAGCGGTAGAAGATCTCGGTGCCGTCATGGCTCTTGAAGACGCGCTCCTGCGCCACCCGCTTGAGGTTTGCTAAAGCCGCGGCGGCGGCAATCGTCTGTTCGTGAAGCATGTTTTCCCCTAGCGGTCGCGACCGGAATTTCAATCGTCGCTCCCGTTAAGGCCGCTGCGTATCCGGTTGATGGCGGTCACCAGCGAGAGTGTAGCCATTGCCGGAAACACAAACGCTGCGATCGCCGCGATCCACAGGCCACAGGCGATGAGGAAGGCGATGATGCCGAGCGCCAGCGCCCGGTCGCTCTTGCCGAACGGCCCGGCATAGTTGCGCCCCGTTCCCGCCGCTATGCCGAGCACGCCGGTGAACTCCACGACGATCGCCGCGATCGCGAAAGCGACGACGCCCCAGGCCGGGAAGATGACGGCAAAGGCCAGGATCAGCGCGAGGTCCGAAACGACGTCGCAGAGCTCGTTGAGGTACATGCCAAGCTTCGAGGCCTGACCATGCTCCCGCGCCAGCATGCCGTCGATGGCGTTCAACGCCATGCGCGCAAACAGCACAACCGGCATCAGTAGGAAGACCGCGCGATGGCCGGCAAGGGCCGCGACCAGTATGCCGGTGGCGACCGATAATGCGGCGGCCAGCAGCGTGATCTGGTTGGCGGTGACGCCGGCCACGGCCAGCCTGTCGGCGAGCGGCCGCAGCTTGGCCTGAAAGGCCGGTTTCAGCGCATAGAGCGTCGGCATGTGCGAACCCCCCGGCCGCGGTGCAACTAACGTCGGCGAGGATGGTCAATTGGCGCGCAAGAAGCAAGGGCGGCGAGCGTAACCAAGCTGTTGACGGCGGGCTCGACATCCTGGTGGGAGGCGTGGCGCTGATACGCAGGCCGCGTTCATAACCCGGAGGGAAATTCGCCGCGTCGAGCCTTACGTCCGCAATGCGCCGCCAATAGCAGACATGACGGCCCGGTCCGATCGAGCTGACGCCCCGGCGCGAAAGGGCCTCTAACGTCGGCTATGGTGTCCTCGCTTTGCGCACGAAGTCGGCGAGTTCGCGGTTGAAACGAGGAGAGTCCTCGATGAAGGGTGCGTGTCCGGTCTCGGGGTACCAGGAAGCGGTGCTCGTCGGACACGTCTTGAGGATGTGATCGCCCATTGCCGGAAGGATCACCGTGTCGCTGCGGCCCTGAGTCATAAGGACAGGCCTCTCTATTATGGCCAGAACGTCGTCGGAGTTGATCGCGCGCGTGACGAGCGCAGCCCGGACTCTTGGGGCCACAACGATGTTCCAGCACAGTGCCACCTCGTATTCGTTTCTCGGTAGCGGTCGCGCGGTGCAGCCCTGCACGAAGTCGCGAATGGCCTGGACGTTGGAGGGAAAGTCGCCTGCGGTCGCGCCCGGCATGTGATCGAGAAAGCCGGGGCCGATCAAAACGCCGAACGCCGCCCTGTCGAGCGTGACGGCCCCACCGACGAAGTTGATCCCGGCAATCGCATCCTGACCGTAAACGCGAACATAGTCACAGATGATGAAGCCCGCATAAGACCACCCAACGAGAACGGGCCGGTCGAGGCCGAGCTGGCCGACGATGGCTGCAATATCGTCCGCCCATGGCTTGGGTTCGGTATACTGCTCCTGTGCCTCGGGCGCTTCCGACATGCCGTGGCCGCGAAGATCGAAGGCGACGAGGCGAAACGCTTCCGCAAGTTCACTCTCATACTGTTTGTGCCAGCAGAGGTGGTTCTGCGACCACCCGTGGATGAAGAGGATGGCTGGAGCATCGGCTTTGCCCCATTCGCGCACATGCAGCTTCACGCCGCCGCCCCCGATCACAGAATGAATCTTCATCTCGGTACTCCATTTGCTGACCACGGATGATCGCTGGTTTGCGTTGGAAGGAGTGTTGTTGCGGGCGTTAGAAAAGGGCGGCCGAACCGTTGAAACTTTCCGGCTGGACAAAGGAACCATGCGCGGCGAACACGCCGCCGGGCTGATCCGTCACTCGGGTCCGGCGATGAACGACCGGACTTCGCGCAGGAAATCGGCAAAGGCAGGCTCGTCGCCGAGCAGGATATGGTTTGCGCTGTTGAGGTCGACGAAGCGCGCGCCCGGTATGCCGGCCGCGAGCACCTTGCCTTCCTCAAAGGGAACCACGGCATCGTTCCTTGCATGCAGCACCAGCGTCGGAACGCTGACCTCTCCCAGCATCGCCGAGACGTCTATGTCGCCGAAAGTGGAGTGAAACAGGCTGGCGTTGAGCGGCGATGTGGTCTGCCTCTGGAGATCGTTGAACCAGGCCATCTGCTCGCGGCTGGCACCCGGAATGAACGCCTCGGTGAACAGCTGGCGGAACGCGGCATTGTCCTTGCCCCATCCTTCACGGATTAGGGTGGTCATGGCTTCATGGGTATCGAGCTGGTGGATGTCGCCGCGCTTTCGCCGACCCCTTGCATAGCCGCCATAGAGGATGAGGCGTGACACGCGCTTGGGGTGGCGGATGACATAGGCGACCGATACCGCACAACTTTGCGAGACGCCGAGCAGCGGGAAACGGTCCAGGCCGCTTGCGTCGGCAACGCTTTCCAGATCCGTGACCATGGCGTCAAAGGAGAAGTCGCCGATATTCCAGTCGGATAGGCCGTTGCCGCGCTCATCGTATCGGATCAACGTATTCTCGCTCGAAAGCCGATCGATCCAGTGTCGCCACACCGGGCTTTCCCATTCATATTGCAGATGCGACATCCAGTGCGCCGCGCGAAGCAGCGGCGGGCCGTCGCCCGAAACCGCGTAGGCGATCCGGACGCCGTCGGGGCTGCTGCAATAGTGTATCTGCTGGGAACGCCTGTGCTCATTTTGGCGTCCACCCGGAGCCGGACCTTCACCCGATGCGTGTCCCCCGGCTTCCTCGCTCGCCGACTGCAGTTGTGTTGCGCGCTGTCGCGCCGAAGCGGTGAGCGATCTCATCTCCAATGAAACCTGCTTGTTGGTCGGGTCCAGAGACTGCAGCGTTTCGGCATAGGAAAGGGCCTGTTCAGGGTCGCTGCCCAGCCGCTCGACAAGCGCCTGCAGGATCATCGATCTGGTGCGATCCAATGCGTCACCGTGGAATGTGCGCCAAGCCTCGAACACAGGGCAACGAGGCAGTTCGAGGTCCTCGATGAACCGCCCTCGGAACATTGCGGCCAACGTTTCCAGGTGTGAGATGTCGAGCAAGCGCACCTCGTTCGCCGTCATGTGGGCGACTTGCAGCAAATCGACATCAAGCTTGGCGGTGTCGAAAAACACGCTCTCTCGATCAGCCTTCAGGCAGTCCTCATCACCGTCCTGGTTGATGATCTGCCTCAGCTTCGAGAGGCTCCATCGCAGCGAAGCCCTTGGATCGTCCGGGACCTCCCAGAACATCTGGCACAGATGGTCGCGTCGCTGGCGCCGGTTGGTCGCCACCAGGTAGGCGAGCAGAGCGCGCGTTTTCTTCGACGGCGGCAGCGCGATCTCCTCGGCGCCCCGCAGGACCACCAGTTCGCCGAGCACCTTGATCTTCAGTGGGCCCATCATTTGGGACGCCGATCGCTTGCAGGCAGTTTTACCCGCGATGCCGCTCTGTGTAAATTTGCGTGATGGTCGGCGCATGCTGACGCGATGGATCGGCTGCTTCGCCAGCGGTTAGTCTGCGAAGATCGGGCCGGCCATGAAAATCCGCTTTCGGTTGCGTTCAGTCCGGCTAAGGCCGAGGGTTTATGTTAAATAGGAACTTTACAAATATCCTAAAACATGTGAAGTCATGTCCATCGAAGGGTCATCCATGACAACCAATCGTTTCGCCACGCGTCTGAATTCCTTTGCCTCGCGGCCACAGGCCGAATGGCCGGATCTTGTCGGCAAGCCGTCGATGCTGCAGATGGCGGCGCGTGCGGCGAAGGTTGCGGGGCTGACCGACCTCGACTTGAATTTTCCCGACCATGTCGGCGAAAAACCTGCAGAAGTGGCGCGAAAGCTCGGCGACATCGGGCTTTCGATCAACGGTTTCGCCATGCGTTATTATTCCAACCCGGCCTTCAAGCTCGGTGCCTTCACCAATCCCGATCCCGCAGTTCGCCGCGAAGCCATCGACCTGACCAAGGCCGGCATTGACGCAGCGCGCGAGGCGGGCGCCAGTCTGATGACGCTGTGGCTAGGGCAGGATGGCTTCGATTATGCTTTCCAGGCCGATTACGCGACGCTGTGGCAACACGAAATCGATGGAATCCGTGAAGTTGCGGCGCATGATCCCGATTGCCAAATCAGCCTCGAATACAAGCCCAACGAGCCGCGCTCCTACAGCCTGATGCCCGACGCGGCGACGACATTGCTGGCGATCCGCGAGATCGGCCTGCCCAATCTCGGCGTGACGCTTGATTTCGCCCATGTGCTCTATGCCGACGAGCAGCCGGCCTTTGCCGCAGCACTCGTGGCGCGCCATAGCAAGCTGCTCGGGGTGCATCTCAACGATGGCTACGCCAAGCGCGACGACGGCCTGATGGTCGGCGCGGTGCATACGCTGCAGACGATCGAGCTGCTCAGGCAGATCCGCCGCGACGGCTATGCCGGCGCCATCTACTTCGACACGTTCCCCGACATGACCGGGCTCGACCCGGTCCACGAATGCGAAGTCAACATCACCACCGTCAAGCGCATGCTGCGCGTCGTCGATCGGCTGGAAAAGGACAACCGCCTGTCCACCGCCGTCGACCGTCAGGACGCGGTCGCGTCGCAGGCCATCATCCAGGAAGCCATGCTCGGACCGGACAGCTGAGGCTCCGGCGGCATCACCATTTTCAACTAGGGAGGAAAGACCATGAAATTTCTGCTTGCCACCGCCACCGCTGCACTGATGGCGCTGTCCATCGGCTCGGCTTTTTCCGCGGACCTCGCGCCGCTCAATTCCGACACCGAGAAGGATCGCATCGACTGGTCGCAGCTCGAGGCCAAGTTCGGTGCGTTCCCCAAGCTGCCCGACGGCACCAAGGCGGGCGCCGTCTCCAAGACGCTGACCAACGAATACTGGCGCTCGCTAGGTGAGGGCTACAAGTCGTTTGGCGACCGCGTCGCTGTCCCGGTCGTCTATCAGGCGGCGCAGAGCGAGGGCGACCAGCTCGGCCAGCTCACCATCGCCGAAGGCCTAGTCACGCAAGGCTACAACGTGCTGCTCGTCTCGCCGCAGACCGACTCCAACCTGCAGCCGATCATGGAACAGGCCAAAGCCGCTAACGTGCCCGTGGTCAACGTCAACGACGCCGTCATCCCGCAGGCCGAGCACTATGTCGGCAATGTCCAGCGCGACAATGGCATGCGCGTCGCCAAATGGTTCATCAAGAACCGGCCGGACGGCGGCAAGGTCGCGGTCGTCGAAGGGCAGGCCGGCGTCTATGCGGCTGTCCAGCGCACCGACGGCTTCAAGACCACGATCACCGAAGCCGGCAAGTTCGACGTCGTTGCCAGCGTGCCCGGCAACTGGGATCGCCAGACCTCCTACGACGCGGCCACCAACATCCTGCAGCAGCACCCCGACCTGATCGGCTTCTATGCCAACAATGACGGCATGGCGCTGGGCATCGTCGAAGCGGTCAAGGCCGCCGGCCTGCAAGACAAGGTTGCCGTCTTCGGCACCGACGGCATCTCCGACGCCTATGCCTCGATCCGCGCGGGCGAGCTGACCGGCACCGTCGACAGTTTCCCGGTGCTGACCGGCGAGGTGGCGCTGGAATCGGCGCTGCGACTGGTGGCCGGGCAGAAGCTGCCGCGCGTCGTCGCCACGCCGCAGGCGCTGATCACCAAGGACAATGCCGACCGCTATTCCGGCGCCGGCGACGCCGTGCGCAAGGCGCTGCTCGAGGACGCGGCAGCGGGCAACTAAGGGCACAAGGGCAGGTGCCGGCAAGAGCATCTCGCTCACGGCTGGCACCCTTGCCCGGAGAACGAACCAATGTCACCCCGGCTGCAATTCGAGGGAATTTCCAAGACGTTTCCGGCCGTGCGGGCGCTGAGCGATGTGTCCTTTTCGGTCGGCGGCGGCGAAATTCATGGCCTGCTCGGTGAGAACGGCGCCGGCAAATCGACGCTGCTGCGCATCCTTTCGGGGGTCTACAGGCCGACGGCGGGAAGCCTGCTGATCGACGGCAAGCCGGTGACGCTGAGCAATCCGGTCGCCGCACGCGCCGCGGGCGTCGCCATGATCCATCAGGAATTGCAGCAGGTGCCGCACCTCAGCGTCGCCCAGAACATGTTCCTCGGCCATCCGCTGACGCGTGGCGGCATCTTCGTCGCACGGCGCGAGCAGGAACGCCGCGCTGCGGAAGCCCTTGCGGCCATCGACCCGACGATCGATCCGGCAGCGCCGCTCGGCAGCCTTAAGGTCGCGCAGCGGCAGATCGTCGAGATCGCCCGGGCGCTACTCGATCGCGCGCGCATCGTGGCGATGGACGAGCCGACATCGAGCCTGACGCCGAAAGAATTCGAGCGCCTGGCCGAAGTCATTGCCGGCCTGGCCCGCGACGGTGTCGCGGTCGTCTATGTCTCGCACAAATTGGACGAGGTGTTCGGCATCTGCCAGCGCGCCACCATCATGCGCGACGGCGTCGTGGTCGGGTCCGTCGATCTTGCGCAGGTGTCGGAAAAGGCCGTCGTTTCGATGATGGTCGGCCGCGAGCTTGCCCAGGAACAGCACCGCTCGCACACCTCCAGCGAGGTCAGGTTGAGCGTTCGCGGCCTCGCCTCGCCGACCAAGGTCCATGACGTCTCGTTCGACCTGCATCGCGGCGAGGTGCTGGGCATTGCCGGCCTGGTCGGCTCGGGCCGCACCGAACTGCTGCGGCTGCTGGCCGGTGCCGACCGCGCCTCATCAGGCGCGGTCGAGATCGACGGCAAGGCGGTAAAACTTTCCAGTCCGCGCGATGCCATCGCCGCCGGTATCGGCCTGGTGCCGGAGGAGCGCAAGCGCGAAGGCATCGTGCCGCTGCGCTCGATCTCCAGCAATATGGCGCTGGCATCGATGGGCGTGTTCGCGCCGCGCGGCGTCATCGATCACACCAGGCTGAAACGGGTCGCGGCCGAGAAGATGAAGCGGGTCAATCTCAGGCCGTTCCTGCTCGACCGGCCGATCCGGCTGTTCAGCGGCGGCAACCAGCAGAAGGCGATCATCGGCCGCTGGCTGGCGGTGGGAACGCGCATCCTTTTGTTCGACGAGCCGACGCGCGGCATCGATGTCGGTGCCAAGGCGGAGATCTACCACTTGATCGAGGAGCTCGCCGCCGAAGGACATTCGGTAATCGTCGTGTCGTCCGAGCTTCCCGAGGTGATCCGGCTAGCCGACCGCGTGCTGGTCATGCGCGACGGCACGGTCGCTGCCGAACTGGACCGCGCAAGCCTTAGCGAACAGGCGATCGCGGTGCACGCAATACCCCAATCGGAGATTCAGGCCGGCACGGCGCAAGGCCATCGGGCCGGTGCATAACGGACAGGACCAGCGGATGACTGATATAACCGAACGCACAGCAGCGCGCCCACGGGCGGATTTCCTGCACCGGTTTTCCGTGCGCGACGCCGGCACGCTGATCGGCCTGGTGGTGATCCTCGCCGTCTTCGGTGCGCTGGTCCCGGGCTTCTTTGCCGAGCGCAACCTGATCAACATCCTGCAGCAATCGAGCATCAACGCCTGCCTAGCGCTGGGCATGACGCTGGTGATCATCTCGGGCGGCATCGATCTGTCCGTCGGGCCGACGGCAGCCCTTTCGGCCGTCATCTCTGCCTCGATGCTGGTCGCCGGCGTGCCGTTTCCGCTGGCCATCGCCGCCGGCTTCGCCATCGGCCTCGTCTGCGGCCTGCTCAACGGCGTGCTGGTCGCTTATGTCGGGCTGCAGCCTTTCATCGTCACGCTGGGAACGCTGAGCACCTACCGGGCGCTGGCGCTGATCTATACCGGCGGCAATCCGGTGCTCGGCCTGCCTGCCGGCTTCCGCGCCATCTTCAACGGCTCGCTGTTCGGGCTGCCATTGGCGGTCATCATCGTGACCGTGGTCGCGCTGATCGCCTGGATCATCCTCAAGAAGACGCCGTTCGGCGAATATCTGCTCGCCGTCGGCGGCAATGAGGAGGCCGCCTACATAGCCGGAGTGCCGATCGCCCGCACCAAGATCGCCGCGTATATGATCTCGGGTCTGCTTGCGGCCCTTGCTGCGCAGATCCTGATCGGCCGGCTGGGTGCTGCTGAGCCCATTCTCGGCAACCTCTGGGAGCTCGACGCCATCGCCGCTGCGGCCATCGGCGGCGCCTCGCTGATGGGCGGCAAGGGCAGCGTGGTCGGCACCATCCTGGGCGCCGTCATCCTCGGCACCATGCGCAACGGCCTGACATTGATGAATGTCCAGTC
The DNA here is from genome assembly GCF_003997065.1 of Mesorhizobium sp. M6A.T.Ce.TU.016.01.1.1. Lineage (NCBI taxonomy): Bacteria > Pseudomonadati > Pseudomonadota > Alphaproteobacteria > Hyphomicrobiales > Phyllobacteriaceae > Mesorhizobium > Mesorhizobium sp. M6A.T.Ce.TU.016.01.1.1. The sequence goes on along the minus strand of NZ_RZTJ01000014.1, from coordinate 73,809 downwards.
CTTCTATCAGCTCCTGGCAACTGGCCTTATAATCCTCGCCGCGATGCTTATCGATCGCGTGACGAGGGGACGTGGATGACCTTGACCAGCCTGGATCTGAAAGCAGTAGGACCGCGGATCCGCATGATGATGCCGCATCTGACGCCGCTCGAGGCCAAGGTGGTAGAAACCGTCTTCGGGAGGCGCGGCTTCGACGAGACCATTCCGCTCAAGCAGATCGCCGAAGAAGCCGGCGTGTCGGAGGCGATGGTCGTCAAGATCGCCAAGAAGCTGGGCTTTTCCGGCTATCGCGACTTCCGCACCGCCGTCTACGAATACAGTCGTCTGCCGACCGCCGAAATGCACCAGGAGCTGTCGGTCGACGACAGCTCGGCCGAGATCGTCCAAAAAGTGTTCCGCACCTCCATCCAGGCACTGGAGGAGACGCTGGCCATCCTCGACATGGACGATTTCGACCGCGCCGCCGATCTTCTCTATCGCGCCAAGAACCGGGATTTCTACGGCGTCGGCGGCTCGGCGCAGATCGCGCGCGACGTCTCGCATAAATTCCTGCGCATCGGCATCCGCGCGTCCGTCTACGACGATTCGCACATGATGCTGATGTCGGCCTCGCTGCTCGGCGCCGACGACATCGCCGTCGGCTTCTCGCATTCCGGCAACACCAGCGCTGTCATCGATGCCATCCAGCTCGCCCGCAAGAGCGGCGCGCGGACGCTGGCGATCACCAACTACGACAACTCGCCGCTGGCTGATATCGCCGACATCGTGCTGTGCTCGACCGCGCAAGGCTCGCCGCTGATGGGCGAGAACGCGGCGGCGCGTATCGCTCAGCTCAACATTCTCGACGCGCTGTTCGTGGCGGTGGCCCAGCGCGATTACCAGGCGGCGGAGCGCAATCTCGGCCGCACGATGTCGGCGGTGACGTCGAAGCGCCGGGACAGGGGCACATGACGCCACCGAGACCGCTGGTCACCGTGTTCGGCAGCCTGCATTACGACATCATGGTCGAAGCGCCTGACCGCCCGCGCAGGGGTGAAACCGTGACCGGCCATGCCTGGCAGCCGAAATGCGGCGGCAAGGGCGGGAACCAGGCTGTCTCGGCGGCACGGGCCGGCGTGCGCGCAGCGATGATCGGCGCGGTCGGCGATGACGATTTCGGCCGGGCGCTTCTCGACAATCTCGGTCGCTGCCGCGTCGACAGCCGCTTCGTGCGGGTCGCGCCTGGCGCCGGCTCGGGCATGAGCGTGGCGATCTTCGACGACGGCGGCGACTATGGCGCGGTGATCGTCTCAGGCAGTAATCTCACCTTGGGTGAGAAGGACATCGCGGCCGCGACCGAAATGGTTGCGCAAACTGCGGTGCTGCTGCTGCAGAACGAGGTCCCGGAACCCGCCAACATCGCCGCAGCGCGGGCGGTGAAGGCGCATGGCGGCCGCGTCGTGCTCAATGCCGCACCCGCCCGGAAACTGTCGGACGAATTGGTCGCGTTGGTTGATGTCGTGATCGTCAACGCCATCGAGGCGGAATTTCTGGCCGGCGTTCCGGTCGTCGATGCGCTCGAGGGTGCTGCCGAGGCGGCACGCATGCTGATCGATTTCTACCCGGCCGCGATCGTCACGGCCGGCGGGGAGGGCGTTGCCTATTGCGACCGTGACGGTCAGGCGTTCGCGCTGCCCGCCATCCCGGTGGAGGTCGTCAGCACCCATGGAGCCGGCGACGAGTTCGTTGGCGCGTTCGCGGCAGGCCTTGCCCGCGGGCATCAGGTCGAGGCCGCCATCGCCGCCGCCAATGCCGCCGCGGCCTTGCTGGTCGCTACGCCGGAACGGGAGCGCGAGGCGATCTGAAGCAAGGGCGCTGAGAAGGGGGCGCGCGCCTTCCGCCTGGCCCCGGTGACTTCGACATCGCCGGGGAACTCTTTTGCGGTGCCTTGTCGGGCACGCGGCAGATGCGTAACAGCCCATGGGGAGCCATTTAATTGGAGGACGCGGGGCAGGGGTTCGCGGCCTAGGATTGTTGACGCCCGGTTCTGTGACGACCGGCTCGGTCGCAGACATCGGTATTTTAGTGGAACCTAATTTAAATGACGCGGTTAAGCGTGCATGAGAGAGCATGAAATCCAGACTGTTACTGAATACCGGATAGCGGGCAATCAGCTGGCCGATGATCCGGTGATCGCTCTCGATATCGCGGAACGGATATTGCAGGCAGCCGAGAACGACAGGATTGGCTATGTCGTCGTCAGAGCCGGGCACCCCGAAGCCGACCTCATCGAGAAAAGAGAGCCGCAACAGATCAAGGCTACCACAGCCTTGTTCCGCGATTTTGAAGTGTTGCTGCTTGTTCTTTATGCGGCCTATGCCCTTGTCGTGCTGGGTGTCACCGCTTTCGTGATGCTGGAATTGGCTCCTGTTCTGTAGACTTGCTCCAGCAGCGTCCATGTCAGGATTGCTCATGTGGGCTAGCTTTTCTGCATCGTGCCGGATGCGAGCGGATGGCGAGGCTGTTCGCTCAGCTCCGACAAGCCGGTAAAGTTCGACAATTGAACGAAAGCCCGCCGCCCTGTCGGACGACGGGCTCCGTTGCCTGGGCGCCAGGAACGCCACGGTAGCGACCTCTGCTACTAATGCTCCCGCAGACTTCCAATGTGCGGCCAGCGTGTGGTCTGGCGCATCGGCCGAACAAATGAAAGCCCGCGCCTCTGGCGGAGAGCGCGGGCCGATCAGGTTGCAGCCCGATCTGCAGTGGGAGCCCGAAGGCTCCACTGCTCAAATACAACTATTAGAACCCGCTAATGTTCCGCTTCGTCTGGATGAAGGATGTAACCGCCCTCGTGAACGAGCACCCTGGCAAGAGATTCTTTTTGCCTGAAGCAGTCATGGTTGCTCCTCTCCGCCGGCCTCAAGCAAACTTTATGAGACCAACGTTCGTATGGTGGGCAGGGGATGTGCGCTGGGGGAAAAGCCGTGAGCAGAAAGCAACGCTCCGTTTTTTGGATCGCTATCTTTGCATCCGTCCTTGGCTTTGTGCTGTTGGTCCTGGTCCTGCAAATAGTGAGTTTGCTTGACTAGATATCGATCACGGCCCGCATGATATTGCTTGATCGTCTGTCAGCGCAGGTCGGTTGCTTGGCGAGAATTTTTCGCCGGCGAGCGTAGGGGCAGGGTCCTTCCTGCGTATCGGTCAGCAGTCGCCGCCAAAACCCACGACGGCGCGACCAATGACAGCGAAAGGACCATCACCATGCAACGTTCAGCACTCATTGCGGCCCTGCTTATGGGGCTCGTGCCGCTTTCCGCAGCGCACGGCCAGGGAAACGACACGCCGGGAAAGCGCATCCTGCAACGGCTCGACACCAATGGCGACGGCGCGATTTCCAGGGATGAGATGCTTGCGGCGCGCGAGCGCATGTTCACGAAGCTCGATCGCAAGCGCGGCGAGTCGGGTGGCGTATGCACCGACTGAGCGCAGCCGGGCGCGTGCGCGTCCGGCTGCCGATGTTGTCAGTGCTTGCTCTTGCCGGGACTGACGGCACTGCCGCTGATGGCGATGCGCCTGGCCTTCGTCTGCGCGCGCTGGGTCTTGGGCAGCGTCACGCTGAGCACGCCGTTATGGAAGGCAGCATTCACCTTGTCCTCCTCGACCTCGTAGCCGAGCGGGATGCGGCGCTCGAAGCGGCCGTAGAACCGCTCGGAGAAGTGCCTGTCCTTGTCCTCGGTCTCGGAGCGCTTCTCGCCGCGCAGCGTCAGCACGCCGTCGTCGAGCAGCACCTCGATGTCCTTCTCGTCCATGCCGGGGATTTCGGCGGTCACGCGGACCTCCTTCTCGCCGTCGGAGATCTCAACGCTCGGCCAGTTGGCGCGCGCCGACGAAAATCCGCTGAACGAGGGCAGGCGCGTTTCGAAACCGCGGAATGCGTCGTCGATCATGCGGTTCATCTCGCGATGCAACGCCATGAACGGATCCCGGTCATCGTCACGATAGAAGCTGGGAACCGGACTATTCTCCCGGCCCCAGGGAATGAGATCACGAATAGCCATTGGTGTTCTCCTTTCTCGACTGGTTGTGCCAGGCGGCGCCAGAGTTCACCCTCGCTCAGGCGGCCTGCTTCGGCTTCTCAACCTGCCCGGCCTTCGGCGCGCCGTCTTGCCTAGTGATCGTGATGCGACGCGGCTTCATCTCCTCGGGCACTTCGCGCACGAGGTCGATCGTCAGCAGGCCGTTGTTGAGCGAGGCGCCGGTGACCGTCATGTGATCGGCAAGCTCGAAGCGCCGTGTGAACGGTCGCACCGGCAGGCCGCGATGCAGATATTCAACCTTGTCCTGTTCCTTGCGCTCGCCAGAGACGATCAGAAGGTTGGGCTCGTGGCTGATGTCGAGATCGTCTTCGGAAAAGCCGGCGACCGCGATCGTCACGCGATAGCTGTTTTCGTCGCTTCGCTCGATGTCATAAGGCGGCCAGCTGTCAGTCTGAGGCGCGTTTTCCAGAAGGTCGAAGATGCGGTCGAAACCGATGCTCGACCGATAGAGCGGGGAAAAATCGGATGCGGTTCTCATAGCTACATCCTCCATAGAGCAATATAGTACGAGGAACGCCAAAGAGCTGGCGCTCCCTGGGTTCTGCCGGCCCCATTCAGCAACCGGCAATTTTGATTTGGTTATTGTCAGCCCGAAATCAAGACCCAGATTCTGTCGCGCTGCCAGATTTTTTGTTGCCAGATTGTGGCTGGCAATGCCGGTTTCAACCTTCATTTGTGGGTCGCGCCGGCACGCCGCATGGAGGATATCATGACCATGACACGCGACGACATCATATCGGTGCTGGGCCCGGTGGACGACGCCGTCATCGCCGACATCGCCTCGACCGGCGCGACGATCGAGGAGTTGCGCGAGGCCTTTGCCTGGGTCGGCGCCGATGAGGCGCTGGTGAACGAGGGCCGCCCTCTGCCGTCGGCAAGGGTGGCGACGCTGATCGGGCTTCTCGAGCCGCCGGACGACGACTTATAGCCGGCCGTTGCGTCGGGCAGGGGACAGGGTTTGGGGCAAGCAGGGCTGGAGACGGGGAGCTCTTGAAGCGCGCAGGCAGATGAACCATCTCGTTCGTCGGCGCCGATCGGGCCGCCTTCCTGCTTATTCGAGGATGCTACTTGCTCTAAAAACAGAAAGAAGGAGAAAGTGATGAAGGACGTCCCGTTTTCCGAGCCGATCACACTCAAGCTCCAATCCGTCGGAGAGCGCAAGGTCGCCAGCAGTTGGGAAGCCATCGAATGCATGCAGCAGTGGCCGGACCGGGCGCGGGGCCGGAGCTGGCGCGCAGCCTATCGCGCATGCCGCGACGCGCTCGACGGTTGGCGCACCGCCCGCGAGGCTCGCACGGCCTTCGTCAAGGCGGCTCGCACGGCCGGACTGCTTGTCACGGGACGTAAATCCACCTGAACGTCAACTACCTGAACGTCAACTACCTGAAGTCAACTACCTGAACGTCAGGGCTCCGACGATCTTCTGCCCGGCCGGTTTATGTAGCTCGGGAACGTCATTTCAGGTCTCTCCTTCGCTTGCATTCGGCGCAACATTCCTTCCAGCGCAGGAGGACGTCCGGGCGGCTGCGCCGGGTCACAGTCCTTTTGGGGGTTGCTCCAAGGAAGAAGGCCCAGGGCTTTCACCATGGGCCTAGATCGTTGTCGCGGGTTCTGTTGATGCCGAGGATCGAGATCGCTCGATCCCACGCCATGGGTGGTTCACTCATTGATGGCTCGACGGATGGTCGCGATGGGTGCGTTCTCTTCACCCTCGCAGTTGCTGATCTCCGGCCGTTCCACGGCCACTTCAGAGCCTTTCTTCGGCTCCATGTGCCAAGTATCCTGCGATCGAACTCATGCGCGCCCCTCTGTTGGGCGTATACTACTATCCGTTGCGCTTATGCCACAGTGCCGGCCGTCAGGTTGTGTTAACGACAGCACACATCAATGAGGGGGAAGCCACCAATGAAGAAGCTGTTTCTCGGTCTATCGCTATCGTTCCTCGCGTCGACCGCTTTCGCTGCCGACGCGGTCGTCGAGGAGGTCCGTGTCGCCGAGTCGGCCTACAGCTGGTCAGGGCTCTATGTCGGCGGCCAGGTCGGCTATGTCTTCGAAGGCCGCGCCGACTATATCTATATCAACCCCGCCTACAACTACCGCCATGACCTCGACGGGTTCATCGGCGGGGTCTACGTCGGCTACAATTATCAATTCACCAACGGTATCGTGTTGGGCGCCGAAGCCGACATCGCCTGGGGCGATGTCGGAGGTTCGGATGTAGCGCCGGGCGACGACATTTTCTCGAGCACGACCGAGATCGACTGGACCGGCTCGGTTCGGATGCGCCTGGGTTATGCCATTGACCGCTTCCTGCCCTATGTGACGGGCGGCGTCGCCTTTGGTCGCTTCGGTTTCGAGGAATTCGCCGCGGGCGCTCCCTACGGCTCTGCCGACGACAACCTTGTCGGGTGGACCTTGGGCGCGGGCGGCGAATATGCGCTGACCGACAACTGGCTCCTGCGTGGCGAGTACCGCTACACGGAATTCGACAAGAAGGATTTCGTTTCCCAACCGGTAGACGAGGACCTTTCCGTCGATATCCACACACACGATTTCCGCATCGGAGCGGCCTACAAGTTCTGATCTCCCTAGCGGCTCATGATCTTGGTGTCCGAGTAGTTGGCCAAGGGACGGCTCAGGTTGACCTTGTCGCCGGCCGCTCTACAGGCCCGTAGGCGTCGGTCGCGACGTGGGACGATGTGCGACGCCACCGGCAGCGTCGACGCGCTGTGTTGCAAAAGCGGCGACTTTCATGAAGGCGCCGCCTCTTGCTGTGTCATTGCAGGGTGATGACGCCGCCCACCGCTCGCCACTCGGAGGGCTGGATCAGACGATGATGGGCGACGCGCACGGAATGCAGCGGGCCTTCGATCTCACGTTCCCAATAGTCGAGGAAATGCTTCAGCGTCGGGAAATCCGGGGTGATGTCGTATTCCTGCCAGATTGAGAGCTGCAGCAGGTCCTGATAGTCGGGAATAATGGATCTCTGCCGTTGTCGGGCCAAAACCCTGCATCTGGAGCCAGAACTCGTTACTGTCCTCCGCATGGAAAAATGCCTCCGCTTACTCATCGGTTCCGGCCGCCGGCAGGCGTGCCGGGACCGACGAGGATGTCGGAAAGGCTGCGCCGCGATTTCAAGCCGCATCCGTCAGTTCAAATTCTGGAATAGCGCCACAATTACAGTGTGTTGGCACTCGACCATGGCGAGTGCTAAAATTTTTTCGGCGTCCTCTTGAAAGCCTGGATCGGCAGACTAATTCGATATGCGCGATGCCTGAGCAAGGGTCGCGCACCGTCGCATCGGCCGTTGTACCGGCCGGCTGCGAAGGGAGGTCCAAGAAAATCTGTTTGTCCTATGAGGAGAACGACATGGCGTTCCGTCCATTGCATGACCGTATCCTGGTCCGCCGCATCGAGGTCGACGAGAAGACCGCGGGCGGCATCATCATTCCCGACACCGCCAAGGAAAAGCCGCAGGAAGGCGAAGTGATTGCCGCCGGTCCCGGGGCGCGTGACGATAGCGGCCAGTTGCAGCCGCTGGACGTCAAGGTCGGCGATCGCATCCTGTTCGGCAAGTGGTCCGGTACCGAGATCAAGCTCAATGGCGAAGACCTGCTCATCATGAAGGAGAGCGACGTGTTGGGGGTGATCGAACTGACCGGCGAAGTGAAGAAGGCCGCCTGAGCGGGGCCGCAACAAGCAATCAGTCAACGAAAAGCTGCCTATTTGAAGGAGTTATCTAATGGCTGCCAAGGATGTGAAATTCCATACCGAAGCCCGCGAGAAGATGTTGCGCGGCGTCGATATTCTCGCCAATGCGGTGAAGGTGACGCTCGGTCCCAAGGGCCGCAACGTTGTCTTCGACAAGTCGTTCGGCGCCCCGCGCATCACCAAGGACGGCGTGACGGTGGCGAAAGAGATCGAGCTTGAGGACAAGTTCGAGAACATGGGCGCGCAGATGGTGCGCGAGGTCGCCTCGAAGACCAGCGACACCGCCGGCGATGGCACCACGACCGCGACGATTCTTGCTCAGGCCATTGTCAGGGAAGGGGCCAAGGCGGTCGCTGCCGGCATGAACCCGATGGACCTGAAGCGCGGCATCGACAAGGCGGTCGACGCCGTCGTCGCCGACCTGAAATCCAATGCCCGCAAGGTGACCAGGAACGACGAAATCGCCCAAGTCGGCGCCATCTCTGCCAATGGCGATGCCGAGATCGGCCGTTTCCTCGCAGAGGCGATGGAAAGGGTCGGCAATGAGGGCGTCATCACTGTCGAGGAGGCCAAGACCGCTGAGACGGAGTTGGAAGTGGTCGAAGGCATGCAGTTCGACCGTGGCTACCTCTCGCCCTATTTCATCACCAACCAGGACAAGATGCGGGTCGAACTTGAAGAACCCTATGTGCTGATCCACGAGAAGAAGCTCTCCAACCTGCAGGCCATCCTTCCCGTGCTCGAGGCCGCCGTGCAATCCGGCAAGCCGCTGCTGATCATCGCCGAGGACGTCGAGGGCGAGGCGCTGGCGACGCTGGTCGTCAACAAGTTGCGCGGCGGCCTGAAGGTTGCAGCCGTCAAGGCGCCGGGCTTCGGTGACCGCCGCAAGGCCATGCTGGAAGACATCGCCATCCTGACCGGCGGCACGGCGATCTCGGAAGACCTCGGCATCAAGCTTGAGAACGTCACGCTGGAGATGCTTGGCCGCGCCAAGAAGGTGCTGATCGAGAAGGAGAACACCACCATCGTCGACGGTGCCGGCCGCAAGGATGAAATCCAGGCGCGCATCAGCCAGATCAAGGCGCAGATCGAGGAAACCACCTCCGACTACGACCGCGAGAAGCTACAGGAGCGGCTGGCCAAGCTCGCCGGCGGTGTCGCCGTCATCCGCGTCGGCGGCTCGACAGAGATCGAGGTCAGGGAGCGCAAGGATCGCGTCGACGATGCCATGCACGCCACACGCGCGGCGGTCGAGGAAGGCATCCTGCCCGGCGGCGGCGTGGCGCTGCTCAGGGCGGCGAAGGCGCTCGACAACGTCGCCGTCGACAATCCCGACCAGAAGACCGGTGTCGACATCGTGCGTCGCGCCATCGAAGCGCCGGTGCGCCAGATCGCCGAGAACGCCGGTGCGGAAGGTTCGATCATCGTCGGCAAGCTGCGCGAGACGACCGACTTCGGCTATGGCTGGAACGCGCAGACCAACGAGTTCGGCGACCTCTACGCACAGGGCGTCATCGATCCGGCCAAGGTCGTGCGCACTGCGCTGCAGGGCGCCGCCTCTGTCGCCGGCCTGCTCGTCACCACCGAGGCGATGGTGGCCGAGAAGCCGAAGAAGGAAGGGGCCACGCCGGCGATGCCTGCCGGTGCCGGCATGGATTACTGACGCCAGGCCTCTGAGGACAAACGACCGTGCCCGCCGATGCGAAGGCGCGCACGGTCGTGCCCGGACCATATGCAGGTGTTGCCATGGACATGATGAACAGTTTTGGAAAGATCGCCGCGCCGACCCTTCCCAGGACCGATTTCAACTATGAAACGGAGTGCAAGAAAGCGCTGGCGCCGCTTGTCGACGGATTGCTTGACGCAGTCGAGTCGGCCGGCTGGGATCGCCGCAAGGCGGCCTATACGCTGATGTTCCTGTCGGCTCAGCGATTGGGAGCCGGCAAGGGGGGCAGAGATGATTGCGGCGCGGATGCGTGAGTGCCTGCGCCTGCTGAGATGGTCGGAAACCGATTTCGCCGAAGAGGCGGGCTATGCGGTCTCCAGAGCAAGGAACTGGCTCTGCGGGCGCGAGCATCCGCCTCTCGGCGTGGTGGCCTGGCTGGAGGCGCTGGTCAAGGCGCATCGGTCGCTACCACGGCCGAGCACGCCGGCCGTGCCGGCTTGCCGGCTCGCCGGCGCCACGTCTTCTATCCTGATGTCAGCTGCGCCCGAAATTCGCGCGGAACCCGGCCAGATTCTTGAACCCGGAATGGAGACAGCTGAGCCCCGAAAGGAGAATGTCATGGATCGTTCTTCTTTTGAAAAGCCGGTCACCATCCTTACCGGCCTAGGCACGCCGTCGAAGATAGAAAGCGGCGCTGAAGCCTATGCGCTGCTTGCCGACTGGCCGGCGGCGAGCCGGACGGCCGCGCATGACATCGCCGCCAAGGCTTGCCGGGCCGCGATGGACGGCGAGATCGACGCCGAGACGGCGCGGGCGACATTCGTGGCGTTTGCCCGCCGCAACAATCTCCTCGCGCCGCAGACGAGCTCACCGGTCGCGGGTGGGACGATTGCCGATTGGGCGACGCGTTCGCCGCGTGTGAACGCACCCGCTTGACGGACGAAAAATCGCGAGCGCGGGGAAACCTGTGCTAAGCCCGTGGCAGCAGCCTGCGCATGATGAATGACGCATGGCCTTCCACGCCGTGCGACGCAGGCCTGCGCTCGACCACTTCGAACCCGTGCTTGCGGTAGAATGCGATCGCCCGGTCATTCCCTTCGATCACTTCGAGGGCGATGCTGGGGATGCCCGAATGGGCGGCAAGGACGGCATGCAGCATATCGGCGGCCAGCCCCGTGCCGAACTCGCTCTTGTCGATGTGGAGCCGGTCGAGCATGACGTCGCCGGTTTCGTCCATTTCGGCCATCGCGTAGCCGGCAATCGAGCCGTCCGGCCGTTCCGCGACGAACGACATCTTGTTGTCGTCGGCCAGTTCCGCCGCGATCTTTTGCGGCGCGTGACGGCCGTCCGAGATGCGTGCCGTGGTCTTGGCGCCGATGATCGGCGAATAGGTGCGGCGCCAGGACTCGCCAAGGAGCTGCGATACCGACGGCACGTCCTGTTCGGTCATGGTTCTGATCTGGGTCATCGCTACCTCCCCGGCAGTTTACTACATCACAGCCTGTGCTCCTCGGATCACCGCCTCACTCGCGATTTCAGCCAGCGGTCGAAGGCTACCGCGAGGATAAGGATCAGGCCGATGACGATGCTTTGGGTGTAGGACGAGACGTTGTTGAATTGCAGCCCGTTCTGCAGCACGCCGATCAGCGCCGCGCCCACCACCGTGCCGCCGACCGAGCCGATGCCGCCGAACAGCGAGGTGCCGCCGATGACGACCGCCGAGATCACTGTCAGCTCGTAGCCGATGCCGGCGACGGCTTCCGAGGAATTGAGCCTCGCCGACAACACGAAGGCGGCAAGGCCGGCGAAGAAGCCGACGATGACATAGACCGAGATCAGGATGCGGTCGACGCGCAGGCCTGACAGCCTTGCCGCTTCGGCATTGCCGCCGACGGCGTAGACCGCGCGGCCGTAGCGCGTGTAGCGCAGCACAATGTGGCACAGGATCGCGGCCACCGCGAAGATGATCGCGGGCACCGGAACCGGTCCGATCAGGCCGGTGCCGAACCAGCGCATCGAGGCATCGAAGCCGGAGATCGGGCCGCCATTGGAGATCGTCAGCGTCAGGCCGCGAAACACGGTGAGACCGCCGAGCGTGACGACGAAGGGCGGCACCTTCAGCCTGGTGATGGCAAAGCCCTGGACGCCGCCGGCCAGCGCACCGACGACGACGGCGGCCAGAAGGGCGGCGAACCAGCCATAGCCTTGCGTGCCAGATGTGGCCAGCGACAGCGTGTTGGCGGTGCCGCCCTTGGCCACCACCGCCGCGACCATGCCGCAGAAGGCCAGCAGCGAGCCGACCGACAGGTCGATGCCGGCGGTGAGGATGACGAAGGTCATGCCGAGCGCGATCAGCCCGGTGATCGAGATCTGCCGCATGATGTTGAAGATGTTGATGGGGTCGATGAAGCTCGGCTTCAGCACGGTGAAGACGACGACCAGCAGCGCCAGGAACATCAGCGGGCCGAAGCTCATCAGCAGGCGCGCGACATTGATGCCGCCGCGCTGGCTCTGTTCGGTCGTGCTGGTCATTGCGTCGCTTCCTGCTTTTGATCGAGCGCCATCAGTTCCATCAGTTTTTCCTCTGTCGCCTCGATGCCGGGCATCTCGCCGGTGATGCGTCCGCGCCGCATGGTGACGATCCTATCCGACACCGCAAGCACTTCGGGCAATTCGGACGAGATCATCATGATGGCGATGCCGCGCGCCGCGAGCTGCACCAGGATCTGATGCACCTCGGCCTTGGCGCCGACGTCGACGCCGCGCGTTGGTTCGTCCACGATCAGCACCTTGGGGTCGCGCGCCAGCCAGCGGGCAAGGATGACCTTCTGCTGGTTGCCGCCGGACAGCCCCTCTATGGGCTGCTCGGGCGAGGCCATGCGGATCGACAGCGTCCTTCTGTAGCTTGCCAGCGCTTCGCGCTCGCGCCGCTCGGTCATGAAGCCGAGACCGTTAGAGTAGCGGCCGAGTGCCGCGATGGAAAAGTTGGTCAGGATGCCGAGCGCGGCGAAGATCGCCTGATGCTTGCGGTCTTCCGGCACCAGGCCGATGCCGAGCGCGATGGCGTCGGCGGGCGATGCTGGCGCGATCGGCTTGCCGTCGAGCGTGATGGTGCCGGCGGCAATGCGGTCGGCGCCGAAGATGGCGCGGGCAAGCTCGGTGCGGCCGGAGCCGACGAGGCCGGCGACACCGAGGATCTCGCCCGCTTTGAGGTCGAGATCGACGCCTTCGAGCACGATGGCATGCGGCGCCTGCGGATCGCGCACCGTGCGCAGTCCGCGCACGGAAAGCCTGACGTCGCCGGCGATATCGCGCAGCGTCGGCCTGGCATAAAGCTCGGACGCGGCGCGGCCGACCATCTTCTCGATGATCCTTGGCAGCTTGATCGGCCCGCCGTCGCGGTCGAGATGGCCGGCCAGCCTGCCGTCCCGCAGCACCGTCATGCGGTCGCAGATGGCAGAGGCCTCTTCCAGCCTGTGGGTGACAAACATGATGGCGACGCCGTCCTTGCGCAGCCGGTCCATGATCGACATCAGCTTCTGCACTTCGGTTTCGGTCAGCGCCGAAGTCGGCTCGTCCATGATGATGAGGCGGCTCTTCAGCGACAGCGCCCGGGCGATCTCGACCAGCTGCTGCTCGGCCACCGACAGTGCCGACACCGGCGTCGCCGGGTCGAGATCCAGACCAACGCGGGCGATGATGCCGCGGGAGGCTTCCTCCATCTTCCGCCAGCTCACCAGTCCGAGGGGCCCGAGCGGCGCGCGGCCGATGAAGATGTTCTCCGCCACCGTCAGCGTCGGGATCAGGCTCAGTTCCTGGTAGATGGTGACGATGCCATGGCGCTTGGCATCCTGCGGATTGTGCGGAGCGAATTCGACGCCGTCGAAGACGATGCGGCCGCTGGTGGGCGGCATGACGCCGGACAGGATCTTGAGCAGCGTCGACTTGCCGGCGCCGTTCTCGCCGAGCAGGCCGAGGATTTCGCCGGGCCGAACCTCAAGCGAGACATCGCTCAGCGCAGTCACGCCGGCAAAGCGCTTGGTCACGCCCTCGACGGCCAGGAGGGCCAGGGATAGCGACGGCGCTGCGGCTTCTGCTGGAGACAAGCGATCCTCCTTGAATTCCGATTCCCACGCAGGCTGGCGGGACAGCGCCCCCCTCTGTCCTGCCGGACATCTCCCCCACGAGGGGGGAGATTGGATGTCGCCTTGGCTTTCGCCAATCTCCTGCGTTGCAAAAAAGGCGCTATCGGCGAAGCTGCCGATCTCCCCCCGAGTGGGGGAGATGCCCGGCAGGGCAGAGGGGGGCGCGACAGAACGCTACTTTTGCTGCTGCGCGCCCCGTTTGTGCTCCTACTTCGTCTCGCCAAGCCTTTCAGCCTTATCGAGATTGTCCTTGCCGATGACGATCGGCGTCAGCAGCACGAGCTTTTCCTTGGGCTCGGTCTTGTCCTTGGCATAGGCGACAGCGATCTGCACTGCGGTGCGCGACTGCTCGCCGGGGAACTGTTCGACGGTGCCGGCGAGCTTGCCGTCGCGCACGGCGACCAGCGCTTCGGGGAGCGCGTCGAAGCCGTAGATCTTGACGTCGGTGAAGTTGCGCGCCGCACAGGCTTCCACCGCGCCAAGCGCCATGTCGTCGTTGGCGCAGATGATCGCGTCGGGCTTGCCGTTGGCGGCAAGGCCGGCTTCGGTGACGGAGAGCGCCTCGGCGCGGGCGAAGTTGGCGGTCTGCTCGAAGATGATCTGGTATTTGTCCTTCAGCGGATCGAGAACGTTGTGCACGCCCTTGTTGCGGTCGATCGCGGGCCCAGCACCTGGCTGGCCCTGCAGATGGAAGATTTTGGCGCCGTTCGGGAACGCCGCCACCATGGCCTGCGCCTCGGCCTCGCCGCCCTTGACATTGTCGGCGCCGACATGGGCGAGGATGCCTTCGACGCCGTCGACGCGGCGATCGATGGTGACGACGGGAATGCCGGCCTGCACCGCCTGCTCGATGGCCGGCGCCAGCGCGTTGACGTCGAGCGGCGAGATGACGATGGCGTCGACCTTCTGCACAAGCGCCGCCTCGATATCGGCAGTCTGCTTGGGTGCCGAATTCTGGCCATCGCTCTCGGTCAGATTGACGCCTTGCGCCTGCGCCTCCGCCTTGATCTGGTTCAGCATGTGAACGAAGAACGGAAAGCCGAGGCTGGGCACCGAACCCAGGATGGTCAGCTTGTCCTGGGCGAATGCCGGTTGCGGAGCGGCCAGCGCCAATGTGCTCATCGCCACGGACGACAGCAGGAATTCACGTCTGTTCATCAATTTAGTCTCCTCCACATGAGCGCACGACCCCGAAAACCGGAATGGGTCTCCGGCAGGTTCATGCGTCGATCTAGAAATGGAGTGTCCTTTGAGCGCCCAAGGGGACGCAACGGCGCTCCAGCCGGTCCACCGCGACGTTCTCCTCCGCTCGGTGCCTGCGGGCGGATGCTAGCCAAGGCCGGAGGTTTGCGCAAGAACGGGCGGATTCGACTCGGGGCCGCGTCATGTGCCCAGCGCCGCCGGTGCTGCTCATGATGTTGTCGGCATTTGCGCGTCATCCCATCCAGCCAACTCGAGACCGGACCGTATCCGCTCCCGATCTTCCGAGCGCATCATGTGAAGGTCCGCCATGATTGCCTGTTCGGTCAGGCCGGGATTTAGGCGGCGGCCTTCCCTGGTGCAGGCCCTTGCCTTGTCGATATTGCCGTCAAGCGCGTGACAGGCAGCCAGCCGCGCCCATTGCCAGGCACTCTTTCGCGGAAGGCAGGAAAAAGACGCCGCCGCTTCCGGATAGCGACCAAGGACAAGCAGGGCCTCACCCCGGTCGTAATAATACCAGGCGGGATGCATCGGATTGAGTTGGATCGCCTGGTCCAGCAGCATCAGGCCGGTCTCGCCATGACCGCGTATGACCTCGAAAAAGCCCGTCTGGGCCAACGTGTCGGCGTCGTAGGGATTAAGATCCAATGCGCGCGCGAAATGGCGTGCGGCGGCGTCGAATTCGGCCAGGTAGATAAGGATCAAGGCCAGGATGCGGTGGCAACGGGCCTCGTCTGGGCTGAGTGCCGTGGCGTGCAGGGCACGGTCCCGCGCCTGATCAAGCAAGGCGCGAGGCGCGCCGCCATAGCCGCCTATGATCATGTCCGCTAAGGCGAGATAGGCGTGAGCGAGCCCCGAATCCGGATCGCGTTCGAGCGCCTTTAGCAAATGTTCGCGGGCCTGCTGGTTGACGCCCTCGCCATAGCTGCGCAGAAGCGCCATGCCGCGCAGGATGTGGACATAGGCTTCGATGTTGGCGGCGGGCGCCGGGGATGTGCGCCGCATGGCAGCGCTCTCGATGTTGGCGACCAGCGCGGTCGCAATCCGTTGCGCCACCATCCTCTGAAAAGCGAAAATCTCGCTCGTCCTGAATGAAAACGTCTGCGCCCATATGCGCCGGCCGGACGCCGTCTCGGACAGGACGACGTGCGTGCTGTAGCCGCCGTCGGCGCTCTCGACGCTGCCTTCCGCAACATAGTCGGCGCCGAGGCGCTCGGCGGTCGCCCAGATGTCCTGGTCGGAATGTTCGGCAAGCGCGAAGGCCGAATGCCGTGCCAGCACCGCGATGGTCTTGAAGTAGGAAAGCGCGTTGATGATCTCCTCGACCGCGCCGTCGAAGAGCGGCTTTGCCGTCGCATCTTCAATGTTGACGCGAAACGGCAGGATGGCGACCATCGGCTCGGGCGCTCGTTCAATCTGAACCGCAGCGGTGGCCGGCGGCAGCGAAGCGGACAGGCCGTCGTCGTCAGCCTGGAACATGTAGCCGCGCCGGGGCACCGTGCGAACCAGCGACTGCGTCTCGTCGCCTATGCATTTGCGCACATCGCGAATGCATTGCGTGAGCGAATCCTCTGTCACGATTGTGCTGGGCCAGACCGCCTGTAACAGTTCGTCCTTGCTCAGCACTCGGCCAGGATTGCGCACCAGGAAGGCCAGCAGGTCGAAGGTCTTTGGCCGCACCGGCACGATCTCGCCGTCACGCCGCAATGTGCCGCGGTCGAGATCGAGAACCGAGCTGCCGACCTGGTGTGCCAAGCTCCTGCACCACCGCTGCGCCTGATTGCGCAGCGATCATCGGAGCCGCATAAGCCGGTAAAGGTCAAGCCCGAAAGATGCCGGAAAGGCGCTGCCACAGGCGCGGCCTCGTTTCTGCAGGAATCGTTTTGGCAGGGATCATGGCTGTCTCACTCGGCGTCAGCAGGTCGAGATAGTGCAGCATCTGAGCCGTTTCGCCGCCACAGAATTCAACGTTGCCCGTCGACAGGATCCGGTGCACCGCTTCCCGTGCCAGAGCCGACGGGAGGAATGGTTCTTCAACCTTCGCATGCATGCTCGATCTCCAGGGTTGGTGCCGGCAAGGGCGTGCCGGATTGCAGTGATCCGAGGTAGGCGGCGACCTTGCCCTGCAGCCGCCATAGCGTGGCGTCGCGGATGTGGCGGGCTTCGAGCTGAACGACGGTGCGGCGCAGATAGTCGGCGCAGCTTCCGATGTGGCCGGCGGCGAGCGACAGGATTTCCACCGTGGTCTGCTCGTTCAGGCCTGCGGCATAGGCGGGGCCATTCCGGTCGGCGACGAAGGCGATGGCCCGAAAATTCCCAGCCGCGCCTCGAACCGAGATCCAGCGCGGAATGTTGGTCGGCGGGTTGGCGCTCATCTCACGGCGCAGCAGCCGGTCGATTGCCGCGTCGATATCAAGGTCAGGGAGACGGTAGACGACACCGCGGCAGCTGCCGCCACGGTCGAGCGCAAGCATCAGCCCGGGCCGCTCGCGCGTGCCGCGCCAGCGGGTCAGCCACAGCGAAAATCGCCGATGCCAGCCATGCACGGTCGCCGGTCGCTCCTCGACGAATTCGAAGCATGGGTTCCACAGCAGCGAGCCATAGGCGAACACCCAAACGTCACGCGGGCGTCCCGCAAGCAGCTGCGTGCGAATGTCGGCATAGTCGCGATCCTCCAGATTGCGCAGTCCGGGCGCCGGGCCGGCGTCTTCGATCTTGCGATCGATCTTGGCGAGGAGGTCTTCTGTCAGG
The DNA here is from genome assembly GCF_003997065.1 of Mesorhizobium sp. M6A.T.Ce.TU.016.01.1.1. NCBI lineage: Bacteria > Pseudomonadati > Pseudomonadota > Alphaproteobacteria > Hyphomicrobiales > Phyllobacteriaceae > Mesorhizobium > Mesorhizobium sp. M6A.T.Ce.TU.016.01.1.1. The sequence goes on along the minus strand of NZ_RZTJ01000014.1, from coordinate 56,260 downwards.
GCAATTGTCATGGCCGCTTATCGGGTTTGTCTCCCGAGAGAGCATCGCCGCGACATGGCATCCGCGTCCTGAACGGATGCTGATATTGTGCTGAAATCGAATGGAGCGCAGCGGCTGGTCGGAGCGGCGTGCGAGAAGCTTTCGGCTTCGAAGCGCGACATCACAATCGGCCAGATGCGGTGTTTAGGGTTCTCCATTTGTAGTATCCTGCGTCGGCAGCAGTTGAACCCGTCTCTCCGTCCGGTGGCAGGAAATTTGCCATGAACCGCATCGCGACGTCTTCGCCGGCTCTATCCGACCGCGAGCGCGCGGTCGCGGAGAAGTTTGCCGCCGGCCTGACCTATCGCGAGATCGGCGAGGCGCTGTTCATCGCCCCCTCGACCGTCCGCACCCATCTCGCCTCGATCTATGAAAAACTTGGCGTCCGCAACAAAGTCGCTCTCGCATCGTATTTTGCCGGCGCCACTAGCGCGCAGCCGGCTCCGTCCTTGTCCGACGCCTCGCCGGTGCTCGCCATATTCCCGATCGAATGTCTGAATTCCGAAGAGCGCTGGCAGCGCTTTGCCGACGGTCTGTCGTCGGACATCACCATCGACCTGGCGCGATACGCGGGCTTGCCGGTCATCGCTTTCCACACGATGAAATCGCTGGGCAGCAAGCCGGCCGACTTCGCGGCGGACGGCAAGGCGCTGGGCGCCACCTATCTCGTGTCGGGCCAGTTGCGCGCCGAAGAGCGGCGGGTTCGGTTGACGATAGAGCTTGCCGATGCGGAGAACGGCGTCAGCCTTTGGAGCGAGCGCTACGACCGTCCGGTCGAGGACGTTTTCAAACTGCAGGACAGCCTGACGGAAGGCGTCATCAATGTCCTTGCTGGCTGTTTTGGGGCGATCGCCACGGTGGGCCGCAATGCGGTCCGCCGCAAGCCGCCGGCCAGCCTGCGGGCCTACGACTTTTATCTGCTTGGCGTCGAACAGCACAACATGTTCAGCCGCGCCGGCAATGTCGAGGCAATCCGCCTGCTTTCACGAGCGCTGGAGCTTGACCCAACTCTGGTCAGGGCCTGGACCGAGCTTGCCTATGCCTATTCCATCGAGGCCTGCAACGGCTTTGGCGACGATGTGCCGGGCTCAATCGAGAACTGGCGGGCGGCGGTCGAAAACGCCTTGCGGCTCGACCCGACGGACAGCGCCGCCCACACCTGCCTTGGCGATCTCAAGGGATGTCTCGGCGACTTTGAGGGGGCAGAGCGCGCGTATCAGCGTGGCTTCGAATACGGCTCCAATCATGCCGACACGCTGGCGCTGCTGGCCGGCAGCAAGGCGCTTGTCGCCGGCGATCCGGCCGAGGCGATCCCGCTCATCGAGCGCGCCATGCGCCTCAATCCACTGGCCCCGCCCTGGTATTTCGGCATGCAAGGCCGCATCCTGTTCGTCGCCGGCAGGCATCGCGAAGCCATCGCAGCGCTCCGCAGGAGTTCGCCGGATTCTCCGAACGTGCTGATGTTTTTGGCGCTGGCGCATGCAGCCGTGAGCGAGACCGGCGAGGCGGCTAGGATTGCAGCCCGCTTGAAAGCTGAATTCCCGGACTTTTCGGTCGAACGCTTCGTCGCAGCCTATCCCGTGACAAACCCGCATGCCGTGCAAGCCATACGCGACGCCGCAAAGCTGGCAAGGCTCGGTTGAGGCCTTGCCGAGGAGTCCGCGACCGCGCATTGCCCCGATAATCTCTCAGTCAGCCATCGCCGGCTTGCTGATTTTGGATTTGTCGGTCGTCATCGACAGCAAGGTGATTGATCCAAATACGACCGCAGCGCCAACTGCTCCGATCGGCGACAGTCGCTCGCCCAGAAATATTGCCGCGCCGATCGCTCCGAACACGCTCTCCGCGCTGACGATCACGGCGGCATGGCTGGCCGACGTGAAGCGTTGAGCGATCGTTTGGATGCCGAAGGCGGCCCCGGTCGAGAAGATGCCGAGCACGGCGAGTTCCGGGCCGGCATCGCTGATGGCAGCCAGCGATAAATTGCCCTGAAAGGCGCCGAGCGGCAGAGTGATCGCGGCGGCGCCGAGAAATTGCGCGGCAGCCGTCGCGACCGGCGCGCCGTGGGTCTGCATGTGGCGGCCAAGCTCCACCATCCAAAGCGCGTAGCACGCGGCCGAAAGTATCGCAGCGAGATCGCCATGGCTGAAGCTGGAGGTCAAGCCCCCGGACAGCAGCAGGACACCGATCAATGTCATGGCAGCCGCAAGCCCGCCGACAGCATTCGGACGCTCGCCAATCAGGAACCAGGCCGCGAGCGGTGTCATCACCGTTGCCGTGCTCACTAGGAAGCTCGCATTGGTAACCGAGGTGTCGAGATAGGAGATCTGCTGGACGATGATGGAAATCGAAAACAGAACGCTGACTTTGGTGAGGCTCATCCAATAGCCGGGCCCGAATTTCCTTCCCCATTCGAGCATCGTCAGCGGCGCGACCATGAGCCCCGCGATCAGGCAGCGCATGCCCACGGCGCTGAGCGGATCGAGATGATCCAGCACAGTCTTCTGCGCAACATTGCCGAAGCCCCAAAAGGCAGCAGCAAGCAGAAGCAGACAGTTGGCCTGCACCCTCGACATATCAATGTCTCGACAAAGCTTGCGCCGCGAAGGGCGGATCGCAAGTCGGTTGATGGAAAGGCGAAACGAGCGTCACACTGCGTCTCGGCGGTTCCCGGCGTGCGAAGCCAGCGCGCGCTCGGCTCGCCCGTCCTGGAGCAGCAGCAGGTCGGCCTTTGCCCATAGCAGGTAGCAGACGAGCAATGTCAGCGGCGCAGCAACGAGCGTCGAGGAAGCGCCCGACCACACCGGCGGCAAGGCACCGCCGATCCCGGCCGCTGCCGCTACCATCGCCGGCAGGCGGCTGGCCAGAACGGCGCTGCGGAACGGGTCGGGCCAGGTGGCTTGCCAGCCGGGCAACGGCCTGCCGGCAGCGAAAGCGCTGCCAAACTTGCCTAGTGCATGCAGCAGGCCCGAGGTCGCCGCAAGTACAGGCTCACCGAACAGGAACAGGGCGATGCCAAGCCCGATCGCCCCGACCCCCGACAGCACGTCGCCAAGGCGGTTCAGGGACGCGTCGGGGCTCGGCTTTCTAGCCCAGGCGCGGCAGTAGATTTCGCCGCTGTAGAAGAAGACCAGCGTGGCTAGTGTCAGTGCCATAGCGGCGATGCTACCGGCGAAATAATCGAGGAGCGCGGCAGAGCCACTCAGGCCGGAACCCCGCGGCACGGCGACGATCTGGACCGTGACACCCGTCACCAGCCCGAGCGCATTGCCGAGATTGTAGTATCCGCCGGGACCGGCCATGCGTGAGCGGATTGCCGCGGTAAGCCGCGACAGCCCCCGCACCGCCCGATACCAATCGAGGATAGCGCTTTTCGGCCGCAGCTTCGGTAACGGTTTTTCGTCGAGCATCGACGGTGCGAAGGACAGGACATCGGCCAGCGCCGAGGCCCTGCGCCGGCCGGCTAGCGTGCCGTCCAAGTGGTACAGCGCATCGTCCAGGCGGAGTGGCGCATGGTCGTCTTCGAGCCCCATCAAATCCCCCTCATGAGTTACGACGTCCAGTGGGTACTGGGATGGTTTGCTGCCCACCCGGCGCGTTTTGCCTGAGGTGTCGCCCGGCTCTCCGGCGGCAGCATCGGGAAGGTTCATGGACGCTCGTTGACAGCCCACGACGCTGAGCGGATCGAGATGATCCGGCACGCTCTTCAGCTCAACATTGCCGAAAGCTTGCGCCGCAAAGGGCGGATCGCTGGTTGCTAGCGGGCGGCCAGCTTGTCCAACCGTTTGCAATACAGGCGGACGCCGACGGGGACGATCTCATACCCGGCGTCGTTCAACTGGAGCTTCATCTCCTCGAAATGCCGCTTTGAGCCGCTGACGATCGATTCAGGCGTGTAGTCCCAGCCGTTGCGGGCGGCATTGGCCAGGATGTCGGCATAGAGGCGCATGCTCGCGATTTTCACATCCGATTCCAGCGCCTGCCTGCATCCTCTTGCGAACGACGGCGACTGGGCGGCGGAAAGACTCAAGATCGTGCACGCCAGCACTATGGAAACAGGACGCATGGAAACCTCCCCTGATTGCAGCTTGTTGCTGGAAGCGATCGTGCGATTTATGCGCCTGCGGCGGGATCGGGCAGATGCAGTATTCGACCTCCTGCATTTGTAGTATTCTGTCCTGGGGCGGTTTCCATCATGACGGTCAATGACGCTTCGAAAGCGCAGACGCTCGATGCTTTGTCGGGTCGCGAGCGCGCGGTCGCGGAGAAATTCGCAGCCGGAATGACCTATCGCGAAATCGGCAATGCACTTTTCATTGCCCCGACCACTGTTCGCACCCACCTTGCGGCCATCTACGAAAAACTTGGCGTGCGCACCAAGATCGGGCTCGCGGTGTATTTTGCCGGCGCTTCCGGCGCTAGCAACGGCTCGGGCCAGCACGTCGAGATCGGCCATCAAAGCGGAAAACCGCGGCTGGCGGTGATGCCGGTTAAGGGTCAGTTCGGCAAAACAAAGACCGGCGCGGATGCATTGACGCGCGCGTTGACCGCAGAGCTCGGCCGCTTCTCCCAGATCGGAATCGTCGCAGCGGCCACAATGTTCGCGCTCGCGAAGCGGCATCTCACTGTCAAGGAAATCGGCAGGACCACGGGAGCCAACTATGTCCTGGAAGTCGCGGTCCATCGCCAGGACAAGGCCACGCACGCCTTCGCGCATCTCGTGGACGCCCAGGAGGAAGTTGAGGTCTGGAGCGCAAGATACGATCTCGCCCAGCCGTCATCGCATGACGAATTGACAGGCGTGATCAGCGGAAACCTGTTCCAGGTGTTAATGAAGCACGCGGCAGGCCCGTCCGCCCTCGAGGAAGCAGTTCAGCGCCACAAGCTCTATCTGAAGGCATTTTACCACGTCGAACGGCCGACGGCGAAAGGCATGGGCGTAGCGCGGCGCCTCTGTGAAAGGCTCCTCGCTGGCGAGCCAGACCATGCCTTGATAAGAGAGACCCTTGCCTGGGTCGATTTCCACTCCTGCTTCAACGGATGGTCCAGTGAACCCATCCAGGCCTTTCGCCGGGCTGGTGATGAGGCGCGGGCCGGACTTCGTTACGATGACCGGGAAGCATGTCTGCACAGTGCTCTCGGATTGGCCGAGACTTATCTCGGAAACTTGCAGACAGGCCTTGTTGCCTGCGGCGGGCCATCGCACTCAATCCGAACGATGCAGAGTGCCGTACCTGGCTGGGAATCGGGCTGACTTACGCCGGAGATCTCGAAGGCGCACAGGCAGCTTTCGCGCGGGCCAACCTTCTCAGTCCGGATTATCATCCGATCTTTCTGTTCAGGGGCGATGCCGAATACGCCGCGGGGAACTATGACGCCGCGACTGCCTCGTTTGATCGATTTCTGATGGTCCTGCCTGAATACCACTGGGCACGGCTCCTGCGGGCTGCATCATACGTCGGGATAGGCGATCTCAAGTCTGCCCGGAAAGACGTGTCGTTCGTCTCGCGCGAGTCGCCCACGTTGACCGGCAAGCATGTCCATCAATTGCAGCAGGCGCGCGGTCCGGAGTTTAGGAATAAACTGTTGTCACGCCTCAGCGCCGCAGGACTGCCGTGGAAGTGACTCATCGAGAATGACATTTGCCGCATAAGGTCCGGTTCCGGGTCAACTTGCGGCCATGGCGGGCTCCAACCAGAAATCACCGCGACCGATGGAGGCTCGGCTCGTATCGATCCGGGATTATTTAGGCCACCTCGCGACCCAAGTTCCGGCCGCATTTATGCAACTTTGACCCTTATTGATCAGCGATCCTGCCCCAGGACATCCATTTCGAAACGGAACAATGCCCCGCATCCACCCCGTTCAGCGATCAGATCGCCGATCTCGGAACCTGCCCTTTCATTCAGATGCAGTATTCGACCTCCTGCATTTGTAGTATTCTGTCCTGGGGCGGTTTCCATCATGACGGTCAATGACGCTTCGAAAGCGCAGACGCTCGATGCTTTGTCGGGCCGCGAGCGCGCGGTCGCGGAAAAATTCGCAGCCGGCATGACCTATCGCGAAATCGGCAAGGCTCTTTTTATTGCCCCGACCACTGTTCGCACCCACCTTGCGGCCATCTACGAAAAACTTGGCGTGCGCACCAAGATCGGGCTTGCGGCGTATTTTGCCGGCGCTTCCGGCGCTCGGCTGGACGGGCTATCACTCCCGTCGGACGCTCCGCCAGTGCTCGCCATATTCCCGATCGAATGCCTGAGTTCGGAAGAGCGTTGGCGCCGCTTTGCCGACGGCCTGTCGTCGGACATCACCATCGACCTGGCACGTTACGCGGGCTTGCCTGTCATCGCCTTCCACACGATGAAATCGCTGGGCAGCAAGCCGGCCGATTTCGCGGCGGACGGCAAGGCGCTCGGCGTCACCTATATCGTATCGGGCCAGTTGCGCGCCGACGACCAGAGGATTCGCTTGACGATAGAGCTTGCCGATGCCCGTAGCGGCGTCAGCCTGTGGAGGGAACGCTACGACCGCCCTGTCGAGGACATTTTCACGCTGCAGGACAGCCTGACCGAAAGCATCATCAATGTGTTCGCCGGCAGTTACGGAACGCTTGCCACCGTCGGCCGCAATGCGGTTCGCCGCAAGCCGCCGGCCAGCTTGCGGGCCTATGACTGCTACCTGCTCGCCCTCGAACAGCACACCACCTTCAGCCGCGCCGGCAATGCCGAGGCGATCCGCCTGTTTTCACGCGCGCTGGAGCTTGACCCTACTTTCGCCAACTGCTGGGCCGAGCTCGCCTATGCCTATTCGGTCGAGGCCTGCAACGGCTTTGGCGACGACGTGCTGACGTCGATCGAGAACTGGCGGACGGCGGCCGAAAACGCCTTGCGCCTCGACCCGACGGACAGCTGCGCTCACGCATGCCTTGGCAATGCCAGGGCATGCCTTGGCGATCTCGAAGGAGCGGAGCGCGCGCACCGGCGCGCTCTCGAATACGGCTCCAATCACGCCGGCATACTGCCGCTGCTGGCCGGCAGCAAGGCGCTTGTCGTCGGTGATCCGGCCGAGGCGATCCCGCTCATCGAGCGTGCCATGCGCCTCAATCCATTGGCCCCGCCCTGGTATTTCGGCATGCAAGGCCGCATCCTGTTCGTCGCCGGCAGGCACGACCAAGCCATTGCGGCGCTCCGCAGGAGTTCGCCGGAGTCGCCGGACGCGCTGATGTTCCTGGCGCTTTCACATGCGGCCATGGGCGAGGCCGGCGAGGCGGCGCGCGCCGCGGCCCGCTTGAGAGCCGAATTTCCAGGCTTTTCTGTCGAACGCTTCATCGCAGGCTATCCCGTGACCAACCGGCACGCGTTGCTTGCCATCCGCCACGCTGCCGGACTGGCGAAGCTGCCGTAGACCCCTACCGGTCGATCGTCACCATGACGCGTTCGTTGTAGCGCTCGCCCGAGACCTTGCCCGGCGCCAGCGCGTCGTCGAGCGCCTGCATTGCGGCGGCGTCGAGCTTGATCGCTGGGGCGGCGACGTTCTCCTCGAGGTACTTTCTGCGCTTGGTGCCGGGGATCGGCACGATGTCCAGCCCGAGGTCAGTGCCCTTGTGCAGCAGCCAGGCCAGCGCGATCTGGCCCGGCTTGACGCCCTTGGCCGTGGCGATGTCGCGGACAATCCCGGCCGCCTGCACGTTGGCGTCGTAGTTGGCGCCCTGGTAGCGCGGGTCGCCGCGCCGGAAGTCGCCCTCCGGGTAGTCCTCGGCGCGCTTGACGTCGCCGGTGAGGAAGCCGCGGCCAAGCGGCGCGAACGGCACCAGGCCGATGCCGAGCTCACTGAGCAGCGGGATGATCTCCGGTTCCAGATTGCGTTCCCACAGCGAATATTCGCTCTGCACAGCCGACACCGGATGCACGGCATGCGCGCGGCGGATGTTGGCGGCGCCGGCCTCCGACAGGCCGAAGTAACGCACCTTGCCCTGGATAATCAGATCGCCAACAGCACCCGCCACATCCTCGATTGGCACCGCCGGGTCGACGCGGTGCTGGTAGAGCAGGTCGATATGGTCGGTGGCGAGCCGGCTGAGCGAGCCTTCGACCGCCTCGCGGATATGCTCGGGCCGGCTGTTGCGGTCGGTGCCGATTTGCTTGCCGTTTTCGATACGAAAGCCGAATTTTGTGGCGATCGTCACCTCGTCGCGCCGGCCCTTCAGGGCGCGGCCGAGCAGTTCCTCATTGGTGTGCGGGCCATAGACTTCTGCCGTGTCGAGGAAGGTGCAGCCGAGCTCGATGGCGCGATGCAGCGTGGCGATCGATTCCGCCTCGTCGGCCGGGCCGTAGGACTGGCTCATGCCCATGCAGCCGAGGCCGATCACCGATACCTGCAGCCCCTGGCTGCCCAGCTTGCGTGTGCTCAAGGTCATGGAAGAGATCTCCGGAAAAGCGTCAGGGTTCGTGTGCGTCAGGACGATATAGAGCGCTCGCTTAGTTTCCACAGTCGCTCGGCTGAGGGCTAATCGCACGATCGCGTGAGCCGAAGAGGATCACCTCAGCCTTTCCTGGCAACCAGCAGCAAAGGCTCGCGCTCCGGCGTCGTCACCGAAAAGCCGGACGGGCCGACCGTGTCGAAGAAGCGGTGGAATATCTCGATGAAGACCCGCACGAAGAGCGGCTTTGCCGAACCGTACATGTCGGCGACGATCAGTGTCGGTGGCGGCAATTCGTCGAAGATCGGTTTTCGAACGATCTCGTCGCCATCGGCGGTGGCCCGGCCGATCGGCCGCATGTTGAGGATGGCCATGCCGAAGCCCGAGGCGACCGCCGAGCGGACCGTCTCGTAGGATCGCGTGCGAAAGCGCACCTCCGGTCGTTTGGCCAGCACGTCGAACAAGGTCAGGAGATAGGTTGCGGTGTGCGGCAGATCGAGCAGGACCAGCGGCCGCTCCGCCAGTTCCGCCAGCCAGATGCCGTCGCGCACGGCGAGGGGATCATCGGCATTGAGGACGGCGTGCGCCGGCACCTTGCAGATGCGGGTGACGCTGTCGATGCCGATCGGCCCGATGTCGTAGAGAATGGCCAGGTCGATCTGGCCGGCGACAAGCCGTTCCTGAAGCTGGACCTGGTCGGCCTCGACCAGGTCGATCTCGACATCGCCGACGCTATCGAGATAGCCGCGCAGCATTTCCGGCATGAATAGCGCGCCGAATGGCTCGAAACAGCCGATGCGCAGGACTTTCGGCACGCGGCCGCTGAGATCGCCGATCGACCGGTTGAACTCGGTTTCCGCCGCCAGCATGACGCGGGCTGCTGCGACGAAGCGTTGGCCTGCCGGCGTGATGGAGACGCCGCGCGCCGGCCGCCTGTCGAAAATACGCGCCCCCATCTCGGCCTCGGCCAAGGTGATCGCCGCCAGGATGGAGGATTGCGAGATGTAGAGCGACTTGGAGGCCGCCAGCACGCTGCCGAGACGGGCGACCTCGCAGACATAGCGCAATTGCCGGACGGTCAGGTTCATAGAAAATCCAATTGTTGCATTTAATAGCGCATGTTACTCGCAATAATACATTTTGTGGAAATGCAGAAACCCGCCAGACTGCCTCTGCTGACAAGGCTGCCGAAAGAGTGGCCATGGAACGAGGGGTTCGAACTGCATGCCGAATGGGATATCTCCCATTGCCGACGCCGATGATCTGTGCCGCCTGAGCGCCGCGGAGCTTAACGTTGCCTATCGCGCTGGATCGCTATCGCCCGTCGAGGTGACGATGGCGGCGCTTGCTCGCGCCGAAGCGATTAATCCGCTTTTCAACGCCTTCACCATGATCGACCGCAAGGCTGCGATCGAGGCCGCCGGCGCCTCCGAAAAACGCTGGCGGGCAGGCGAACCGCTGTCCGCCGCCGACGGCATACCCACGACGCTCAAGGACATCGTCTGGGTCGAGGGCTGGAGCGTTCGCTATGGCAGCAGGACCACGCCGGCTGCGCCTTGCGACAGGGATGCGCCCGCCGTTGCCCTGCTGCGCCGAGCGGGCGCTGTCTTCATTGGACAGACGACGACGCCCGAATTCGGCTGGAAGGCGATCACCGACAGCGGGCTTTGCGGCATCACGCGCAATCCCTGGAATGCCGAAAAGACGCCCGGCGGTTCTTCCGGCGGCGCGGCGGTGGCGGCCGCCACCGGAGCCGGCGTCTTCCACCTCGGCACCGATGGCGGCGGATCGATCCGTATCCCGGCCTCCTTCACCGGCATCGCCGGACTGAAGCCGACCTTCGGCCGCGTGCCGGCCTATCCGTCGAGCGCGTTCGGAACCGTCGCCCATATCGGGCCGATGGCGCGGACCGCGCAGGACCTTTCCGTCATGACGCAGGCGATGTCCGGTCGCGATCTCAGCGACTGGCAGCAAGGCGCGGGAACGCTGGCGCCGCTTGGCCGGATCGATGCGACGCTGCAAGGAGCCCGGGTCGGCTACTGGTCGAAGCCGCCATCCGGCGTGCTGGATGAAGAGATTGCCGCCGCCGTGTCCCACGCGCTGACGTATTTCAGCGCGTTTGGCGCGACGGTCGAACCCATTGATCTCCCCGGCGGCGATCTGCTCGATCTTTTCCAATACCACTGGTTCACCGGCGCCGCCGCGCGTCTGGCGCTGATCCCTGAGAACGAACGGGCAGGGATCGATCCGGGCTTCCTGGAGATCGCCCGGGCCGGGGCGGCGTTCGACGCCAAGGCACTGGTCGCCGCACAGTTACAGCGCGGCGAATTCGGCGCCGCCATGGATCGGCTGCTCGACACCTATGACTTCATCGTTTCGCCGGGAACATCGATCCCGGCCTTCGACGTCGGGCTTGAAGTGCCTTCGGGCAGCGGCCTGTCGCGCTGGACCGAATGGGCAGCATTCAGCTATCCAATCAATCTCAGCCAGCAACCGGCCTGCGTCATCCCTTGCGGCATGACGGCGGCGGGCCTGCCGGTCGGCTTCCAGATCGTCGGTACGCGTGGCGACGATGCCCAAGTGCTTTCCGCGGCGGCCGACCTGGAAGCCGCCTTTCGGCCCCTGACGCAAGCGTTTCGCCTGAAGGATTTCGCCTAATCTATTTCGCATAAAGAACAGACCGTAACCGACGACAAAAAAAGGGGAATTTTGCCATGATCAACAGACGTGCAATGCTGCAAGGGGTGGCCGGCGCGGGAGCTGGTGCTGCTCTTCTTGCCGACATGAACAATGCGGCGATCGCCCAGGACGCCACCCCCATTCCGGTCGGCTCGGCCCTGCCGATGTCCGGTATCGCCGCCGCCGACGGCATCGAGTTCAAGAACGGCCTCGACCTCGCCGCCGAGGAGATCAATGCGGCGGGCGGCATTCTCGGCCGGCCTGTCGAGATCCACATCGAAGACACCAAGGAAATGGGCGCCGATCTGGTCAGCCAGTCGATGCAGCGCTTGATCGATCGTTTCACGGCCCCGGTCATCATCAACGGCTACAATCTCGGCACCAACATGATCGAGATGGACGTCGCCGCCGACAATGACGTCATCATGATGCACTACAACACGCTGATTTCGCACAATGAGAAGTTCAAGACCGACCCGGCCCGCTACTACAGTTCCTTCCAGGGCGATCCGCCGGAATTCTGGTATGGTCCCGGCTGCCTGAATTTTCTCAAGACGCTAGTCGCGGACGGCAAATGGAAGGCGCCGAACAAGAAGATCGCCATCATCCCGTCGGCCAATGAATATTCGATCGTCATCGCCAATGCGATCCGCGACAAGGCCGCCGAATATGGATTCGAGGTTAGCCTGTTCGAGACGGTTCCGTTCCCGACCAACCAGTGGGGTCCGACACTGGCGAAGCTCCGGCAGGATCCGCCGGCGGCGATCCTGGTCACGCATTTCCTGCCGCAGGACCTGGCGCAGTTCATGGTCCAGTTCCTCGCCGAGCCGATCAACAGCCTGATCTATATGCAGTACGGGCCGTCGCTGCCCGCGTTCCGCGAGATCGGCGGCGAAGCGGTCAACGGCGTCGTCTATTCGACGGTGATCGGTTGCCTGCCGGACGATTTCTCCAAATCGTTCCGCGAGAGTTACAGGGCGAAGTTTGGTCCGAACTCCGCTTACATCACGGGATCGCAGACCTATGACGGCCTATGGATGTGGGCGCTTGCGGCGGCAATCGCCGGCGGTCCGGGCGAGCCGTTCAACAAGGAGCAGACCACCAAGGTGGCCAATGCCATGAAACGCTTGGTCTATCGCGGGGTCAACGGCACCTACCGGGCCGATCCGGCGGGTCAGTCGGCGTTCTGCTACCCGACGCAGGTGGCGGATCCGTCGCTCGGCATGCCGCACCAGTTCCTGCAACATCAGGATTACAAGACCGATCCGAAACTGATCGCGCCGGTGCTCTATGCAACGGACAGCTTCATCCTGCCGCCATGGATCAAATGAACCGGAACGTAGAAATGAAACGAACGAAACCGGCGGGCCATGGCGCCCGACCGGTTGCCATCAGGTAAACAACAGTGCCAGGCAAACGAGATGACTGAGGCCGCGGGCCCGATGCTGGTTTGTGACGGCGTCGTCAAACGGTTTGGCTCGCTGGCCGCCGTCGACGGCGTGTCGATGGTGGTCAATCCGGGCGAGATCGTCGGCATTGGCGGGCCGAACGGCGCCGGCAAGACGACTTTTTTTGATGTCGTGACCGGGATCACGCCGGCCAGCGCCGGCCGCGTGCATTTCGGCGACGCCGACATTTCAACTTTGGGAGCCGACCGCATCTGCCAGCTCGGCATGGCCCGGACCTTCCAGCTCAATGCCGCCTTCGATAGCTTGACGGTTCGCGAAAACATCGAGATCGCCGCCTATTTCGGCCGCCAGCGGCGCAGGCTGGCTGGCTTCCGCCTCGGCGAGGATGTCCGGCAGGCAACAATGGAGGCGCTGGATTTCGTCGGACTTGCGGGCAAGGCTGAAGAGACCGTGGCGCGGCTGCCGGTGCTCGACCGCAAGCTCCTGATGATCGCCGGTGCCATCGCCACCAAGCCGAAGATGCTGTTCCTCGACGAGCCGGTCGGCGGGCTCAACGTCGCCGAGATCGACCAGATCATGGCGATGGTGCTGAAATTGCGCGACCAGGGACTAACCATCGTGCTGATCGAGCATGTCATGCGCTTTCTCCTGGCGCTGTCCAGCCGCGTCATCATCATGCACCACGGCAAGGTGATCTTTGAGGGCAGGCCGGACAAGGTGGCCGAGGACCAGACCGTCGTCGAAACCTATCTGGGACAAGGCACGCAGAAGCGGCTGAAGAAATTCTTCGACGACCAGGCCGCAACGAGCCCGGTCGAGGGGGCGCAATGACGAGCGCAGCCGCCAAACCGCCCGTCCTGCAGCTCGACGCCATCGTCTCCGGCTATGACGGCCTTGAGGTGCTCAAGGGCATTTCGCTGACCGTCCGTGCCGGAGAATTCGTCACCGTCGTCGGCCCGAACGGCCATGGCAAATCGACGCTTCTCAAGACGATCTCCGGCCTCGTGCCGCTACGCGGCGGGCAGATCAGCATCGACGGCCAGCGCCTGTCCGGAAAGCCACACGAAACGGCGATGCTGGGCGTCGCCCACGTGCCGCAGGGCGACATGCTGTTTGCGCAGATGAGCGTGCTCGAAAACCTGCTGATGGGCGCCTATCTGGCGCCGGACAAGGCCGAGATCAAGCGCCGGCTGGACGAGGTCTACACGCTTTTGCCGAAGCTCGCCGACCGCCGCGACCAGGTCGCCTCGAGCCTGTCCGGCGGCGAACGGCGCATGGCCGGCATCGGCCGCGGCCTGATGATGGGCGGGCGCATCCTGTTGATCGACGAGCCGTCGCTCGGCCTGGCGCCGCTGATCATCGATCAGGTCTACGGCGTCATTGCCGAACTGAGCAAAGCCGGCCGGACGATCCTCCTCGTCGAGGAGAACCCGGCGCGGGTCGAGGACCTCGCCGACCGCCTGCATCTGCTCGACGACGGCGCTATTGTCTGGTCGGGCAAGCCCGCTGAACTGATGGCGCGAGACGAGCTCCTCGCAACCTATCTTGGAGGCTGACGCCATGACCGACGTTCTCATGGCCATTCTTGTCGCCGGCTTCACGTCCGGCGCGCTCTATGCCCTGGCGACGGTCGGGCTGTCGCTGGTCTGGGGCTCGATGGGCATGCTCAACATGGCCCATGCGGCGATGCTGACGCTTGGCGGCTATGTCGCCTTCACGGTGATCACCTCGCTCGGCCTGCCGATCGCTATCGGCTTTGCCGGCGCCATTCTCGTGGGCGCCGCGGCCGGTGCGATCCTTTATTTTGCGATCGTTCGCAATCTCCTGAAGAACGACAAGTCGACATTCGAAGCCAACGTCATGATCGCCACGGTCGGCATCGGTATTGCGCTGGAGAATGCCATCCTGCTGACGTATGGCGGACAGCCGCTGAAGCAGCCGGTCTCGATCGCCGGCGCCGTTCGCCTCGGGCCGCTGACGCTGCCCTGGCAGAACCTTTTGATCATCGCGGTCGTCGTCGTCATGATGGTGGTGGTCTCGCTGGCGCTCGGCCGCACGCGGATGGGTCGTGCAATCCGGGCGACGGCGCAGAACCGCGATGCGGCCCAGCTCATGGGCGTCGCCGTCAACCGCGTCTATCTGCAGGTGCTGATGCTGTCCGGCGCGCTCGCCGGCATCTGCGGCGTCATGGTCTCGTCGATGACGCAATTGTCACCGCCGCTCGGCAACGATCCGATGCTGAAAGCCTTCATCATGTGCGTCGTCGCCGGCCTCGGCAATCTGCCGGGCGCGGTCGCCGCCGCGCTTGGCCTGGCGCTGCTCGAATCCTTCGTCCAGTACGCGCTTGGCGCCCGCTGGGGCTTTCCGTCGCTGCTGTTCGTGGTCATTGCCGTGCTGATCTGGCGACCGTCCGGCCTCTTCGGCCGCGCCGAAATCCGGCGCATGTGAGGGCATCATGACAGACACCAGATCCATGTCGCGCATGTCCCGCTCAGCCAGGACCGATCTTGCCATCAGCCTGGTGCTGATCGCTGCGGCGGTTGCGCTGCCCTTCATGATCGACAGCCGCTACATCCTCGGCCAGATCGTGCTGGCGCTGTTTTATGCAACGATCGCATCGCAGTGGAATCTTTTGTTCGGCTTCTCCGGCATCTTCTCGCTGGCCCAAATGGCGATCTTTGCCTTCGGCGGCTACGCGACCGCGATGCTCTGCTTCTATTTCGGCTGGAACGTCTGGGCGGCCCTTGTGCCCGGCGCGCTCGGCGCCGTGCTGTTCTCGCTCGTCGTTGGCCTGGCCTGCCTGCGGCTGACTGGCGTCTATGTGGCGCTGCTGACCCTAGCGATTGCCCAGACGATGTATCTGCTGATCGTCACCGACACCGAGTGCTTCGTCATGGTTGGCTCGGTCTGCCGCCAGTTCACCGGCGGCGCCGTCGGCTTTGCCCGGTTCGGCGATCTTGGCACCAGGGCCTTGCTGAGAGCGCAGTGGCTGGTCGGCAACTATGCGATCATCGCGGTGCTGTTCGGCATCACCATGGTCTTCACTTACGCGATCGTCAAAAGCCCGATCGGGCTTGCCTTCCGGGCGCTCAAGGACAATCCGGGCTATGCGGTGGCGCGTGGCGTCAACCGGTTCCAGGCGCAGCTTCTCGTCTTCGGGATTTCTGCCTTCTTCACCGGGCTTGCCGGCGGTTTCTATGCCGCGCATTTCCAGGCGATCGGCCCCGGCGTGCTGTCGATGTCGCAGCTGATGTTCATCATCGCCATCGTCGTGGTCGGCGGTGTCGGCACGTTCTGGGGACCGCTTGTCGGCACCGTGGTGCTGGTCCTGGCCGACGAGCTGATGCGCGAGAGCGGCGAGTTCCGCACGCTCGGCCTCGGCCTGATCATCGCCCTGTCGGTGGTGCTGATGCCGAAGGGGCTGGTCGGCCGCTTTGGCGATCTTGTCCGCTGGCTGACGCGCAAGCGCAGCGGCCCAACGAACAGCAAGCCAGTAGTGAGCAACATTGTGCAAAGCCCGGCTGCGGCCGGAAAATGAGAGACCGACGATGTTCGACACGATCATAGTGGGTGCCGGCTCGGCCGGCTGCGTGCTGGCAAACCGGCTCAGCGCCGATCCTGGCCGCAAGGTGCTACTACTGGAGGCGGGACGCGAAGCGCCGCTCGCCTCGGACGTGCCGTCGGACTGGCCGACCATGTTCAACACCGCCGTCGATTGGGGCTATTACACCGAGCCGCAGGTCGGCTGCCGCGGCAGGCGGGTGTTCTGGCCGCGCGGCAAGATGATCGGCGGTTCCGGCGCGCTGAACGCGATGATCTATATTCGCGGCCTGCCGTCCGACTATGACGGCTGGGCCGCCATGGGCTGCCCGGGCTGGGCCTGGAGCGACGTGCTGCCGGTGTTCAAGGCCTGCGAAAGCAATGCCGAGCTTGGCAACGATCCGCTGCACGGCGCCAATGGGCCGCTGCATATCGGCAATGTCGGGCATGTCGATCCCAACGAGCTCGCCTGGATCGAGGCCTGCAAGGCCGCCGGCTACCAGCACAACCGCGATTTCAACGGCGTCGAGCAGGAAGGCGTCGGCCTCTTCCAGTTCACCATCAAGAACGGCGAACGCTGGGGCACAGGCAAGGCTTATCTGCGCCCGGCGCGGCAACGTCCCAACCTCACGGTGAAAACCGGGGTGCTGGCGACGGGCCTGATCGTCGAGAAGGGCCGGGCCAGAGGCATCCGCTATCTGGTCAACGGCGTGCCGGAGACTGCCTTTGCCGAGAGCGAGGTGGTGCTGTCGTCGGGCTCGATCGGCAGCTGCCAGCTGATGCTGCTTTCCGGCATCGGCCCGGCCGACGAACTCAGGAGCGTCGGCGTCGATCCCGTCCACGATCTGCCGGGCGTCGGCAAGGATCTGCAGGACCATATCAACATTCCGATCACCTTCTACACCAAGGACAAGATCGGCGTCGGCGCCTGGACCGACGAGACGCTGCAGCGGGATTTTGCGGAGTGGCAGACATCGCGCAGCGGCCCGCGCTCCTCACCCTGGGTGGCGGCCGGTGGCTTCGTCAGGAGCCGACCGGATGTCGAACCGGACCTTCAGCTTTACGGCGCCATCAGCCCGCATCGCGACTATGTGCGGTTCCTGTCGTCGAAGCCCGGCATCACGCTGCACACCACGCTGCAGCGGCCTGACAGCCGCGGCGAGATCCGCCTGCGCTCGGCCAATCCCATCGAATATCCGGCGATCGACCCGCGTTACTTCGCCAGCGACGAGGACGGATCGGATATCGCCACGCTGGTAGAGGGCATTCGCATCAGCCGCCGGATCGCGGCGGAGTCGCCACTCAAAGAAATGCTGGTCGGCGAAATCACGCCAAGCGCCGAATGCGAAAGCGATGCCGAGATCGCCGAGTACATTCGTGGTCACTGCACGACGCTCTACCACCCGACCAGCACCTGCCGCATGGGCACCGACGCGATGGCCGTCGTCGATCCCGCGTCGATGAAGGTGCATGGGCTGGACGGGCTTTGCATCGCCGACGCCTCGGTCTTTCCAAAGATGGTTTCCGGCAACACCAATGCGCCGACGATCATGATCGCCGAACGCGCCGCATCGATGATCCTGGGAGGATAAGAAACAACATGGCGACGGGTTGGAACTTCCATGAACTCTATCTCTGGCACGAGACTGGGAACGCCGCGCAGTTCTTTCAGCCGAGCCTGACCATCGAACCGGGCGAGCATGCCGAGAATGCCGCGACCAAACGCCGGTTCCGCAATCTCATGGAGGTTTCAGGCCTCACCGAAAAGCTGTCGAAGATCGCCTCGGTCGCGGTGAGCGAGGACGATCTCGCCCTGTTTCACGATCGTGACTACATCCGCCGCATCAAGACGCTCAGCGACGAGCGCGGCGGCGATGCGAGCTATCTCACCCCCTTCGGTCACGGCAGCTACGAGATCGCCTGCCTGGCGGCTGGCGGCACCGCTGCGGTGATGGATGCGGTGCTGAGCGGCGATGTCGACAATGGCTACGCTCTGGTGCGGCCGCCCGGTCATCATGCCGAACGCGCGCAAGGCCTGGGCTTTTGCCTGTTCGGCAATGTTCCGGTCGCTATCCTGAAGAACCGAGCCAAACATGGCTTCGAGCGGGTCGCCACCGTCGACTGGGACGTCCATCACGGCAACGGCACCCAGGCGGCCTTCTATGCGGATCCGTCGGTGCTGACGATCTCGATCCACCAGGACGGACTCTATCCGCCCGACAGCGGGTTCCACAAGGAGCGCGGCGAGGGCAAAGGCGAGGGCTACAATATCAACGTGCCACTGCCGGCCGGATGCGGCCACGGCGCCTACATGTCGGTATTCGAACGCGTCGTGCTGCCGGCGCTCACTCGCTACAAGCCTGATCTCATCGTCGTACCATCGGGTTTCGATGCATCGGCGGCCGATCCGCTGGGGCGCATGATGCTGCACAGCGGCAGCTACCGCGAAATGACGCGGCTGCTGATGCAGGCGGCCGACAATCTCTGCGGCGGGCGGCTGATGATGTCGCATGAAGGCGGTTATTCGGCCGCCTACGTGCCCTATTGCGGCCTGGCGGTGATGGAGCAATTGTCCGGCATCAGGACTGATATCGACGACCCGTTCCTGCCGGTCTTCGAAGCCTACGCCGGCCAGCCCCTGCAGCCGCACCAGGCGGCCGCCATAGCCAGGGCGGAGGAATTGGTGGGCGGTATCGGATAGTGGATGTGAGTAGTTCCGGGAGCGCTCATCGCCCCGGCGCAGCTTGCCCAATGTCATGCGGCGGCGGCGGCTTCGAAAGCTGACTCTCCCCGGCTGGCTGAGTGAAAAAGGTGGCCTGATCATCCCAAATTGACACGACAGCCGGTCTCGGCCATCCTTATGCTCGCCGCCTTCTCCTGCGGTGGCTTGTGTGTGAGTGAGTCATGGCCAGTTCCGTCACCAGCCAGAAATCCAAGCGCGCCGCGGTGCGCAAGGCTCTTGACCGCCACAAGGTCTACATCACCGCACAGAGCTTTTCCGCCGGCGCCTACAAAGCGCGTGTCCTCGTTGACGGCGAGGCCTACTGGGTCGACGAATTCCGGCTGAGCCAGCTCCAGCAGGGTCTGTCGCCGGCCGAGCTCGAATTGACGCCGGCCACCGACGATTGAGCTGTGTGAGGCACGACATCGGCCCGCCACATGCTGACAAAATGATTCATGTGATGTGGGTCAAGCCGTTGTTTTTACGCGGCCGACGCATCCCGCTTGGCATGCGCATATGACGTCGAAACTCAAGGCCTATCGCGCCAAGCGCGAATTCAGCAAGACGCCGGAGCCCGCCGGCGGACTGGTTGCCGGAGAAGGCAACCGCTTCGTCGTCCACAAGCATCACGCTACCGCCGACCACTATGATTTACGTTTGCAGGTCGGGGATGTGCTGAAGAGCTGGGCGGTGCCTCGCGGCCCGTCGCTCAACCCAGCCGACAAAAGGCTCGCGGTCGAGACCGAGGACCATCCGCTCGAATATATCGACTTCGAAGGCGTTATTCCCGAGGGCGAATATGGCGGCGGGCCGATGATCGTCTGGGACACCGGCGTCTGGGCGCCGATGGACGACGTCGAAAAGAGTTTGCGCACCGGTTCCTTCAAGTTCCGACTGGCCGGCGAGAAACTGAATGGCGGTTGGATGCTGGCGCGGCTGAAACCGAAGCCCGGCGAGGATGAGGGCAAAAAGAACTGGCTGCTGTTCAAGGAGCGCGATCTCGCCGCCGACGCCAAGCTCGACATACTGGAAGCCCGGCCGGAAAGCGTCAAATCGGGACGGCGCATCGAGGAGCTGGTGGCAACGCCGAAGCCTGCCGCAAGGCCTGTGAAACCGGTCGTGCTGAAGCCCGGCGCTTTGCCGGGCGCCGTCAAGGCGCCGGCGCCCGCCCGCATCGAGCCACAGCTGGCGACGCAGGTTCCGAAGCCTCCGGGCAGTGAACACCCCGCGGAAAAAACGCGCGAAGTCTGGCTGCACGAGATCAAGTTCGACGGCTACCGCACCATGGCGCATCTGGCTAAGGGTGAGGTGCGGCTGATCACCCGCGCCGGCATCGATTGGACCAAGCGCTATGGCGACCTGCCGCATGCCTTCGCCAGGCTGCCCTGTCGCGAGGCTGTTATCGACGGTGAGATCGTCGTGCTCGACGCCAAGGGCATCAGCCGCTTTGCCCTTTTGCAGGACGCGCTGGCCGAAGGCGCCGGCAACAAGCTGCACTTCTATGCCTTCGACCTGTTGTATCTCGACGGCTGGGACCTGAGAAAAGCGCCGCTCGGCCGGCGCAAGGCGTTGCTGTCGCAGTTGCTGTCCGGCCTCGGTGCCAACTCCGCCATCCAGTTCAGCGATCATGTCGAAGGCGACGGGCAGGGGCTCTATGACCAGGCCTCCGAACTGGGGCTGGAAGGCGTCGTCTCGAAACGCGCCACGGCAACCTACCAGAGCGGCCGCACCAAGACCTGGACCAAGACCAAGGCGCTCAAGTCCGACGACTTCGTCATCGCCGGCTACACCACCTCCGACGCGGCCGAGGGGCTGGCGGCGCTAGGCATGGCCGAATTCGAGGACGGCGAATTGCATTATCGCGGCAAGGTCGGCACCGGCTTCGATGCCGCGACAGCAGGCGAATTGCTGGCCCGGCTGGAGCCGCTGCGCGCCGGCGCGTCGGCGCCCGAAGGGGTTCCGCGCGAGATCATGCGCGAGATGAACTGGGTGCGGCCGCTGCTCTCGGCCCGCATCCACTATGCCAACCGCACAGCAGACAATGCGCTGCGCCATGCCGTGTTCCGCGGGCTCAGGGATGTCGGCCTGTCGACGCCGGTGTCGGCCAAGCGCAAGCGGCTGATCGCCGAGGCCGACCTTGCAACGATCTGGGTGACCAACCCGACGCGGCGGCTGTTCGGCAAGACCGGACCGACCAAGCTCGATATCGCCGTCTACTACGCGCTGGTCGGCGACTTCATGCTGCCGCATATTCTCGGCCGCCCGGTGTCGCTGGTGCGCTGCCCGACCGGCAAGCCGCAGGACTGTTTCTTCCAGCGCCATGCCTTCACCGGCATGCCGCCTTCGGTCGTCACCTTCGAGGCGACCAATTCCGAGGGCGAGACCAAATCCTATTTGTCGGTCGAGGACGCCAAGGGCTATCTGGCGCTGGCGCAGTTCGGCGTCGTCGAGTTCCACACCTGGGGCACCCATCGCACGCGGCTCGACAAGCCCGACCTGATCGTTTTCGACCTCGACCCCGGCGAGGGCATCGCCTGGCGCGAGGTGGTCGGGGCGGCGGTGCATATCAAGGGCGAGCTTGAGGCGATGGGGCTGGTGCCGTTCGCTAAAACCTCGGGCGGCAAGGGCATCCACATATCAGTGCCCGTGACGCAGAAACAGAACTGGAAGAAGCTGCACCAAGCGACCAGCGCCATTTCCTCGGCGGTGGCCGCCTCCGCGCCCGACACGTTCACCACCACGATGGGCAAGGACAACCGCAAGCGGCGCATCTTCATCGACTACCACCGCAATGCGCGCGGCCACACCTCGGCGGCACCTTACTCGCTGCGCGCCCGCACAAACCTGCCGGCCTCGACGCCAGTGAGCTGGTCCGATCTGGAATCCATCGACGCTCCGGAAGATTTGAATTATTCTTCGCTGCCGGGCCTTCTGGCCACCTCCGGCGATCCCTGGGCCGACATGGAAGATTTCGCTAGGGATTTGCCGGTATTGTAGGTGGGATGTAGGTTTTGCGCAGCGCTGTTCGTCCTTTGGACGAAGCGCTGCAAAAGTTCGACAGTGCACGGCCGCGTAGGAGAGTTTCATGGCGCCCAGGGCAAGTTGGAAAGGTTACCTCAAGCTCAGCCTCGTCAGCTGTCCGGTCCGGCTCTATCCGGCGACGAGCGCGAGCGAGCGCATCAGCTTCAACCAGTTGCACAAGAAGACGCACAACCGCATCAACATGAAGCCGGTCGATCCCGAGCTCGGGCTGGTCGAGCGCTCGGACCTCGTCAAGGGCTACGAGTACGAGGACAAGCAGTACATCATCATCGATGATACCGATCTCGACGCGGTGCGCATCGAATCCAACCATACGATGAACATCGAGGCCTTTGTCGACGAGGGCGAGGTCGACGTGATCTATCAGGACGCGCCGTACTATCTGGCGCCGGATGGCGCGATGGCCGAGGAAACCTTCGCCGTCCTGCGCGAGGCGATGCGCCAGTCCGGCAAGCTGGCGATTGCGCGGCTGGTGCTGTCCAGTCGCGAGCGCGTGGTGACGATCGGCGCGCGCGAGAACGGCATGTTCGTCTGCACCTTGAGGAACCCGAACGAAGTGCGCGGCACGGCTGAATATTTCGGCAACATCCCGGCCGGCAACCCCGACCCGGAGATGCTGCAGCTCGCCGAAGCGCTGATCAAGCAGAAGGAAACCACCTTCGATCCGAAGAATTACGAGGATCGCTACGAGATCGCGCTGATGGCGATGATCCGCGAGAAGCTGAAGGGCCACAAGCCGATCATCGCGGCCGCGCCCGAGCGCGGCAATGTCATCAACCTGATGGATGCGCTGAAGGCCAGCCTGTCGCAATCGGCAAAGCCGCCGGCTAAGTCGAAGAGCAAGGCCGATGAGGCGGCGAAACCGGCGGCCAAGGCAAGTGCTGCAAAGGCTGGGGCCGCAGCGGCCAAGGAAAATCCGCTCAAGGCCAACCTTCTCAAGGCCGTCGGCAAGAGCAAAGGGTGACAGCTCTCGCCGGCACCGTCTTCGGCACCATCGGCGCGCTGGCGGCGTTTCCGCTTCGGCTGGCCGCGCGCGAGGTCGAGCGCCAGCAGGGCCAGTTGCGGCGCGGCGTCAACAGGCGCACCAGCCATGTCGTGTTCGGACGCTTGTATCTCGCCATGGCCGGGGATGCCGAGATCGAGCGCCGCGTCGCGGCCGAGCGCGCGACCGGCCGTAAGCTGATTAGCGAGAACGGCTTTTTGCGCCTGCTCGGGCTGATGAAGGCGCCGGAGGCCTCGGCCCTGTCGCGGCAGTCGCTTCTCGACCAGTCGCGGCTGGCCGCATCCGACCTCGACCTGTTGTCGCTTTTCGACGCCTTCGAGCATGATGGCGAACCCTATTCGTTTCGCGACCTGATCCTCGCCCGCAAATATGCCGGGCTTGTCGCCGGCGGCGCCTCGTGGGGGGCGATCGCGCGCTCGGTGCACCGCTCCGGCCCGGTCGCCTCGCTCACCGCCAAGTCACTCAATGTAGGCTCGCAGCATGGGCGCGCCGATGCGATCTATCTCGAGGGCGGCCAGAGCGAACTGGACGGACAATTGCTGTTCGACTTGGGATCGCCGGATGACGACACGCTGGAAGAGTTGTTCGCCGACGCTGAAGCCGCGGAGGAGGCTGAACACCACGAGCAGGCGGCGGCGCTCTACCAACGCTGCCTGGCCATCGACCCGACCGATGCGATTGCCGCCTTCAACCGCGCCAACTGCCTGCGCGCCTCCGGCCACGCGGTCGAGGCGGCGCACGACTATGCCCGCGCCATCAAGCTCGACCCCGGCTTTGTCGAGGCCTGGTTCAATCTCGCCGGGCTGATGACCGAGCAGGGCCGCGACGCCTCGGCGCGACGGCACCTGCAAAAGGCGATCGCGCTCGATGCCAATTATGCCGATGCGGTGTTTAATCTGGCACGGCTGGAGTTCGACGCCGGTAACCTTGCCGAGGCACGGCGGCGCTGGGCGCGGTATCTTGAACTCGATGCGGATTCCGAATGGGCGCGTATGGCGGCCAAGGGGGTACAGTTCGTCGATTTGCAGTTGGCGCAGATGTCGGCGGGGTGAGGCTTCGTTTGGTCGCGCTTGAACACCCCCCTCTGGCCTGCCGGCCATCTCCCCCTCAAGGGGGGAGATTATGCGCATGGCGGGTTTCGCCAATCTTCAACGTCGCAGGAGTAGGCGGGCAGTCAAAGCTGCCAATCTCCCCCCTTGAGGGGGAGATGGCCGGCAGGACAGAGGGGGGCGCGAAGGAACTCGGCTTTCATCTGCGAGGCACCTTGTGACGACCACCTTCCTCTTCGACGGCGACGACAACGCCCCGGTCACCATCCTGCTTGCGCACGGCGCCGGCGCGTCGATGGACTCGGCCTCGATGACCGCCACCGCCAAAGCACTGGCAGACGCCGGCTTCCGCGTTGCGCGCTTCGAATTCCACTACATGGCCGCCCGCCGCTACGGCCACCGCAAGCCGCCGCCGCGGGCCGAGACGGTGAACCCCGAATACATCAAGGCGATCGCCGACCTCGGGGCGAAGGGCGTGAAGGGGCCGCTCATCATCGGCGGCAAGTCGATGGGCGGACGCGTCGCCTCGATGATCGCCGACGAGATGTTTTCAAAGGGCGATATTTCAGGGCTGCTTTGTCTGGGCTATCCCTTCCATCCGCCGGCCAAGCCGACGCAGCTGCGCACGAAGCATCTGGCCGCGCTGAAGACGCCAACGTTGATAGTCCAGGGCACGCGCGACGAATTCGGGACGCCGGACGAGGTCGCGACCTACGATCTTTCCGACCGCATCGAGATGCTGTGGCTGGAAGACGGCGACCACGACCTCAAGCCGCGCAAGAACATCTCCGGCTTCTCCACTGCCGATCATCTGAAGACGATGACTGATGCGGTGAAGGCGTGGGCGAGCCGGCTCTAACTTTCGCCCGATGAAGATCGCCACCTTCAACATCAACAACATCAACAGCCGGCTGCAAAACCTGCTGGCCTGGTTGACTATCGCCAAGCCCGACATCGTCTGCTTGCAGGAGCTGAAGGCAAGGGAGACGCAGTTTCCGCGCACAGCACTCGCCGCGGCAGGCTATGGCGCGGTGTGGACGGGTCAGCCGACCTGGAACGGCGTTGCCATACTCGCGCGGAGCTCAGAGCCGGTGCTGACCCGCGAGGCGCTGCCTGGCGACGACAGCGACCGGCAGGCGCGCTACATCGAGGCGGCGGTCAACGGTATCGTCGTCGCCTGCCTCTATGCGCCGAACGGCAACCCGCAGCCCGGTCCGAAGTTCACCTATAAGCTGGCCTGGCACGAGCGCCTGAACGCGCATGCGGCGGAACTGTTCGACACCGGCCTGCCGGTGGTGCTGGCCGGCGACTACAACATCGTGCCCGAACCGCGCGACATCTACCCGACCCGCTCCTATGACGACAATGCGCTGGTGCAGCCGGAAAGCCGGGCCGCGTTCGCGGCGCTGCTCGACCAGGGCTGGTTAGATGCGTTGCGCAAGAAGCACCCCAGCGACACGCTCTACACATTCTGGGATTACCGCCGCAACCGCTGGCCGCGCAATGCCGGCATGCGCCTCGACCACATCCTGCTGTCGAAGAAGCTGGCGCGTCGGCTGACCGGGGCAGAGATCGACCGCGACGTGCGCGGCGAGACCGGCGCCAGCGACCACGCGCCGGTGTGGGTGGAGTTGCGGTGAGGGGGGAGAGCCAATCTCCCTGTGGGGGAGATTGGCTACTATCAGAAGGACATCGACAAGCCCGGCGCTGACCGGCATCATTGCGGGCGAAGCGGATAGCGGCCCGAGGGGAGCCCGATGAACAGGTTTGTCGACAGGCTGCTTGCGGTGCTGCTGCTGGCGATCGGCTTGCTCTGTTTCACACGTGTGTATTTCGCGCTGGGCGGCGAGGGCGCCGGCGAAGGCTTCGCGTCCGTGCGCCTGGCTTTGGTCGGCGCGGCGGGCGTTTGCTCAGCCCTTGCAGCCCTGCTGTTCTGGGCCGGCCTGTTGCCGGGCCGATCGACGCAAGATCCGAAGGTGCCGCTGTTCGGCAGGGGTGCCGAAACGCAACCCGCCGGACGATCACGCCTGCGGAAGATCTTCGTCGTCATTCCGTTCCTTGCCGTACTCGCTTTGGTGGCCGACCAACTCGGCCCCTGGTTGCGACAGCCACAGGACGCCGGCAAAAGCCTGACCGCCGAGCAACCCGCGCCGAACACGCCGAAGGGCGAAGACGTCGCCAGCGCGGAACCGGTACAGCCGCCGGCTCCTGCCTCGCCATCCGAGGTCGCGCTTGCCCCACCCGCCTCACCGCCGGAGGCTGCTCCAGCCCCGCCACCGCAGACTGTTGCGCCGCTGCCCCAGGCTCCGCCGCCGCAGCCGACGCAGGCGGATGGCCACCGCGAGCCCGTCGTCTGGCTGGCAGTTGCGCCTGACGGGCACTCGATCCTGAGCGCCAGCACCGACCGCACGATCAAGCTCTGGGATATCGACGGCAAGCGCCTGATCCGCACTCTCGGCGTCCACAAGGACATGGCGCGGACAGCGCTTTTCCTGCCCGATGGGGCGCGGGCGCTGACGGCCGGCGACGATGGCGAGATCGTGCTGCGCCAGCTCTCCGATGGCGCTGTGCTGCATGTATTCTCGTCAGGCCAGAACGGTGGCGTCAACAAGCTCGCGATCAGTCCCGACGGCAAACGTGCGGTCAGCGGGCACGACACCGGCAGGGTCATCGTCTGGGATATCGAGAAAGGCTCGGTGCTGCATGTGATGCCGGGGCACGACTGGTCGATCAGCGGGATCGCCGTCTCGCCCGATGGCACACGCGCGATCAGCGGCAGTATCGAGGGCACGCTGAAGCTATGGGACATCGACACGGGCAAGCAGCTGCGCAGCTGGCACGGGCACGAGCGTGGCCCCTATGGCGTGGTGTTCATGGCCGACGGGCGCCATCTGATCACCGGCAGCGGCGACTATACGATCAAGCTCTGGGATCTCGACGTCGGTCGCGAAGTCCGCCGCCTCGATGGTCATTCGGGTACGGTCTATGCGCTGGCGCTGTCGACCGACGGCAAGCGGCTGCTCTCCGGTTCGCTCGACGGCACGGCACGGCTGTGGGACGTGGAAACCGGCAACGAGACCGCCCTGTTCGACAGCCGGTCCGGCCCGGTCTACGCGGTGGCATTCGCCGCCGACGGCACGGTGCTGACCGGCGGCTACGACCGCACCATCCGGGACTGGCCGGCAGGCGGCGGTGACGCGGTAGCGCTGTTTCCGGGCGCGCCGGAGTGATCGCCGTAAGCTCCTCCGCGCAGATTAGTTTCGAGGGCAAACGCGACCTGTACAAAATCGGCCCAAGGCCCCATCGTCGCCCAGGGTGTAGGGACCGAACATGACGAATCTCCACTTCGTCGAGGCGTCGATCGAACAGTTGCGGCGGGCGCTGGAGGCCGGCACCGTCACCAGCGTCGAGCTGGTCGGCGCCTGCCTGCGCAGAATTGCGCACTACGACCGGCATGGCATCACCCTCAACGCCGTTCCCGTGCTCAATCCAAAGATGTTCGAAGAGGCGGCCGCGTCCGACCGGCGCCGCCGGGACGGCGCGACGCTCGGGCCGCTGGACGGCATCCCCTACACCGCCAAGGACAGCTATAAGGTGGCGGGCTTGTCGGTGGCCGCCGGCTCGCCCGCTTTCGAGCACCTCACCGCCAACGAGGACGCCTTTACCATCGGAAGACTGAGGGCCGGCGGCGCGGTGCTGATCGGGCTGACCAACATGCCGCCGATGGCCAATGGCGGCATGCAGCGCGGCGTCTACGGCCGGGCGGAAAGCCCCTACAACGCCGATTACCTGACCGCCGCCTTCGCGTCCGGCTCATCGAACGGTTCCGGAACCGCGACCGCCGCCAGCTTCGCTGCCTTCGGGCTTGGCGAGGAGACATGGTCGTCCGGCCGCGCGCCGGCGTCGAACAACGCGCTGGTCGCCTACACGCCGTCGCGTGGCGTCATTTCCGTGCGTGGCAACTGGCCGCTGGTGCCGACGATGGACGTGGTGGTGCCGCATACGCGCAGTGTGCCGGATATGCTGGAACTGCTCGACGTGATCGTCGCCGACGACCCGAACACCAGGGGCGATTTCTGGCGTGCGCAGCCCTGGGTGGCGTTGCCGAAGAGTTCGGCCGTGCGGCCGCCACGCTATACCGGGCTCAGACTGGACGGGGCGCTGCAAGGCGTGCGGCTCGGCGTGCCCCGCATGTATATCGGCCGCGATATAGAGGCTGACGTTCCGATCCAGACCCGCGCGTCGGTGCTGGAGCTGTGGGAGCAGGCGGCAGCGGATTTGCGACGGCTCGGCGCGGATGTGGTGGAGGTCGATTTTCCCGTCGTCTCCAACTACGAGCGCGACCGGCCGGGCACAAAAAACATGGTCGATCGCGGGCTGGTTCCGGTAGAATTCGCCGAGCGCGAGATATGGGACCTGTGCGTCTTCGCCTGGGACGATTTCCTGCGCGCCAATGCCGACCTCGCCATCCCCGATCTCGCCTCGGTCGACGGCGCAAAAATCTTTCCTCAGCCGCCGGGCAAGCTGCCGGACCGCTATGACGACAGTTTCGATCTGGCGGAGTATGTCGAGCGAGCCAAGCGCGGTGCCACACCATTCGAGGCCATTCCCGAGCTGGAGGCCGGCCTGAAAGGCCTCGAGGTGACGCGGCAGATCGACTTCGAGGACTGGCTCGACGCGCAAGGGCTCGATGCGGTGGTGTTTCCCGCCGTCGCCGACGTCGGGCCGGCCGACGCGGATGTCAACGAGGCGTCCGCGGCACTTGCGTGGCGCAACGGCACCTGGGTCGCCAACGGCAATCTTGTGCCGCGCCACCTGGGTATTCCGACCGTCACCGTGCCGATGGGCACGATGGCCGATATCGGCATGCCGGTCGGGCTGACCTTCGCCGGCAAGGCCTATGAGGATACGAAGCTGCTTCGGCTGGCCGGCGACTTCGAGCGTTTCGGCCTGCGCCGCACCCGCCCGCCGCGCACGCCGGAATTGGCCGACGATGTCTTTGCCGCCCGGCATGGCGACATCACGACCAATGATGTGCCGCTGACCATCACGCTTGCCGCCGAGGCGCGGCATGCGGGTGGCCAGGACGAGATAACAATCACGCTTGATGTGCATGGCGAGGCCGGAGCCGAGACCAGCGTGAAAATCCATGTCAACGGCGAGCCTGTCGCCATGCAGCGGACCGGCGCGCGCTTCACCGGGCGTGCGGTCGTACCAGCTGCCACGCACCAGGCGATCCACAGCGTCTGGCGCGGCTCGTACGGCTCAATCGTCACCGCCGTCGTGCGTCTTGAGGACGGACGCGTCGCCGGCGCCTATGCGGTGACGGGAGGGATTGGGTAACATCGCGCTTCGGCTGGTGCCACGGCATCCAGCGCAGCGTCTGCGGCCAGTCTTTCAATCCGCGTCAATCCGGCTTGCAGGGGTCGGCTTTGGCCGCTGCCGTCTTTTCGCCCTCCTGCTGCGCCTCGACATCCTGCTGCGAAGTGGCAAGGTTTTTATCCCCACCGCCTTCCTGGTTGGCAAGCGGCATGGTGTTGGCGTCCTTGCTGGCCGGGCCGCCCTCGACCCTGTTGCCGGTATTCGCGTCGGTTTCGAGGGGCGCACGCGTTGCGTCTTTTGCGATGCCTGATTGAGCTTCGATCGATGCGGTCGTCTCATGGCAAGTGGCGCTTGCCGTGCCGGCGGTCAGGCCGATCATAGAGGTGGCGAGCAAAATAGCGGTTAGCGTCTTCATCTCATCCTCCTTTCGGTGTTTGAGCCTATCTTTCTAAACTGCCGGCGATATCCAAGGTTCCGCTAATTCAGTTCGAACTCGATCCGAACGCTCAGCGGATCGTTCCGGCATCTATCTGGCCGGCATCTATCTGGCGACGTATTCCCATTGATTTGCGGGCTTCCGCAGGCGCGGCCTATCGCGTATTGGGCCAGGGAAAATCCCTTGGGCACGCGTGAAAAGTATGATTCGACTGGAAAGCATCAGCAAGCAGAACGGCCGGCAGATCGTCTTCATCGAAGCCTCTGCCTCCCTGCAGAAGGGCGAGAAGGTCGGGCTGGTCGGCCCCAACGGCGCCGGCAAGACGACGCTGTTTCGCATGATCAACGGTGAGGAGCAGCCCGACGAGGGCCAAGTCTCGGTCGATCGCGGTGTCACTATTGGCTATTTCAGCCAGGATGTCGGCGACATGGAAGGCCGTAGCGCTGTCGCCGAAGTGATGGACGGCGCCGGGCCGGTGAGCGAAGTGGCAGCCGAGATGCGCGAGCTCGAAGCCGCCATGGGCGACCCGGAGCGATCAGGTGAAATGGACGCCATCATCGCCCGCTATGGCGACCTGCAGGCGCGGTTCGAGGAGCTCGACGGCTATGCGCTGGATGGCCGCGCCCGCGAGGTGCTCGACGGCCTCGGCTTCAGCCAGGAGATGATGGACGGCGACGTCGGAAAGCTTTCCGGCGGCTGGAAAATGCGCGTGGCGCTGGCCAGGATTCTGCTGATGCGGCCCGACGCCATGCTGCTCGACGAGCCGAGCAATCATCTCGACCTGGAAAGCCTGATCTGGCTGGAGCAGTTCCTGAAAGGTTACGACGGCGCGCTGCTGATGACTTCGCACGACCGCGAGTTCATGAACCGCATCGTCAACAAGGTGGTGGAGATCGATGGCGGCTCGCTGACCGCTTACTCCGGCAACTATGAATTCTACCAGCAGCAGCGGGCGATCGCCGACCGGCAGCAGCAGGCGCAGTTCGAGCGCCAGCAGGCGATGCTGGCCAAGGAGATCGCCTTCATCGAGCGTTTCAAGGCGCGCGCTTCGCATGCCGCCCAGGTGCAGAGCCGGGTGAAGAAGCTGGAGAAGATCGACCGCGTCGAGCTGCCCAAGCGCCGCCAGAAGGTGTCGTTCGATTTCCAGCCGGCGCCGCGCTGCGGCGAGGACGTGGTGACGTTGAAGAACATCCACAAAAGCTATGGCAGTCGCTCGATCTATGAGGGGCTGGATTTCCAGGTGCGCCGCCGCGAGCGCTGGTGCGTGATGGGCATCAACGGCGCCGGCAAGTCGACGCTCTTGAAGCTGGTGGCCGGTGCTTCCGAGCCGGACAATGGCACGGTGGCGCGCGGGCCCAGCGTCAAGATGGGCTATTTCGCCCAGCACGCCATGGAAGTGCTGGAGGGCGAACGCACCGTGTTCCAGACGCTGGAGGACGCGTTTCCGCAGGCCGGCCAGGCGCCGCTCAGGGCGCTTGCCGGCTGCTTCGGCTTTTCCGGTGACGAGATCGAGAAGAAATGCCGGGTGCTGTCGGGTGGCGAGAAGGCGCGGCTGGTGATGGCCTTGATGCTGTTCGACCCGCCCAACCTTCTGGTGCTGGACGAGCCGACCAACCACCTCGACATCGCCACCAAAGAAATGCTGATCACGGCGCTCTCGCAGTATGAGGGCACCATGCTGTTCGTCTCGCACGACCGGCATTTCCTGGCAGCGCTGTCGAACCGGGTGCTGGAACTGACGCCCGAGGGCATTCAAACCTATGGCGGCGGCTATACGGAATATGTCGAGCGCACCGGGCAGGAAGCGCCGGGGCTGAGGAGCTGAGGCGCAGGCCCGACGCTGCCGCTCACCGTCACTCAAACCCTCGATTCCGGAGAGAAAGCCACCGGCTGCTCAGCCGCGTATCACAATTTCGCGCAGCGGATCGCCGCCGTCGATGAACAGCCGGCCTTGCGCCGTCAACGCGGCCTCAAGCCGTTGCAGGGCGATTTTTCCTGCCTTGGGATGACGCCCGTCCAGTGCGCCGACGCGCACCGCAACGGCAATGTCGAAGGGCTTCTCGTCCGCCTCTAGGTTGAAGTCCTCGATAGCGACCTGACGAAGGCTCAGCCGGCCCGCTGCAATCTCGGCGCGCGAGGCGGCCCTGGCCTGCGCGATGGCCTTGGCCGAGCGGTCGATCGCCAGCACGTGGCCGTCGCCAATCCGGCGTGCGATCTCGCGCGCCGCAGCACCCGGTCCGCAGCCGATCTCGAGCACCCGCATGCCCTGCCGCAAAGGCAGCGCATCGACGATCGCCAAAAGCCTTGGCGACAAGTCGTTCGCCATTCCTCTTCTCCAGCCTTTCCCTGAGCCGAGATTAGCGACCATGGCTGGCGACGGGAAGGCCGACACCTGAGGGGACATCGTCGATGTGTTCACCGCCGGTGGGCGAGGCCCCTTGATCGATATCGAAAAGGCCGACGATCGGTCGACTTTCTCAACTGCCGCGACAGGAACAGTGGGGGGCACTTAAAGCAGGGCTTCCCGGACCAAGCCCGGAGCGGCCCGGCGTCGTTGGCCTGAGGGGGGGACTGGCGCCGAGCCTAACCGGTTGGGGGGTAGATCACCGGCCAATTTAGATACATACGCTCAAGCTAATGTAAGCGCAAGCTAATGTTATGAGTTAGCGATTTCCAGCGGTTGTTTCTGATCGGCCGTGCGCTCGAACCGGGTGCCGAACTGACGCCCGAGACATCCACACCTATGGCAGCGGCTATACCTGACTGTCCCGAACGCTTTGGCAGGAGCCGCCGGACTTGCAGGGCTGATGCGCAGAGCGGAGGCCTGGAAGGCGTCTTGGTGGTCGGCTTGACCATTCAGGAGGCCGGCGACATTGTGGATGGCGAGTTGCTGTTCGCCAGTCCATAACGGTCGTGTGGGAATGGATTTTCGCAACGCCATCGATGAATCGCTGGCCTGGGCCAGCCGATGGTTCGACTACGCCGTCACGCCGTGGTTTTTCTATCAGGCCGCAATCATCGTCGTGCTCTTCCTCGTCGCGAAGCTTGCGGCGCAGCGCATCGAACCGCTCGTGGAGAACCGGGCACGCCAGATAAAGGGCCATCCCGGACTGTTGAGGGTCGTGGTTGCCCTGTTGCGGCGCACCGACTGGATCCTGTTCACGGTCTTCCTGCTTGCCGCGCTCTTTCTCATGCGCGCCGTCACCTGGCCAAGCCGGAGCCATTTCATCACTATCGCGCTCTCGCTATCCCTCGCGTGGCTGTTCGCGTCGGTGCTGTCGCGCATCATCCGCAACCGCTTTGTCGCGCGGGCTCTCGCCTGGCTCACCTGGATCTATGCGGCCCTCGTCATCCTGGGCATCGATGACGACACCGCGGCTTTCCTGGACAGCCTCGCAATACCTTTGGGCGCGGTTCGCCTTTCGGCGCTCATGGTGCTGAAAGCGGCGCTGTTGCTGATCGCCACGGTTTGGCTTGCGGTGGTCGTCGGCAAATATATCGATGAGCGTGTCCGGATCTCCGAAGAGCTGACACCCTCGATCCGCGTCCTCGTCGGCAA
The DNA here is from genome assembly GCF_003997065.1 of Mesorhizobium sp. M6A.T.Ce.TU.016.01.1.1. Taxonomy (NCBI): domain Bacteria; kingdom Pseudomonadati; phylum Pseudomonadota; class Alphaproteobacteria; order Hyphomicrobiales; family Phyllobacteriaceae; genus Mesorhizobium; species Mesorhizobium sp. M6A.T.Ce.TU.016.01.1.1. The sequence goes on along the minus strand of NZ_RZTJ01000014.1, from coordinate 23,041 downwards.
GGTCGCAAAGGTCGGCCTTGTGCTGGTCGCGGGTGTCATCGCCCTGTCTTCCGTCGGTCTCGACCTGACGGCTCTGACGATATTCTCCGGCGCCGTCGGCGTCGGCCTGGCTTTCGGGCTGCAAAAGGTCGTTTCAAATTTCGTCTCCGGCATGATCATCCTTCTCGACAAGTCGATCAAGCCGGGCGACACCATTTCGCTCGAAGGCACCTTCGGCTGGGTACGCGAACTGCGGGCGCGATTTGTCTCGGTGGTGACGCGCGACGGCCGCGAATACCTGATCCCGAACGAAGACTTCATCACCCAAAGGGTCATCAACTGGTCGTTCAGCGATAACCTTGTGCGGCTCGACGTCAATTTCGGGGTCTCTTACGACGCCGACCCGCATAAGGTCAGTGAACTGGCGATAGCGGCCGCCACGAGCGTCGGCCGGGTCGAAGCGGGCCGGCGGCCGGTCTGCTGGCTCACGGACTTCGGCGACTCCTCGCTCAATTTCGTCCTGCGCTTCTGGATCCACGATCCTCAACAAGGCCTGACCAACGTGCGCGGAAGGGTGCTGCTGGCGCTGTGGGACACCTTTAGGGAAAACGGCATAGACATCCCCTATCCGCATCGCGAGATCATCATGAAGCCGGACGGGCGCGTTGGGACATCACGCGGGCGCTGATGGGGCAGGGTGCAGCAGGGTCGCGGCGCCGAAGCTGAGAGCGGCCTTTTCGTCCGTGCCATCGCAACGCCGCTTATTCCCTTCAAGCCTCGGCTCCAATGCTGTATCCAGCCCCGAATTCAAGGAGCCCCTCGATGACCTCACATCTCGCCGACGCCAGCATGGTTGTCGATGCAGCCGGCATGCCGGCCGATGACGACGCCGCGTGGCAGGACGATGTTCGCGCGGGCGTGCGGCATGTGCGCGATCTGGATTCGCTGCCACTGTCGCCAGCCGAGCGCGCGGCGGCCCAAGCCGCGGCCACGCGCCACAAGGTACGCATCCCAAAAGCCTATCTCGACCTGATCGACTGGAGCGACCCCGCCGATCCCATCCGGGCGCAGGTCATCCCGTCGCCCGAAGAACTGGCCGAGCAGGAAGGCGAGCTCGACGATCCGATCGCCGACCATGCCTTCAGTCCGGTGCCGAGATTGACGCATCGCCATGCCGACCGGGTTCTTTTGTTCCCGACCTATCAATGCGCGGTCTATTGCCGGTTCTGCTTTCGCAAGGAATCGCTGACCTCGATCGGCCGTGGTTATACGCGCGAGGCGCTGGAGCCGGCCTTTGCCTATATCGAGGCTCATCCCGAAATCCGCGAGGTGATCCTGACCGGCGGCGATCCGCTGTCCCTGCCGGACAAGGCGCTGGCCGAAATCCGCGCCCGCATCGAGGCGGTTCCGCATGTGCGGCTGTTACGCATCCACACGCGCGTGCCCGTCGCTCTGCCCTCGCGCGTCACGTCAGGGCTGGTTCGCTCCCTGCAGGGCCGGCTGATGGTCACGATCGTTACCCATTTCAACCACGCGCGGGAGATCACGACGGCGGCCGAAGCGGCCTGCCGCACGTTGCGACAGGGCGGCTTCGTGCTGCTGAACCAGAGCGTTCTCCTGAAAGGCGTCAACGACACGGTCGAGGTGCTGGAGGAGCTGTGCCGGGAGCTGATGTACCGCCTCGGCGTCAAACCCTATTACCTGCACCACGGCGATCTCGCCCGCGGCATGGCGCACCGGCGCACCACCATTGCCGAGGGACAGGCGTTGGTCAGCGCCTTGCGCGCGCGGCTGTCGGGCATCTGCAACCCCGTCTATGTGCTGGACCTGCCGGACGGCGGAGGCAAGGTGCCGCTCGGCCCGTCCTATGTCGAGGCGCAGGACGGAGAGACGTGGTGGATTCGCGGGCAGGACGGCGAGGTGAGGGCGTATAGGGAGGTTGTCGGCGATCTTTGAAACCTGGGTTCCTCGCCCCGTCAAGCGGGGAGAGGTGGCTCGGCGAAGCCGAGACGGGGAGGGTTTTCCCCTGAGCGCCGAAGCTCCTGCCGTTGGGCCTGGTTGGAACCGGATCCAATGCCTCGCATTTTAGAGATGAGGGGCAAAGGAGCGCAGGGTGAAAGCTTTATCAGCCTTACTTGGCGGCTTCGTGCTGACGCTGGCGGTTTTTGCCAGCGGATTGGCCTTCGCCCTCTGGATTCTTGCCGCCGAGCCGGTGCGGCAGGTCGCCCCGACGTCCAGCGTCGCCGAACTGTGGCCCAAGGAGCCGCGGAAGGTGGACGCTGCTTCGCAGCGTCTTGAGCGACTTCCCGCCCGCCCAGTTGATCGCAGCTCGACACCTGCCGATGCCGCGGCTTCGGCGCCCATCGTTACCGGCTCTATCCAGCCGCAAGCGGACGAGCAGCAGACGGGCGAGCAGCAGGCGGTGCCTGCCGGCCATGCAGAATGGTGCGCAAGCCGCTACCGCTCCTACAGGCCAAGCGACGACCACTACACGTCCTACAGCGGAGAGCAGCGCCCCTGCATCTCGCCCTATCTCGATGCGGGCGCTGCCGACCGCACCGCACAGCCTCCCGACGATGGCGCCAGCTATGTCGAAGCGAGCGACACGTTGCCAATGGATGGTTACGTTCCGTCGCAGGAAGCCGGCGCCGCCTGGCTTCCGCCCGACCACGTGCAATATTGCTTCAGCCGCTATCGCTCCTATCGGCCGGAAGACAACAGCTATCAGCCTTACTCCGGCGGCCCGCGCAGGCAGTGCGAGTAGGCAGGGCGGGCTGGCGGCCGCAGTGCATGGCGCCTTGTGCGACCCCACCCAACGATCACGCAGATTTCTTGGATCGTTCGGGTTGGCGCGGCGTTCATCCGATACCCAAAGGAGGAATCAACATGGGCGACGACCGGGAAGACAAGATTCGTGAGCGCGCATACCAGATCTGGGAACGTGAAGGCCGGATCCATGGCGATCCCGAGCGGCACTGGCACCGGGCCGAGGCCGAGATCGACAGGGAGGCAGCCCTGCCGTTGACGGCAGGCGATGCCCTGCCGGAAACCCGCGAGGTCGCGAGCTCCGACGTCTTGACGGTGGAGGCCCTGGCGATACGCACCGGCATATCGGGCGAACAGGCGCAGGAGCTGATCGACAGGCTGGGCAACGACCGGGCGGCGATCGAACAAGCCGCGCGCAACCTCAAGGGGAAGCAGCGGCTCGGGGAGTGACAGATGATCAGAAAGCTCAAAGACGGAAAATACCGCCTCTATTCGCGCAAGAAAGACGAAAAGACCGGTAAGCGCCGCAATCTCGGCACCTTCGATACCCGCGAGGCCGCCGAGAAGCACGAACGCGAGGTGCAGTATTTCAAGAGGCATTGAGGCGGCGTTGGTGGCCGGTGCCCGCCAGGCAGTTGCGCCGCATGCCTGGCGGAACCTGAATTCTTACTCCGATGCCGGCGTTGCCGACCGCACCGCACAGCCTCCCGACGATGGCGCCAGCTATGTCGAAGCGAGCGACACGTTGCCAATGGATGGCTACGTTCCGTCGCAGGAAGCCGGCGCCGCCTGGCTTCCCGCCGACCACGTGCAATATTGCTTCAGCCGCTACCGCTCGCCGGAAGACAACAGCTACCAGCCTTACTCCGGCGGCCCACGGAGGCAGTGCGAGTAGGCAGTAGGAAGGTGCTGAGAGGCGACTTGCGCCATCTGCAAACTAGGTGCTGGACCTTCCCCAGGGCGAAGGCAAAGTGCCGATCGGGTGCGTCGTATTTCGAAGCGCGGGACGATGAGACGTGGCAGATTCGCGGGCAGGATCGGGCGGTGAGGGAGGTGGTGGGGAGTTCCCTATTTTCCTAGAATCTCCAACATATCGCAAACCCGTCGGAATATAACGCCATTGGACGCTGCTTGCCGGGCCTTCTCAGAGATTACCCGGTCTAGCGGAATCGAATACGCCATGGTCTCATGGATGTCGCGCGCATCCATGCATATGATCTTCTTGCCTCGGCCGAAGGCGAATAGGCCGTCTTCGGTAAAGCCGCTATAACTAATGAACAACCCTCGTCTCCAAGCGGCCTTCTCCTCGACCTTCCCGTGGAATGCCCTCAAGGCCGCCGCATCTACCAAACGGTTCTGCCACTTGGCTTCGAGAAGGTATGTCGATCCTTCTAGCTGGAAACTGCCGTCAATCTGCTCGCCGCGAATGCGGAAAGGGTCGCGGGCCACAAGACCGTACACATTGAACATGTCCCTGAGAAATCTTTCGAAGTCATATCCACGCTGATGAGGTGCCACGTCGAGCAAAGCTTTGTAGCGTGTCATCAATCCTGCGATAGCTTCGGGAGATACATTTTGGGCCGGCGCAGAGGTAGCCGGTTGGTTCGGCTTTCCGAGTTCCCACAGCCCACCAATCGAATGCATCAGGTTGGCCATCTTCTTATGGATGTCCGAGATGCCTTCCTTCTGACCGTTGCGCTCTATTGCAACTTCACGGTGGTCCCAAAGGGCCCTAAGTGCCTTCACCACAACCGGCTGCGGTGCCGTTTGGAGGAAATAGCGCATCCGCTTTCCCTTCGACCCACCTTCGACGGACCACCTGGGGTGGTCAATGTCTATGTCGATCTCCTCCTTGAAGAACTGAGCAAATGTTCTGTCCGAGAAGTTCAGCACATAACCGCCGCCCATCCAGAAGAGATCGTCAAGGAATTGCATCTGCAGGGATTTGAAGTTTGCCATGACTATATAATGTCCGTTCAGTCCTTACGCGACATACAGCGCGACGGTCCTCACAAGTTTTGTGCAAGTTCACTCTGATCGGTTTAGTTCCTTAGATCACTCGCCACAACGGTGAAGTAAACTGGATATGCAGCAAGTACTGCATTAATCTCATCTGCCCTGTTTCGGCATATCGCCCGCACGCCGCCGCGTTCGAGGACTTCCGGCCACGATGCAGCAAGCGTAGATGCCACAATCCGATCGACGAAACCCGATTCCATAAATGCGAGCGCAGACCGATCAGGCAGACCACTCTTAATTTGACGCTGAAGCAGCGCGAGCGCTTCTTGCAAACCGGGATCGAGTTCTTCAGCTAGATCAGCGAGCGACGCAATCACCATTGCGACGTCATAACCAAAGCCGTTTTCGCACAGCGCCACCACATCCTCTACTGTTACTCTGTCACCGCTAACGCGAACGTCACGGCCGACTAGAAGAGCATGGATTGCCGCATAAGAATGTCCGGCTACCCACTCAAGAAGGGCGAGCGAGACGGCGCCGGAGTCGGACATGTTACGGATCGAACTGGCGCTGACGTGACGGAGGGCACTCGCCGAGACCGCCTCGAGAAGACGATCCTCGGCGACTGCAATTCGCAGCGGCTCAATATTGTCGCTGAGCCAAGTCCGAAGCTCAGCAACGGCAGCGGGCGGCAACGGCGAGCGCCGGATGAGGAGCCGATAAGGTTCGTCGGTCCGTTCACTAATGATCTCAGCGATTCGCCGAAATATATCAACGAGTCGCTCGCGAGTTGGATCGTCGGCAAGGTGATAGGCGAGCGTGTTGGCGGCAAGGTCACTTACCCTAGCGGCAATATCTTCTCCCGCCGCAAAGGTCATGTTCGCAACGAGGAAGGCTGCGATGCTCTGCACGGCACGGGCACGACCCTCGATGAACTTACGGAACTCGTTTGCGCCAATGTTGGGCTGAAGCGCCAATGCTTCGGCGACAACCGCCTCGATTCGATCGCGATCGGCAAACGCGAGATCAAGCCATTGGGATAGTATCGGCTGCACAATCGGTGGCGCACCGGGCTGGCGCTGTACATAGTCTTCGAAGATCGCGAGGATGGCGCTAGTGCTAGGTTCGGACTTGCTCGCGTCCAGAAGGTCTTTCGCTTCGTTCCACCGCCAGCGCTGTGCGAAAATGTTGCGCTGATCATAAACCGTTGGCGTCGAGAAGATTATGCTTCCCTCGGTGTGCATGCCTGCACGACCAGCGCGCCCCATCAGGTTGTGAAAGTCGCGCACCAGGATCTTCTGGCCGCCTTGGCGGGTTGAAGTGACGATCAGGTATTTGAGCGGGAAGTTGACGCCTTGCGCCAACGTCGACGTGCACATCACGAATTTGATGAGGCCGTCCTTCATCGCATGTTCTATCGAAAGGCGCAGACCTTGCGGAGTATCGGCGTGATGCGCGAAGATGCCGAGTGCCGCTGCTCGAGTCGCGCTAGCTTGGGCGCCGAGATGTTGTTCGGAGAGGTGACGGATCTTTTCCACTTCCGCGGCATCTGAGACGGCTAGTGGCCGCATGTAGGGAACACCACGTTCGAAAATGTCAACCGCGCGGCGGCAGAGCTTAGCTGCGCTATCTTTGCGCCCGCAAAATATTGCGACGCTGCCATTGCTGACGACGTGAAGCCCCAGAAAAAGGCCGACGTCGCCGCCATCCTTTCGCTCGGGAAAACGGCGCTCAGCCTTCTCTTTGCCGCGCAAGGGCAGGACGACGTCGTTGATAATCCGCGGAACCCAGAACTCGACCTCTTCTGGGTCCGCTGGGCTCACATATTGAAGGCGCCCTCGCGCGTGCTGCCAACTGGCGAATGCGATGCTCTTTGCAGTTGGCATTAAGCCGTCGCCGCCGATCACCGCATCAGGATCGCCGATCAGCCATGCTGCGACGTTTGCAGCATTCCCGATGACGGCCGAGATCAATACAATCTGGGCGTCGGGGCTGAGCGCCATCTTGAGAGATGTGAGTAGTAGCTCATAGGTGGGGCCGCGAGTCATGCCATCGAATTGATGGCCCTCATCGTAGATTACCAAGCCAATACGATCTGCGAGCTCGGGTGCTCGGCGGAGCATATAGAGCAGCTTCTCAGGCGTGACGATCAGGACAGTGTTGTTGGCGAAAAGTGCCTCAAGTTCAAGGTCGAACTGATACGAGTCGGAGGCCTCGTCAAGGCTGATAGGTTCGCCCGCAAAAGCCACCAAAAGGTCGCCGCGAATGTCGTGGCAGAGCGATCGATACGGCGCGACGATTACTGCAAGCGAGGCGCGATTCGCAAGGAAGGCCGAACGGATGATCAACTCCGTCGCACGCGTCTTGCCTGCGCTAGTCGGCATCTGGATGACAGCTGACCGCCCGAGGAGCATCCCCGCATTGGCAATCCGCTGCTGGGCCGGCCAGAGCTCGACCGGGAAATGTGACTTGGCAAGCGCCGGACGCCAGGCATCGGGATCTAGGCCCGACGAAGGGGGAAGCATTGTGCGCGCGGCATGGCGCAGCTTACTTGCACAAATGGCCGTAGTGAGATCGGCATAGATCAACTCGCGGGGCGATCCGTTCGCATATGCAGCGGACCGCAGTTCCGCGCACGCCCTTTGGACCGCGGCAGCATCATTGTCGAAATGCATATAGCCGCTGAGCGACTTTAATATTGCGGACGTGTGACCTTCGTGCGGATGCTCGCCGTCGATGGGCACAAAGTCGTTTCGGAGAATGGTATAGATCAGTCGGCCCAGTCCGCCGGAAAGGTTAAGCTCGGGCAAGTCCATGTGACGAATTATAACAGTGGCGCTGCCGACATTGCCGGCAAGATAGTACGCCGAGGCACAAAGCAGTGAGAACTCAGTGGTAATTGTATCATCAAGCTGCGCGTTCAGGAACGCGTCGAAAAATATTGAAGTGAAGCGTAGCCCGTTTATCGGAGTAGGGCCAGTTTCGCCCCAATTAGGCGGAACAGGAATGGCATCGACTGGCGCGAGAACATCCGCCTCGTCGTTCGCTATCGTCGCAGAGACGTCGCCAAGCAGACCGATGGCCAGCGTGAACAACATTGTAGGGTTGCGTGGCAGTGCATTGAAATCCTCAGGCGCAACTCGAAATTCGTGCATTTTAGCACGCGCTCGTGTCGTCGACAGGATGTTCATGGCGTTAGCGTCAGGCCTCATCGGCGGCCCTTTCGTAGAGCGCGTGAACCAACTTCATCAATGATGGCCCACGTACGACGATCAGCCGGAGATGGTCAGCATTGGGGTGACCGGCTGTGGAGGCGGCGGTTAGGTCCGTAGCGACGAACACCTCGTCATCGAGGATCGCTGCGGCACCATTGATACGTCTGAACGGTCGAGCTACTTCATTCTGGAAACGCTTGACCTTGCCGGCCTCTTCCTGCTGCCCGCGCACGAGCATTCGCTGTTTAATCGCGTTGAGCGTCATTGCCTCGCGCAGATGATCCTTGATCGAATCGGTAATAGCATCCTGCAGTCGGTTAGCATCGGTCTTTGTCATTCCGGATTTGGATTCGAAGATGAAGAGTTCGTCGTTTGGGTCGTTCGGTGCTTCGGTCGCAAACTTGAACCCGATGATGTCGCAACCCTTGGTGGAATCATTGCGGTTCCAGCGATCCTGGTAACGCAAGGTTCGTGGACTCCAATAACCGAGTAGATATTCGATATAGTCGGCGACGAGGATTTCACCAAAGTCGCCAGAGCGGAGGCTAGGCCCAGGGGTTTTGGAGCCATCCGGAAATAGTATCTTCCGAAGATATTCCGCGTTGCTGAGGCCAGTACCGTCAACCATCGCGGGTAAATCATCGTCATCGATGTAGTGTTGCCGGAAATGCGTAGCCCAAGCCGATAGAACTTCATCGTCTTCTTTTGGCTCTAGCGCCCAGATCTCTATCTCGCGCCCGCACGCCGTGACTTGACGCTCGCCAGTGTCGTGCAGCCACGAAACATGTGGTGGAATCACGCCCAATCGTTTTGCCCCTTGCCCCTAAGCTTCCAACTATACTGCTTGAGCAAATAAGGAAACCGTCATGCCACATCTTGCCTCCGCGGGCAGTCTCCCGCTGCACGCCGGACGAGACGATAGCTCGCAGCCGTGCCGTCGAGTCCCGGAAACGAGATGGTGATATGACCGATGAAGATGGTCGAGCGGCGCACGCCCCGTTGCCCGAGCGGCAATGTCCCCGAGGGTTTCGCCGCTTTACTGAAATCCAGGCATCTATCGGCGTGCTTCGAGTGCGAACTGAATTGTTTAGGATCAGCACGCAGTCTGCACCGGCGATGAGAATGCAACTGGATTTGGGGGGCTTAACGCGTCGCCCGGCGCGCTCCCTCCATCGCATCAAGCCGTTCCTGCAGATGCCCATTCAGCACGATCATCTCCTTGAGCGCCTTCACCGCATCGCCCTTGTGCTGGGCGATGAACTTGTCGGCGATGGCCTGAAGGGCAGCTTCTTGGCGGCTGTCCAGCGTCACGATGTGGTCCATGGCGATGCCTCCACCAGTTTCTGCTCAAATTGAACAAAACGGGAACAAAAATGTCAAGGGTGAATTGACTCCGCGAGGAATGCCTTCCTATTGTCAGTAGGTGGGGCGGTTCCTCACAAAATGGGGAGAGCCGCGATGGGCAGACGAAAAAGCCGGTTTGACAGGCTGTCGACGAGGGATGCGGAGGCGATCATCAGGGACGCTCTGAGCCTGCGCAAGACGGTGCTTTCGTCGCAACTGCATCTGAAGGCGCATGGCGAGCTGTATTGGCAGCTTTGCGGGCTTGTCGAAAAATTGCATGAGGTGATGGCCAGCCTAGCGGAGAAGGAGCCCGATTTCCGGATGCCGAATCTTGGGCTGCTCCCGCTTCCCGAGGATTACCTGACTCGGAAATGAGCCATGGCCGGGCCGATGGACAGCGTTGGACGTGCCGCGAAGGCCAACATGCTGCTGATCGTGGAGTGCGGCCACTGCTACCATGTCGGGCGCTTCAGGGCGAACGATGTCGCGCAGGTGGTGGGCTGGAACAAGCCGCTGGAGACCATCAAGTTCAAGTGCAAACGATGCAGCCGGAAGGATACTACAGTGCGCACCCAGTTCATCGACCAGGACCATCCGCCGAAGGGCTACATCTGGACGTTGCAGAAGTTCAAGCTTTAGAACAGCGACCCCTGCACCGGCGCCTGTGGCGCCTGCGGCGGAAACTTGATCTGCGTCGCCGGCTTCTCGACGATCACCAGCGCGTCGTCCGGTGCCGTGCGCTGCAGGTGCCTGGCCTCCGACCATGGCGCGGTCAGCCAAGTCTCGGTTTCCTCCTGCGTGGTCAGGATCACCGGCATCGCTTTCTCGTGGATCGGCGCGATCAGGGCGTTTGGCTTGGTGGTCAGAAAACCGTAGAGCTCGAAGTCGCCGGGGCCGTCCTTGACCTTGCGCACGCCTTGCCAACGCGTCCACAGGCCGGCGAAGAAGAACAGCGGCCGCTCCTCGGTCAGCGCGAACCAGTAGTTCCTCTGGATACCGGTATCCGGGTCCTTGTCGCCCGGCGTCGGGCTCGGTTCGGCGAAGCTGGTGAGCGGCACCACGCAGCGGTTCTCGACGCCGAGATATTGCTGCCAGTGGCCGTATTGCGGGTTGCGGATGTTGGTGGTGCCGTAGTCGGCCTTGCCCTTCACCCGCTCAATCGGCGTCGGCATGCCCCACAGCAGGTTGGCCAGCTCGCGCGTCCCGTCCGGCGCGTTGCGCACCACCGGGCCGGGCTGGTTGGGGTAGATGTCGATGGAAGGTTCGAGATTGCCAAGAATGTCGCGCAGGGCGCGGGTCCACTGGCGGATCGCCTCCTGGCTGGTGGTGATGTTGTAGAGGTTGCACATGTCGAACCCTCTGGGATGTCCAGGCATCTTGTGGGAAAGGGCAGGGAATTTCCAGCGCTGTCGCGCGGCTGCTGACACGCTACCCCAGCCACCACGACAGCGCCGCGATCACCGCCGCCACACCGGCGATCGACCGCGCCGGAAGAAGACTACCGTGCGCAGCGGCGAACCACGGGCTCCGCTCACGCAACGCACGCCGATTCCGCGCGTTCTACCCATTAGGAGGAGCATGGCGACGGCCGGTCTCATGCGCTCACAGTTGGAGGCGAACCATGATGTCAAAGTTCAAAGAAGCCCTTGAGCGCGGGAAGGAAGCCCGTGAGCAAGAGGAGAAGGTCCGCAGCGAGAAGGCCGAGGTGGTGGACTTCGGCGCACAAGCCAGGGCCTGGCTAAACGACGTCGTGGTTGCGTCGTTGCAAGCGGCCCAAGCCGACGTGACGGGCGAGGTGACTGTCGACATAGACACCGCGCCAAGCCACCAAGCCAAAGCGTCAACACCGTCTATTCGGTTCCAAGTCTACAGGAAGCGGGGCATGGAGGAGGAGGTAATCAGAAGGACGTTCACGGTCGACGTTCATCTGAGTGGGGAAGTCTCAGTCTCTTCGCCCGGGATCGTGGCGAGAGAGGTGGGAAACATAGGGGATAGGTCTGACGAGCGGTTCTCTAGCTTGCTAGCGGAACTGATCGAGGAGGCAGCGAAGGACACTTAGCCAGCAAGGTGTCGAGGAAAGGGCAGGCAATTTCCAGCGCTGTCCGCAAGGCTGCTGACACCGCCAAGTCTGTCAGTAACAGCTTTCCAGATGCCGCAAACACCCCCTCCGTTAACCTTTCGTTAACCATGGCTGGCTAGCGTTTACCTATCAGTAAGGAATCGCTGTCCGTGACCTTCGCCGCCCCCGTCGAGACCAAATCCATTCGCTTTCGCGCCCGCTCGTTCGTCGCCTTCACGCTGACGCCGGAGGCGCCGCTTTCGGAATGGCTGGAAAGCCTCGATCGTTGGATCGGCAACTCGCCGGGTTACTTTGCCGGCCGGCCGGTGGTGCTCAACCTCAACACGTTGAAGCCCGAGGTCGGCGAGATCGAAGCGCTGGTTGCTGAGCTTGGCCTGCGCGGCATCCGCATCTATGCCATCGAGCTCGACGGCAACACCGCACTCGAGTCCAATCTGCCGCCAGTGCTGATCGGCGCCAAGGAGGCCACCGCCGGGCTGCTCATGCAGGCCGACCGCAAGGGCAGGCCGGAAGAGATTGGCAGGGCGGAAGAAGGCAGGCCGGAACAGGGCAAGCAGCCAGAAGACAGGCAGCCGGAAGCGCCGGCCACGCTTATGGTCAAGACGCCGATCCGCTCGGGCCAGTCGGTCTTTCATGCGCATGGCGATGTCATCGTGCTGGGCTCCGTCGCCTCCGGGTCCGAGATCGTCGCCGCAGGCTCCATCCACGTCTACGGCACGCTGCGCGGGCGCGCGTCGGCCGGTGTGCTCGGCCATTCGGCGGCGCGCATCTTCTGCCGAAAAAACGAGGCCGAGCTGCTGTCGGTCGACGGCTGGTATTGCACCGCCGAGGAGATGGAGCCGTCCTTGCGCGGAAAAGCGGTCCAGGCCTTTCTCGAAAAAGACACGCTGCGCATCGCGCCTTTCAGCTAATGCATGCCGACCAAAGGAACGCAGCGGCTTTAGGAAACATTTACGAAAACAATGACTTAAGCGCATCGCATAAATCAGACGCTTAACAAATACCGACAACAATAATGGAGGCATATATGGGCAAGGTAGTGGTGGTCACCTCAGGCAAAGGGGGCGTCGGCAAGACGACCTCGACGGCCGCCCTTGGTGCCGCGGTCGCGAGAACCGGCAAGAAGGTGGCCCTGGTCGACTTCGATGTCGGCCTGAGGAATCTCGATCTGATCATGGGCGCCGAGCGGCGGGTGGTGTTCGACCTGGTCAACGTCATTCAGGGAACGGCCAAACTCTCGCAGGCGCTGATCCGCGACAAGCGGGTCGAGACGCTGTTCCTGCTGCCGGCCTCGCAGACGCGCGACAAGGATGCGCTGACCGAGGAGGGCGTCGGCGAGGTGATCGACAAGCTGCGCTCGGTGTTCGACTACGTCTTCTGCGACAGCCCGGCCGGCATCGAGCGCGGCGCGCAGCTCGCCATGCGCTTTGCCGACGAGGCGGTCATCGTCACTAACCCGGAAGTCAGCTCGGTGCGCGATTCCGATCGCATCATCGGCCTGCTCGATGCGAGAACCGTGAAGGCCGAGCGGGGCGAGCAGATCGCCAAGCATGTGCTGGTGACGCGGTATGACGCGGCGCGCGCGGCGCGCGGCGAAATGCTCTCGATCGACGACGTTCTGGAGATCCTGTCGACGCCGCTGCTGGGCATCATTCCCGAGAGCCAGGACGTGCTCAGGGCTTCCAACCTCGGTTCGCCGGTGACGCTTAGCGATCCCACCAATTCCGCCGCCCGCGCCTATATCGAGGCGGCCAAACGGCTCGAAGGCGAGGAACTGCCGGTCGTCGTGCCGTTCGAACGCAAGGGCTTTCTCGACCGGCTTTTTGGAAGGAGGGCAGCATGAACCTGTTGGACCTTTTCAAGCGGCGCGGCAGCGCGCCGGTGGCGCGCGAGCGGCTGCAGGTGCTGCTCGCCTATGAGCGCCGCAGCCGCAGCCAGCCCGATCTCGTCTCCATCTTGCGCGAGGAGATCATGGCCGTCATCGCCAGGCATGTGCAGATCGACCAGGATTATCTGCAGGTCTCGATGGAGCGCGGCGAGACGATGTCGACGCTGGATATCGACATCCAGATCCCCAACAAGAGCGCAAGGCCGCTGGCGATGTCGGCCTGAACTCGCACGACACGGGTTCCTCGCTCCCGCTGCGATCCTTCGCGCCCCCCTCTGGCCTGCCGGCCATCTCCCCCACTTGGGGGGAGATTTGACGTCTCGCCGGCTTTCGCCAATCTGCAACGGTGCAAGAGAGCGCGGAGCGCCGGAGCTGCCGATCTCCCCCCAAGTGGGGGAGATGGCCGGCAGGCCAGAGGGGGGCGCTGTCCCGCCTGCGTATCCAAGGATATCGCCTGAGCTGCAGCCGCTGCCAGAAGGCCGGCCCCCCTTGCCCCACCCAACCACCTCTCGCTGCCTCACGACAGCCAAGCCCATTGGTCCTATCTCCGCCGCATGCCGTCGCGCATAGCCCGGCGGCAGGGGAGGACCAACCACAGTGACGTCGACGCCGGTTATCAAGCCTGTCTCCGAAACCCTGCCCATCGCGGCACTTCTCGGCGCCATGGTGTCGATCCAGATTGGCGCGGCCTTCGCCAAGGGCCTGTTTCCGCTGGTCGGCGCGCAGGGCACGACGGCGCTGCGGCTGGTCGTCGGCGCGCTGATGCTGGCGGCGGTGCTGCGGCCCTGGCGGGTGCAGCCGTCCAAAGCCGTCTGGCCGTGGCTGATCGCCTATGGGGTGACGCTCGCCGCGCTCAATCTTTTGTTCTATGCGGCGCTCGAGACGATCCCGCTCGGCATCGCGGTGGCGCTCGAATTTACCGGTCCGCTTCTGGTCGCGACGCTATCGTCGCGGCGCGGCAGCGACTTCGCCTGGGTGGCGCTTGCCGTCGCCGGCATCGTGCTGCTGTCGCCCCTCGTCCATTCGCGCCAGGCGCTCGATCCGACCGGCGTGATACTGGCGCTGGCGGCCGGCGGCTTCTGGGCACTCTACATCGTGTTCGCGCAGAAGGCGGGCGCGGAACTTGGCGGCCAGACCACGGCTTACGGCCTGGCAATCGCCGCGGTGCTTGCGCTGCCATTCGGCGTGGCCGAGGCGGGGCCGGCGCTGGTCGCGCCGTCGATCCTGGCCGGCGCCCTGCTGGTCGGGCTGTTCTCCAGCGCGCTGCCGTTCTGGCTGGAGATGGTGGCGCTGACCAGGATGCCCGCCAGGCTCTACGGCACGCTGACCTGCCTGGAGCCGGCGCTGGGCGCGTTGGCGGGGTTCCTGTTCCTGCACGAGATCCTGACCGGGCTGCAATGCCTGGGGATAGCCGCTGTCATAGCCGCGGCCTTCGGCGCCACCATGACGAACAAGCCGCCGGTGCCTTCGCCCGAATAGGGTTCGCTGGCGGCGCCTTGGCTGACGCCGGCTACCCCAGCCACCACCAAAGCCCAGCCAGCACCGCCACGCCGCCCGCGATCGACAGCCCGAGCATCATGTACGATCCCTTGATGACGTCGCGGATGACCTTCTTGACGCTTTCGCGGTCATTGAGGTTCGGGAACGGCTCCCGCGGCTCCGCCACGCCGAGAAAGCGGCACAGCGGCCCCCAGCCTTCGGTCACCGTGAACACCAGAAGTTTTTCCGGCGACACTGCGGCCTTCACCTCCTCGGTGTAAGCGTTGTAGCGCTCGATTGCCCGCTCGCGGTCGTCCATCACGCCGGCCAGCACGCGACCCCAGATCAGCTTGCGCGACATGTCGCCGAATTTCCGGCCGAACGGCGTCAGCCACTCCAAAATCTTGAACTGCCAGAGATTTTCGGTGAAGTAGATCGTATCGATCGTGCTGTCGTACCAGCCTTCGGCGCCGCGCGGGTGAAGCGTCAGCAGCACCTTGGCATCGGGATAGGCGGCCAACAATTCCCGCCACACGCAGCAGCCGGGATTGTCGACCGTCGCCGTGTAGTTGGCAAACGCTCGGTCCCAGTCGTGCGGCGTGCCGGGCTTGCTGTTCGCCACCTTGCGCCAGAAGTTGAGGTGGCCCTTGTTGGCCTTGTTGAGGATCACTTCCTGCATGTGATAGCAGGGAAAGCCGAGCCTGTTCAGCGCGGCAAAGGTCGACCATGTGCCCGTGCGTCCGAATCCCGCGCCGATTACCTTGAGCGCCATGTTCCCCATCCCTCCCATGGACTGATATTCTTATTTTATGTCAGTCCGTAGGGCCTACGTTGCGCCCGGAGTGTCCGGCGCGCAACAAATTTCCATCATGTCCTCCCGTTACAGGTCGTCTCTTTTTGAATGGACCAGCGATAGCCAAGGTAGAGCCTCAACCAAAGATTGCGTTAAATATGTGCACACTTCTGTTCCATTTGCCACTTGCGCAACCATTGAAAGGGTGAAAACGTTGGTCTGGGGTAAATGGGCAAGGGGGGTCGTCGCGGCTGTTGCAAGCCCGGGACGGCCTTGAAAAGCAATGAATTTTCCACAGTTCCTGGTGGGGATGACCACCGCGTCACTCGTCGTGGCGCTCTCGACTTTTTTGGCAACCGGTTCAATCTGGAAGGCGCTGGGCTGGACAGTCCTGACCCTGATCGTTTTGCAGGTTGGATATTTTGTGTTCGTCGTCCGGCTGATCTATAGAACCGGGCGAAAGACACACAGGTGATCCGCGACCCGTGAGTGCTGGACCATCGAGACGGTATCCGGTTTACGACGTGTCGAGATTCGACGCCAATCCGGCTGAATATCTATATGCTTAGATCATGATGTTCCCGAAATAGACATTATGGTCTAAGCCTTTTGAAAGCGGACTTGTTCGGTTCTGGGAATGTGCATTGGACGTTCCGTTACTTTAGTCAACCAGTATATATTTCCGAATACATATGCCTGGGATTGGGCAGCGCGGAAGCCTGCCTGCGGCTTGTGCAATCCTGATCCGCCGTCGAGACGTGGCGGGTTGAAGCTGCCGATCTCCCCCGGGGGAGATCGCCGCGTCATCCGCTCAGCTCCGTCGCTCTGCTCACTCCGCCGCCAGCTTGTCCTGCGTGTTGGTGTCGAAATCGCTGGCGTCGTGACGCTCGTGCAACTGCATCGCCGGCTCGCCGAAGGCGCGATTGACCATGCGCCCGCGCTGCACCGCCGGGCGCGCGTCGATCGCGTTGGCCCAGCGCTGCACGTGTCTGTAGTCCTGGACCGACAGGAACTCGCCGGAATCATTGTACATGCGCCCGAGCGCCAGCCCGCCATACCAGGGCCACACGGCGATGTCGGCAATGGTGTAGTCGGTGCCGCCGAGATATTCGCTTTCAGCGAGGCGCCGGTCGAGCACGTCCATCTGGCGCTTGGTCTCCATGGCGAAGCGGTCGATGGCATATTCGATCTTTTCCGGCGCATAGGCGTAGAAATGGCCGAAGCCGCCGCCGAGATACGGCGCCGAGCCCATCTGCCAGAACAGCCATGACAGGGTTTCGGCGCGCGCCGGCTGCTCGGTCGGCAGGAATTCGCCGAATTTTTCGGCCAGATGCACCAGGATCGAGCCGGATTCGAAGACGCGGATCGGCTTTGGCCCGCTGCGGTCCATCAGCGCCGGGATTTTTGAGTTGGGATTGACCTCGACGAAGCCGCTGCCGAACTGGTCGCCGTCGTTAATCCTGATCAGCCAGGCGTCATATTCGGCGCTTTTGTGGCCGAGCGCCAGGAGCTCCTCCAGCATGATCGTCACCTTGACGCCATTCGGTGTCGCCAGCGAATAGAGCTGCAGCGGATGCTTGCCGACCGGCAGCTCCTTGTCATGCGTCGGGCCGGCGATCGGCCGGTTGATGCTGGCGAAGGCGCCGCCATTTTCCTTGTTCCAGGTCCATACTTTCGGCGGTGTGTATTGG
The DNA here is from genome assembly GCF_003997065.1 of Mesorhizobium sp. M6A.T.Ce.TU.016.01.1.1. Classification (NCBI taxonomy): domain Bacteria; kingdom Pseudomonadati; phylum Pseudomonadota; class Alphaproteobacteria; order Hyphomicrobiales; family Phyllobacteriaceae; genus Mesorhizobium; species Mesorhizobium sp. M6A.T.Ce.TU.016.01.1.1. The sequence goes on along the minus strand of NZ_RZTJ01000014.1, from coordinate 5,847 downwards.
TTCATCTCGGGAGGCCTTTGTTGGAAGCGGGGAGGGTCTTGGGGAGGATCAGCTTGCGCAATGAGAAAGGGAGCGAGGATGGGCAGATTCATCCGCACATAGATAAAGGTAGTGCTGGCAGCAGGAAGTTCAACTTGTGTTGAACTATTGTCGGTTCCGGGTGCCGGCCCACGTTCTCCCCCTTGGGAAGGGATCACGGATGCCCTTGCGCCTCGTCACGTGCGCCATACCTATAGAGGATATCGGGCCTTTGGCGGCCGCCATGAATATTGCCGGGATTGAGAGCATGACCATCGATACGATTTTGCGGTCCATCGTGGCGGTGCGCGCCTCGATCCCCGACGACGCCTTCACCGCGAATGCGCTGGGCACGAGCCGGGAGGGCAGCGGCGTGGTGATACGCGAGGACGGTCTGGTGCTCACCATCGGCTATCTCATCACCGAGGCGGAAGAGGTCTGGCTGACCGACCGCAATGGGCGTGTGGTTCCCGCGCACGCGCTCGCCTACGACCAGGAGACCGGCTTCGGCCTGGTGCAGGCGCTGGCGCCGCTCGGCCTGCCCGCGGTGGCGCTCGGCGACGCGGCCAGGGCCAAGGCCGGCGATCCCGTGGTACTCGCCGACGGCATCGGCCAGTCGGTCAGCGCGTACATCGTCACCAAGCAGGAATTCGCCGGCTATTGGGAGTATCTCCTGGACGAGGCGATCTTCACCGCTCCCGCCCATCCGTCATGGGGAGGTGCGGCACTCATCGGGCAGGACGGCAGGCTGCTCGGCATCGGTTCGCTGCGCCTGCAGATGAGCCGCGCCGGCGAGATTGCCGATATCAACATGGTGGTGCCGATCGACCTTCTGCCGCCCATTCTCGACGATCTCCTGACACGCGGCCAGGTTGCCAAGCCACCGCGCCCCTGGCTCGGCGCCTTCTCCGCCGAAAGCAATGGCGAGGTGGTGGTGATGAGCGTCGCCGAAGGCAGCCCGGCCGCCGAAGCCGGCCTGCGCCAAGGCGACATCATCTCGGATGTGCGCGACGGCGAAGTCGACGGGCTCGCCGATTTCTACCGCAAGCTATGGCAGAATCCGGCGGGCGCGGAGATCCCGCTGCGGGTGGTGCGCGACGGCCGCGAAACCTGGCTGCGCGTCAAGTCGGCCGACCGCAACAGCTTTCTCAAGAAACCGCAGCTGCAGTGAAGCAGTCGATACGGGTCACCTGATGCATCCAAGGCTGCTCAAGACGTTCCTCGCGGTTGCGCGGTGCCGAAACATCACGCGCGCCGCGGAGGAGATCCACCTCGCGCAATCGAGCGTGAGCGATCAGATCCAGACGCTTGAAGCCGAGCTTGGCACGGCCCTGTTCACGCGGTCGAAGCAGGGCCTGCAGCTGACGCCGGCGGGCGCCACGCTGAAGCCCTATGCGCAAGACATTCTGATGCTGGCCGAAGAGGCACGGGCGGCCGTGGACGTGACCGCCGGACACGCCGCCGGATCGGTGACGATCGGCGCGCTGGAGACGATCGCCTCGGCGAAGCTGGCGCAATGGCTCCCGGATTTCCAGGTCGCCCATCCCGACGTCGATCTTCGGCTGAAGGTCGCGGGCAGCGGTGATCTCGTGCGCAAGCTGGAAGATGGCGAGATCGACGTCGCCTTTTGCTTCGACAGGGACGGTTTCGAGAAGGTCGACGAACGCCTCGCCAGACGGACGCTATCGGCGGAACCATTGATCCTTGTCGTTCCTCCTGAGGAGGCAGCGATGAGAGGCGATCTGACGGCGCTCGGCAAAATGAGCTTCGTCGTCACCGAAGCTGGATGCATCTATCGGCACCTGTTCGACAAGGCTTTTGCCGAGGCAGGCCTTGCATCGCCGAGGCTTGCCGCCGAAGTCGGCAGCATCGGCACGATCGCGCGCCTGGTGGCGGCTGGGGCCGGCCTTGGTCTGGTGCCGCGCCTGGCCGTGGTCGGGGCGCTCGATCGTGGCGAGGTCATCGAAATGCCCTGGCCGGGCCCGGTCCGCACGGCGTCGATTGCCATGATCTGGCGCCGCAGGCGGGTGCAGCCGCCAGCCTTGAAACTGCTGCTGGCGGCCGCTGGCGACAATTTCGCGCCGGTCAGACCAGCCGATGCCCGCCCTCGACATGCAGTGTCGTCCCTGTCGTGAAAGCGTTGCCCATCAAGAAGCAAATAGCGTCGGCGATGTCGTCGGGTTGTCCGACCCGCCCGACCGGCAGCCGCTCTGCCATCGCGTTCAGCGTGTCGTCCTTCTTGGCGCCGGCAACGAAGGTCCAGATCGGCGTGTCGACCCAGCCCGGCGAGACCGCGTTGACGCGGATGGGCGCCAGCTCGATGGCGAGCGCCCGCACGAGCCCCTCCAGCGCCGCATTGACCGCGGCGACGACCGAGCCCCGCGCCGCCGGCCGATAGGCCGCGATGCCTGATGTGAAGGTGATGGAGCCAGTAGCCGAAAGCATCGGCGCGCCATGTTTGGCCAGCAGCAGCGGCCCATAGAATTTGCTTTCCACCACCCTCTGCGCCGCCTTCAGCTCGAGCGCAGGCAACAGCTCATAGGCGCCTTCGATATCGGCTGCTGTGCTGACAATATGGTCGAGCCGGCCGATCCGACTGAACAGAGCGGCGACTTGGTCCTCGCGAGTGATGTCGACCGCGACCGTGTCCAGTGCGGCGGGGTTGCCCAGTTGCTCGCGGGCGCGCTTCAGCCTGTCCTCGTTGCGCCCGGCAATTATGACCTCGGCGCCAGCCTCGAGACACTGCCTTGCCAGCGCCAGACCCATCCCCGAACTGCCGCCGACGACCAGAACTTTCCTGTTTGCCATATCCGCCATCCTTCGCTTCCACAGACGATCACTTGGTCAGGGAAGTCGCAGGTCTGGGCTCGAAGCGGAAACGGAAGAAAACGATAGTACTATCGGAAAATCCGATGGTGCGGCGTGCCTCACTCGCCGCAGGCGCTGAAGCCTATTCCGGGGCTCCACTCCGAAAAGGCAATGACCTTGCCTTCCACCGCCACGGTCTTCTGCATTGTGGTGCCATCGGGCTGCATCTTGCTGCTTTTGCCGTTGCCGGTCAAAACATTGTAGACGCAGTCGCTTGCGACGTTGTCCTCAAGATAGTCGTGATAGTCATAGGCAAAGCCGGCGACGATGAAGGCATCATTGCGGTAGGCGAGCGTCAGCGTCGTGTTGGTCCGTTTGCTGCCGACCGGCATTGCCGGCAGGTATAGTTTGATCGAGCCGTTCGGCAGTGCGGTCAGCTCCGGCTCGGTGTCGGAAGCCCCGTAGCCCGGCCGGTCGTAACCGTTCCACTCTCCGTAGATCTGCTCACGCACGATGCCGGCAGGTTTGAGAAAATTGGCCTCGCGGTCCCTAAGGAAGAAATACATGTCCATCGGGTCGCCGGGCTTGGTCTCGACGATCATCATCAGATCGACGGCGCCGTCGCCGTTCCAGTCGCCGGTCAGCGCGGTGATGATCTTCTGGGTTTCGATCGGTTCCGCCAGGGCCATGGTCGGCAGCAACAGCATCAGGCCGAACAGCATCGCTCGCATGGCAACATATCCCCCAATTGAAGCCCGCCGCCATGGCCGGTTCTGGACACAAGATTACTACATCACGATGGGAAGAACCGCCATGGGAGCCGATGGACGCGTGATGCGTGGGGAGACGGGCGTCAGCGACGTCGGCGGGACAGCGCCCCCCTCTGTCCTGCCGGACATCTCCCCCACAAGGAGGGAGATTGGCTGTCACTTCGGCTTTCGCCAATCACCAGCGCTAGGCGGGCGGGACGGTGAGGCTGCCAATCTCCCCCCCAAGTGGGGGGAGATGTCCGGCAGGACAGAGGGGGGCGCGAAGGAACGCGGCCCCTGCGCAAAAGTAGCCGGCGGCCGCCGGCTCGTCACACCCGGCCCGATTTCCCATCCTCGCCAAAAATCCCGATCACCCAGTCGATAAACACCCGCACGCGCGGCGCAAGCTGGCGGTTTTGCGGATACAGCGCCGACAGCGGCGTCGGCGACGGCGGATAGTCCGGCAGCACCTCGACCAGCGTGCCGCGCGCGAAATCGCCGGCGAAGCGGTAGTGCGGCGCCTGCACAAGGCCGAAGCCGAGGCGGGCGAGTTCCGCCATCGGGTCGGAGCCGTTGACCGTCACCCGGCTCGGCAGCGTGATGGTGCGCCGCTCGCCCGCAACCGTGAATTCAAGCGGCATCACCTCGCCGGTTCGCGACGAGCGGAAGCCGACCATCGCATGGCCTCCGAGATCGTCGGGTGTGGCCGGCACGCCGTGCCTCTCCAGGTAGGCCGGACTGGCGCAGGTGACTTCGCGCAGCGTCGCCACGCTCCGCACGATCATGCCGCTGTCGGCCTGTTCGCCGGAGCGCAGCACGCAATCGACGCCTTCGCGCACCAGGTCGACCAGCCGGTCGCCATCGCCGATATGCAGGTCGATCTTGGGGTAGCGGTCGAGGAATTCGGCGAGCCGTGGCAGGATAAAGTGGCGGGCCATGAAGCCGTGCACGTCGATCCTGAGCAACCCTTGCGGCTGCGCCGCCCGGAAGCCGGCCTCGGCATCCTCAATATCGGCCAGGATGGCGAGGCAGCGCTGGTAATAGGCCTGGCCGTCGAGGGTAGGGGCGACGTGGCGTGTGGTACGCTCGAGAAGCCTGACGCCCAGCCGCGCCTCCAACTCCTTGATCGCCTCGGTGGCAGTCGATCGCGACATCGAGAGATCGGCGGCCGCTGCGGTGAAGCTGCCGCGCTCGATCACGCGGGTGAGAAGGCGCATCCGGTCGAGACTGTCCATCGCTATTGTTCGCCACATCCGAATGGTGTTGGCAAGACCCGATCAATTATCCCGGCGAGTTTGTCACCTATCTTCAGTCCACAAGAATTGGAGATCTGACATGGCTACACAAAATGGAAGAGCGGCGCTGGTGACCGGCGCCTCGAAGGGAATCGGTGCCGAAATCGCCAGGCGGCTGGCGCGTGACGGCTTTTCGGTCGTCGTCAACTACGCCAGGGGCGCCGAAGCGGCCGAAAGCGTGGTGCGCGAGATCGAGGCGGCGGGCGGCACGGCAATCGCCGTCCAGGCCGATGTCGGCGATCCCAAGGGCGTGGCGCGTTTGTTCGACGCAGCCGAGCAGGCCTTCGGCGGGCTCGACGTGCTGGTCAACAACGCCGGCATCATGAAACTTGCGCCGCTCGTTGAGATGGACGACGCGGATTTCGACCGACAGATCGCGGTGAACCTTGGTGGCGTGTTCCGCGGCATGCGCGAAGGTGCGAGACGGCTCCGCGACGGCGGCCGCATCGTCAGCTTCTCGTCCAGCGTCGTCGGGCTCTACCAGCCGAGCTACGGCGTCTATGCCGCGACCAAGGCCGGCGTCGAGGCGATGACGCATGTGCTGGCTAAGGAGCTTGGGACGCGCGGCATCACCGTCAATGTCGTGGCGCCGGGGCCGGTGGCGACCGAGCTGTTCCTCGACGGCAAGTCCGAGGCGCTGGTCGAGACGATCACCAAGATGATCCCGCTCGGTCGGCTCGGCCAGCCCGCCGACATCGCCGGCGTCGTGTCGTTCCTCGCCGGTCCGGACGGCGGCTGGGTCAACGGCCAGGTACTGCGCGCCAATGGCGGCACAGTCTGATTTTTTCCGCAACAACCACAGGGAATTGACATCATGCCGTTTGCAAACTTCAAGGTGCCGGAGCGCGCTCTGTCCGCCGGGCAGAAGGAGGACCTCGTCCACAAGACCACAGCCCTTTTCGTCGAGATGTTTGGCGAAGGCGTGCGCCCCTACACGATGGTGCTGATCGAGGAGGTCGCCGATGGCGGCTACGGCC
>NZ_RZTJ01000147.1:0-431 GCF_003997065.1 Mesorhizobium sp. M6A.T.Ce.TU.016.01.1.1 | reverse complement strand
CTGTTCGTCGGGAGCCAGTTCGTCAACGGTCCCAGCGACGCAACCGTGGTCGAAGTCGTCGGCCAGCAGTGGCAGTGGAGTTTGCGTCTGCCTGGCAAGGACGGCAAGCTTGGCAGATCCGACACCCGCGAGGTCACCGCGGACAATCCGCTGGGCGTGATCGCCGGCGATCCCAACGGTCAGGACGATGTCGTGGTCGAAGCGGCTGATTTGCATTTGCCGGTCGGCAAGCCGGTCAAGATGCTGCTCCGCTCGATCGACGTGCTGCATGATTTCTACGTGCCGGAGTTCCGCGCCAAGATGGACATGATCCCGGGCTCGGTCACCTATTTCTGGTTCACGCCGACCAAGACAGGAACCTTCCAGGTGCTGTGCGCCGAGCTTTGCGGCCAAGGCCACCCTCTGATGAATGGCATCGTCATAGTCGACAC
>NZ_RZTJ01000146.1:0-358 GCF_003997065.1 Mesorhizobium sp. M6A.T.Ce.TU.016.01.1.1 | reverse complement strand
ACATAGGAGGTGTTGGCGAAATAGCCCTGCCGCGAACGACGCACCTGTTCCGGCGTGATCTCGAAGGAAGGATAATCGCTGGCGTGGTACAGCCGCCGGGAATGCGCATCCTGCTCGTCATGCGCGATGAACCCGGTTTCCGGATCCAGCGCCTGGCAATGCTCATAGAGATCCCAATACTGCTTGCGCGCGACATAGGGATCGTGCGGGTGCGACAGCGAGACGGTGAGGCACCATGGCCGATGGCTCGCATCGTCCTGTTCGCGCGAAAGCTGATAGAGCTTCTGTGTGGCTAGGAACACGACCTCGTCGTCATACTCCATCTGGTTGGTGATCTCGGCAACGCCGGCGCCGGTCA
>NZ_RZTJ01000145.1:0-434 GCF_003997065.1 Mesorhizobium sp. M6A.T.Ce.TU.016.01.1.1 | reverse complement strand
GGCCTATCCCGAAGGCTTGCAGGATCAGGTGCGCCAGCTGATTGCGCAGAATCGCCTTGCCGATTACCTGCAGCAGCGCTACCCGGAGCGCCATGAGGTGCAGAGCGACAAGGCGCTTTATGCCTATGCGCTGGCGCTCAAGCAAACGTATCTGCGCAATGCACCGAACATCGATAAAGTCTTGTTCGACAACCGTCTGGACCTGACCCATCGAGCGTTGGGACTGCACACCACGGTGTCGCGGGTGCAGGGCGGCAAGCTCAAGGCGAAGAAGGAAATCCGCGTGGCGGCGTTGTTCAAGGAAGCTGCACCGCAATTTCTGAAAATGATCGTGGTTCACGAACTCGCACATTTCAAAGAGGCAGAGCACAACAAGGCTTTTTATCAACTGTGCGAGCACATGCAGCCGGGCTACCACCAGTTGGAATTCGACC
>NZ_RZTJ01000144.1:0-436 GCF_003997065.1 Mesorhizobium sp. M6A.T.Ce.TU.016.01.1.1 | reverse complement strand
TCAGCGCACCGATCAGTCCCACCACCAGTAAAACGGCGAAACTCGGCCAGACCTGACGCAGATAATAAAGATAGAAAGGCAGAACCTGATCCGGCGGCTCAGCAGCCGGTGCCTCACGGAAGATGTCGATCATTCGCTCGAAACGGCGAAACAGCATAGCGATCCCCTTTATGATATCCCTGCCGGCGTTGCTGGTTTCCATGCCATTTCAACGCCGTAAAGAGGAAAGCTTAGTGCAAATCGCCGGGATTGCGGCCGGTTATTTCTTCAGCACCGCATCTTTTTGCAGCAGCGACAGGACAAACGCCAGCACCATCACGCACGCGGCAATCAGATATACCGAGTGCAGCGCCGAACCAAATGCCTGCAAATAATCAGCGCGGATGGCGGCCGGTAATTCCTGCACCGCCTGCGCGCTGAGTGAGCGGGGAAGCAC
>NZ_RZTJ01000143.1:0-436 GCF_003997065.1 Mesorhizobium sp. M6A.T.Ce.TU.016.01.1.1 | reverse complement strand
TCCGTGAACCGGAGCGAAGCGTACTTTTGGGTACGTGAGCTCAGTTCTACCGCGACGCGGTAGAACGGGGAAGCGCAGGAAGCCGCCGTTTGCAGGCCGTCATCACCTGAATATCGATACGCCCTACCCGACGAACTGCCGCGCCACGATCAATACCGCCGCGCCCGCCAAAAACATCGCCATCAACCCACCGCGCAGCGAAACCACGGCGGTGACCACCAGTGCGGCCCATTCCGCCGGGCCGGCGTTCAACAGCTCGGGCGCTACCAGCGTCGTCAGCACCGCCGCCGGCACGGCATTGAGGCCGGCCTCGACGCGGGGATGGATGGTATCGAAGCGCGATATCACCAGGTGCCCCCCGATGCGCGTCAGATAGGTCGCGATTGCGCCGGCGATAATGATCCAGAAGGTCGTGCTCATGGCCGTGCCTTTACGC
>NZ_RZTJ01000142.1:0-437 GCF_003997065.1 Mesorhizobium sp. M6A.T.Ce.TU.016.01.1.1 | reverse complement strand
GTTCGAGCCGATGACCGCGATGCAGCCCGTCAACAGATAGGCAAGCGCCGGGATCGGGGCTCGGGCAGTCAATGGTGCAAGTTGATCAATGTTCGACATATCGGCATAATGGCCGTATTCTATTCAGCGGAGAACCAGGAATTTCGCCATGGATGAAGAAACAGATGGCATTCTGCAGAACAGGCCGGCGGCCCGCGATCTCGACGCGATAGACCGAAGAATATTAGGTGTCCTGGTCGATGACGCCACGATCAGCTACGCCGAACTCGGCGATCGCGTCGGCTTGTCGCCACCCGCAGCGCATGAGCGGGTCAAACGGCTCCGTCGCAGCGGCGCCATCCGCAACACGGTCACCATCATCGATCCCCGGGCGGTGAAAAAGCCTTTGCTCGCCTTTGTCCATATCGACACCAGGGGCTGGGGAAAGACGCCGGAAC
>NZ_RZTJ01000141.1:0-405 GCF_003997065.1 Mesorhizobium sp. M6A.T.Ce.TU.016.01.1.1 | reverse complement strand
GGCTGCACCGGATAGTGGCTGCACATCTGAAGGAAGCGGCGATTGTATTGCCGGTCCTTGCCGACGAACACCGTCTCCACTGCCGTTTTCATGTTGTCGTAGATGCCGCGCGTGCAGGCACCCCCGAAGAAGGCAAAAGCGCGGTCGTGGGCGTCGAACACCATCTCCTGCGTCTCGCGCGGATAGGCCCTAACGAACATCATGCGGCTGTGGCAGAGCCGGACATGGGCGACCTTCACGGTCACCGTCACGCCGTTGATCAGGACAATCTCGTGGCTCCAGTCGAACTGGTAGGCTTCACCGGCTGGGAAGAACAGCGGCACATAGGCTTCCGCCGTTGCCGATCCTTGCTCCTTCGCCCAGCCCTTCGCATATCGACGGACCGCATCGTAGCTGCCTTCGTAG
>NZ_RZTJ01000140.1:0-409 GCF_003997065.1 Mesorhizobium sp. M6A.T.Ce.TU.016.01.1.1 | reverse complement strand
CCTCGCGTTCGATCAGCGCTTCGCGAACCAGCCTGAATTCATAATATTCGAGGTAGCGCAGGCCGCCATGCACCAGCTTGCCGGAACGCGAACTGGTGCCTTGCGCGAGATCGTCTTTTTCGCACAGGATGACGGACAGGCCACGACCTGCAGCATCACGCGCTATGCCGGCTCCATTGACGCCGCCGCCGATCACGAAGAGATCGACGACATCTGTTGTATTGCTCAAGATCTTGCTCCTGTGAGGTGCGCCATGCCCTTCCACACCGGCCGAAGCGCCTGGCGCGCCGCAACGAAGGAAGGGAAGAGCGCATCGTATGTTTGCGAAAGCGCCTCGTCATAGGCATCGCAGTCGCCGAGAAGCGGCGTCACCCATTCGGCGGCGCAGTCTTCCATGGAGCCGTAGACG
>NZ_RZTJ01000139.1:0-335 GCF_003997065.1 Mesorhizobium sp. M6A.T.Ce.TU.016.01.1.1 | reverse complement strand
GGCAAGAGCACGTTCCTGCGTTGCATCAATCTTCTGGAGCAGCCGGATGGCGGCAAGGTCGCCATCGATGGCGAGGTGATCAAGATGAAGCCGCTGTCGAGCGGCCGTCTTGGGCCAGCCGATATGGCGCAGGTCGAACGCATCCGCGCCCGCGTCGGCATGGTGTTCCAGAACTTCAATCTGTGGCCGCACATGACTGTGGCGGAGAACATCATCGAAGCGCCCCGGCACGTCTTGAAGGAGCCCCGCGAGAAGGCCATCCAACATGCGCACGCTTTGTTGAAGAAGATCGGGCTCGCCGACAAGCACGCTCATTATCCGGGCCAGTTATCAGG
>NZ_RZTJ01000138.1:0-443 GCF_003997065.1 Mesorhizobium sp. M6A.T.Ce.TU.016.01.1.1 | reverse complement strand
CCACCATCGCGGTGCGGCCCTGATGGCCTACACCAACACCATCCATGCCGGCATGGCCAAGCACGCGGTCTATTTGTGGACGCTGCCGATGTTCCACTGCAATGGCTGGTGCTTTCCCTGGACGCTCGCCGTCCAGGCCGGCACCCATGTCTGTCTGCGCTGGGTGCGGCCGAAGCCGATCTACGATGCGATCGCCGATCAGGGCGTCACCCATCTGTGCGGCGCGCCGGTCGTCATGTCGGTGCTGATCAATGCCAGGGACGAGGACAAGCGCGCATTTCCGCAGACGGTCACTTTCAACACGGCTGCAGCACCCCCGCCGGAAGCCGTGCTGTCGGGGATGGCGGATGCCGGCTTTGCCGTCACCCATCTCTACGGCCTGACCGAGACCTATGGCCCGGCGGTCGTCAACGAATGGCACGGCGCCTGGGATGATCTCGAAA
>NZ_RZTJ01000013.1:42778-169425 GCF_003997065.1 Mesorhizobium sp. M6A.T.Ce.TU.016.01.1.1 | reverse complement strand
CGACGTAGCCGAAGATCACCGCCTTGAAGTTGGTCTGCCGCACGTCGGCGGCCAGAACCGGCAGCGAATTGGCGATGCGCACGCCGATGGCGCTTGGCGGCGGCAGCAGGATGAAGGGGACGCCCGCGCCGCGCGTCACCGCCTCCCAGATGATCAGGATCCAGGCGCCGAAGATCGCCGGGATGATCAGCCTCAAAGCGGTCGCCGCCCAGCGCGAGGTCGGGCGAAGCGCGGACAGGACCGTGACGCAGCGCCAAGCCAACAGCCATGCGGCGGCAAGCAGCAGATAGAAGGATGCGCGGGCGGTGCCTTCATTGCCGGCTATGCCCGCGAGCAGCAGCCACGCCGCGCCATGCGCGCCAAGGAAAAGCAATACCACCCCAATCACCGGTGGAAAGTTGTCGGCAGCAATTGCAAGGAGCAGCAAGAAGAAAATCAAAGCCACGGTCGCCGTACCGTAACCGGGCGTGGCATCGACAAGTGGCCAAAGAAGCAGCGCGCCGGCAAGAAGTACGAGCGCGGCAACCCCTTGCCAGGAACGAGGCGTGATCGACGAAAGGAGGGAGTTCATGTCGGTCTCCCGCCCATGGCGCGATCGACGATGCGCCCGGCAATGCCGACGACCATCACCAGCAGGGCTGCCACCACCGAGCCGGCAACCAGCGCCGACCAGATGTCGATGGTCTGGCTGTAATAAGCACCGGCGAGCAGCTTGGCACCGATGCCGGCGACGGCGCCGGTCGGCAGTTCGCCGACGATGGCGCCGACCAGACTGGCGGCGACCGCCACCTTCATCGAGGTGAACAGGAACGGCACCGACGCCGGCACACGCAATTTCCAGAAGGTCTGCGAAGGGCTGGCATTGTAGGTATGCATCAGATCGAGATGGGTGAGCTCGGGCGAGCGCAGGCCCTTCACCATGCCGACGGCCACCGGGAAGAACGACAGATAGGTCGAGATCAGCGCCTTCGGGATCAGGCCGGTGACGCCGATCGCCGCCAGCACGACGATGATCATCGGCGCCACCGCCAGGATCGGAATCGTCTGCGAAGCGATGATCCACGGCATCAGGCTGCGGTCGAGCGTCGCAACGTGCACGATGCCGACGGCAATGACGATGCCGAGCGCAGTGCCGAAGGCGAAGCCGAGCAGCGTCGAGGACAGCGTCACCCAGGCATTGTAGACAAGGCTGCGGTTGCTGGTGATCTTGCGCAGAAACGTGTTCTCGAAGAAATTCACCGCCACCTGATGCGGCGCCGGCAGTGTCGGCTTCGGCTGCGACATCGTCTTGCCGATAAATTCCACAACATCAGGCGTCTCGCCGGCACGGCGGTCGAGATCGCGCTGGAACGGCGCGTTGAGGATGACCGCCATAATGTACCAGACGACCATCACGCCCGCGAGGATCGAGGTCACCGGGATGAGCTTGTCGCGGAAGGAGTCCATCAGCGGCCCTCGCCAGACTGGCGCACGCTCTGCGTGACGCGAGAGGGTGACCGCGCTTTCGTCATCCTAGGGCAGAGCACCCGCGAAGCGGCGTGCGCAGACCCTAGGATCCATGCCGTGACGTTGGCCGAAAAACCCAAACGCTTCAGAATGTCCGCAGGGCAAGCCACGACGGCTGATGGTTTCTTTAGGTCGGGAGCAATGTTTCGCACCGTTGCGGGGCGGGAAGGTAACGGCATGGATCCTAGGGTCTGCGCCGCGTCGCTTCGCTCCTTGCTTCGCCCTAGGATGACGAGGGCGTGGTTTGGCGCTCCCTTTACGCACGCCGGTTCGCGGCGGGTCCGCCCTAGGATGACGAAGGGAGGGTCAGCCACTCCCCCGTCAGGAGGCAGCCCATTCTCCACCGCCTCAATCATCATAGCTGTGCCCTGCCCTGAGGCCATCACGTACGCGCGCGGCGATCGCCAGGAATTCCGGCGTCTCGCGGATGTCGAGCGGCCGCTTCTTCGGCAGCGTCGATTCGATGACGTCGCTGACGCGGCCCGGACGCGGCGACATGACGATGATGCGCGTCGAGAGGTAGACCGCCTCGGGAATGGAATGGGTGACGAAGCAGATGGTCTTGTTGGTCCGTTCCCACAGTTCCAGCAGTTGTTCATTGAGATGGTCGCGCACGATCTCGTCCAGCGCGCCGAACGGCTCGTCCATCAACAAAAGATCGGCATCGAAGGCCAGCGCCCGCGCGATCGAGGCGCGCTGCTGCATGCCGCCGGAAAGCTGCCAGGGGTATTTCTGCTCGAAGCCGGACAGGTTGACGAGATCGAGCGTGCGCTTGATCCGCGCCGCCTGCTCTGCCTTTGACAGGCCCATGATCTCCAGCGGCAGCGCCACATTGCGCGAGATCGTGCGCCACGGATAAAGGGCGGCCGCCTGGAAGACATAGCCATAGGCGCGGCTCTCACGCGCCTGCTCGGGCGTCATGCCGTTGACGGAGATGGCTCCCGAGGTCGGCTTCTCCAGATCGGCGATGACCCGCAGCAAGGTCGTCTTGCCGCAGCCGGATGGCCCGATGAAGGACACGAATTCACCCTTGCCGATGGTCAGGTCGACATTCGACAATGCCTGCACCGGACCGTCACTGGTTTGGAAGGTCAGGCCGAGCTTGCTTGCCGAAACGACGGCTGGCGATGCTCCCGTCATAGGCCGCAGCCTGCCTTTTCGCACCGCTGCCGCGCCGGTCGGAATCCGGTTGATCTTTCCTCGATGTTGCTTTCCACTCGCCCTGTCCTATCCGGCTGAGAGTTCCCACTCGATCGAGAGTCGCCCCGATGTCGCCCAAACCCACTTGTCATCTTATCCGCCCTGAAAGCTCATATGAAGGCAAGCAGGGACTGAGTTATTTCACCGGCATCGCCGCCGAGACCGTCGGTTCCTCCGGTATCTGCATGCACCTGCTCACCATGCCCCCCGGTGCCCGCGCCAAGGCGCACATGCATGAAAGCCATGAGACGGCGATCTATGTGCTCTCCGGCGAGGTCCATACCTGGTATGGCGACCGGCTCGAACAGCACATTATCGTCAAGGCCGGCGACCTCTTCTACATCCCGGCCGGCGTCCCGCACCTGCCCGCCAATCTGAGCGACAGCCCCTCTTCGGCGGTCATCGCCCGCACCGATCCCAATGAGCAGGAAAGCGTCGCTCTGCTGCCGGAACTGGATGCTCTGGTCGCCTGAGGCGAAAACCAAGCAGCTCAAACCCCGGTCGCCGGAATACCTGTGCGTTCCACTTTGCGCGGCGCAGAAATCTCCTTCCAGGTCGACAGCGCCCGGTTGACCGCTGCATTCGGCTCGCGGCCGACGAACTCGCCATGGCCGGGCTTCGCCTTGACCTCAGCCTCCTGGATCGACAGTTCGCCGCGCGAGAAGACAAAGCGCGGCAGGCCGGTGACCTCAAAACCTTCGAAGACGTTGTAGTCGATCACCGATTGCTGTTTCTTGGAGGTGATCGTCTTCTTTCGCTTCGGGTCCCAGACCACGATGTCGGCGTCCGCGCCTTCGACGATGGCGCCCTTCTTCGGATACATGTTGAGGATCTTGGCGATGTTGGTCGAGGTCACCGCGACGAATTCGTTCATCGTCAGCCGGCCGGTGTTGACGCCCGCCGTCCACAGCACCGGCAAACGGTCCTCGAGCCCGCCGGTGCCGTTCGGGATTTTGGTGAAATCGCCGACGCCGTTGCGCTTTTGGCTGGTGGTGAAGGCGCAATGGTCGGTCGCCACCACTTGCAGCGATCCGGCCTGCAGGCCGGCCCACAGCGAATCCTGATGCAATTTGTTGCGGAAGGGCGGGCTCATCACCCGGCGCGCCGCATGGTCCCAGTCCTTGTCGAAATATTCGCTCTCATCGAGCGTCAGATGCTGGATCAATGGCTCGCCAAACACGCGCATGCCTTTCTGTCGCGCTCTGCGAATGGCTTCATGGGCCTGCTCGCAGGAGACGTGGACGACATAGAGCGGCACGCCGGCCATGTCGGCGATCATGATGGCGCGGTTGGTCGCCTCGCCTTCCACTTCCGGCGGGCGCGAATAGGCGTGCCCTTCGGGGCCGTTATTGCCCGCGGCCAGCAGCTTCTGCGACAGGGCGGCAACCACGTCGCCATTCTCGGCATGGACCAGCGGCAGCGCGCCAAGATCGGCGCAACGCTGGAACGACGAATACATCTCGTCGTCGTCGACCATCAGCGCCCCCTTGTAGGCCATGAAGTGCTTGAACGAGGTTATGCCCTTGTCGACGACGGTGGCCATCTCGTCGAACACCTGCTTGCCCCACCAGGTGATCGCCATGTGGAAGGAATAGTCGCAGGATGCTTTCGAGGTCTTGTTGTCCCACATCTGCAAGGCCTCGAGCAGAGACTGCTGCGGCGCCGGCAGGCAGAAATCGACAACCATGGTGGTGCCGCCGGCAAGCGCGGCGCGCGTGCCGCTCTCGAAATCATCGGCCGAGTATGTGCCCATGAACGGCATTTCGAGATGGGTATGCGGGTCGATGCCGCCCGGCATCACATAGCAGCCGGTGGCGTCGAACTCGTGGTCGCCATGCAGATCCGGGCCGATGGCGATGATCTTGCCGTGCTTGAACAGCACGTCGGCCTTCCAGCTGCGGTCGGCGGTCACGATGGTGCCGTTCTTGATGACTTTGGACATTTTCTTGTTCCCTTGTTCTCTTCGCGCTTCTGGCGAGCGGCGTTCGGAATCTTGGTTTCTAGCTCACTCCACGATGACAGCCGTCTCCACCACCGCATGGAACAAAACATCGGCGCCGGCCGCCGCCCATTCCTTGGAGATCTCTTCGGCCTCGTTGTGCGACAGGCCATCGACGCACGGGCACATCACCATTGCCGTCGGCGCGACGCGGTTGATCCAGCAGGCGTCGTGGCCGGCCCCGGAGACGATGTTGCGATGCGTATAACCCAAGCGCTCTGCCGCTTCCCGCACAGCCTTGACGCAGCCCGCATCGAAGGTGACCGGATCGAAATGGCCGACCTGATCGATCACGTATTTGATGTCGAGCGCTTCGCAGATCGTGTCGATCCCCTCACGGATGCGCCCGTCCATCGCGTCCAGCACTTCCTTTTCCGGCGAGCGGATGTCGATGGTGAATACGGTGCGTCCGGCGATGATGTTGCGCGAGTTCGGATAGACCTCCATATGGCCGACCGCGCCGACGGCGTCGGGCTGGTAGTCCATGGCGATCTCGTGAACCAGCTCGATCACCCGCGCCATGCCGAGCCCGGCGTTGCGGCGCTTGGGCATCGGCGTCGAGCCGGTATGCGCCTCCTTGCCGGTCAGCGTCACCTGCAGCCATTTCAGCCCCTGGCCATGGGTGACGACGCCGATATCGATGCCCTCGTCCTCGAGGATCGGCCCTTGCTCGATATGCAGCTCGAAGAAGGCGTGTATCTTGCGGTCACCGACTTTCTCGGCGCCCTTCCAGCCGATGCGTTCGAGCTCCTCGCCAAACTTCTTGCCGTCCTTGTCGACATGCGAATAGACATCGGCCTGGTCGAGGACGCCGGCAAAAACGCCGGATGCCATCATGGCCGGCGCAAAGCGCGCACCTTCCTCGTTCGTCCAGTTGGTGACGACGATCGGATGTTTGGTCTTGATGCCGAGCTCGTTGAGCGAGCGCACGATCTCCAGCCCGCCAAGCACGCCGAGCACGCCGTCATACTTGCCGCCGGTCGGCTGAGTATCGAGATGGCTACCGACATAGACAGGCGGCAGATCAGGGTCGGTGCCTTCGCGGCGGGCAAACATCGTGCCCATCTCGTCGAGGCCCATTTCGAGCCCCGCCGCTTCGCACCAGCGCTTGAACAGATGCCGCCCTTCGCCGTCCTCATCGGTCAATGTCTGGCGATTGTTGCCGCCGGCAATGCCGGGGCCGATCTTCGCCATCTCCATTATCGAATCCCACAAACGGTCTGAATTGATTCGCAGATTCTCGCCGGGTGCGGCCATTTTCTAAAACCTCATCGATTGCAGCACGCCGGCGTCCCCCTCCCCCTCGAGGGGAGGGTGGCCGCGAAGCGGTCGGGTGGGGTCGCCGAACATGCGCGCGACTTTCTCCTTGACCGCCTGCGCCACATGCCAAGCGCTGTTTATGACATCGGGCTCATCGACGCGAAAGATATCGAACCCGAGCGATCGCAAATAGGCGTCAAGGACAGCGTCATGCCGCTTGCCCCTCTCCTGTTCGTGCAAGTCGCCATCCACTTCCACCACCAGCTTTACCGCAAGACAAGCGAAGTCGACGATATAGGGTCCGATCGGGCACTGGCGGCGGAACTTGATGCCGGCCGATTTCAGCTCGCGCAGTTCATACCACAGCAGGGATTCGCCCTTGGTCGCATGAACTCGAAGCGCGCGCGCCTTTTGACGCATTTCGAAGCTCACGAGGGTACGGGGCATCAGAAACAACCTCGCGGCAAGAGATCAGGTCGACGCGCTACCGCACCGACCCCACCCGACCGCTTCGCGGCCACCCTCCCCTCAAGGGGGAGGGAAAGCTGCGCCCAGTTTCTCAATCCACTGCCCTCAGCACTTCACGCACATGGTCGATCAATTCATTGATCTGGCCCTTGGTGATGATCAGCGGCGGTGACAGCGCGATGATGTCGCCGGTGGTGCGGATCAGGGCGCCGCGCTCAAACGCCTTGACGAAAGCCGAGAAGGCACGCTTGGTCGGACTGCCGGGGATGGGCGCCAGCTCGATCGCGCCGATCAGGCCGATGTTTCTGATGTCGATGACGTTCGGCTCGCCCTTCAGCGAATGCAGCGCGTCTTCCCAATACGGCGCCAGTTCCTCGCCGCGGGTCAGCAGCCCCTCTTCCTTGTAGGTGTCGAGCGTGCCGAGCGCAGCCGCACAGGCGATCGGGTTGCCCGAATAGGTATAGCCGTGGAAGAACTCGATCATATGCTCGGGACCGGTCATGAAGGCGTCGTGGATTTCCTTCTTCACGAACACCGCGCCCATCGGGATGACGCCGTTGGAGACGCCCTTGGCGGTGGTCATGATATCGGGCGTGACGCCGAAATAGTCAGCGGCGAATGGCGTGCCAAGGCGGCCGAAGCCGGTGATGACCTCGTCGAAGATCAAAAGGATGCCGTGCTTGGTGCAGATCTCGCGCAGCTTCTGCAAATAGCCCTTCGGCGGCAGGATGACGCCAGTGGAACCGGCCACCGGCTCGACGATGACGGCCGCGATGGTCGAGGCATCATGCAACGCGACGATGCGCTCCAACTCGTTGGCCAATTCCGCGCCATGCTCGGGCACGCCCTTGGTGAACGAATTCTTCTCCGGCAGATGCGTGTGCGGCATGTGGTCGACGCCGCCGAGCAGCGTGCCGAACATCTTGCGATTGGTGACGATGCCGCCGACCGAGATGCCGCCGAAATTGACGCCATGATAGCCGCGCTCGCGGCCGATCAGGCGGGTGCGCGAGCCCTCGCCTTTGGCGCGGTGATAGGCGATCGCCATCTTCAGCGCGGTCTCGACCGATTCGGATCCGGAATTGGTGAAGAACACATGGTCCATGCCCTTCGGCGCGATGTCGACCAAGCGGTTCGCCAGCTCGAAGACGATCGGATGGCCCATCTGGAAGGCCGGCGCATAGTCGAGTTCGGCGGCCTGTTGCTGGATCGCCTCGGTGATCTTCGGCCGGCAGTGGCCGGCATTGACACACCAGAGGCCGGCGGTGCCGTCGAGAACCTTTCGCCCGTCGCTCGTCGTGTAATGCATGTCCTTGGCGGACACCATCATGCGAGGCGCCTGTTTGAACTGCCGGTTTGCCGTGAACGGCATCCAGAATGCGCTGAGATCGTTCGGCGTGACTTTCAGCCGGTTGGACATGACCAAGACTTCCCCTTGTAACCTGTTTCGGTGCGGCTAACGCTTGGTCTTTCCGACACTTGGTCTCTGCTGCGTTTTCGTGCTACGCAAATTTTGACCGATTGGACAAACGTTAGCACCGCCCTGTCGGCGGTCAAGGGATTACTAGCGGAAATGCGGCAGTTGAAGCGCGCTCCACAGGCCGGGGAAAAACTGGTCCAGAGAATTGGTCCAGATCGCCCTCCAACCCAAGGTCTGCCGGGGTGACGGCCGATATGGAAGTCCCCGCCCCTCGCCGCACCCGCATCCAGCAGGAAAAGCGCGAGCTCATCCTGGAGGCGGCGCTCGAGGTCTTCTCAACCCACGGCTTTCGCGGCTCGACCATCGACCAGATCGCGGAAGCCGCCGGCATGTCGAAGCCTAACCTGCTCTATTATTTCCGCCGCAAGGAGGACATCCACGAGACCCTGATGCAGCGGCTTCTGGACACCTGGCTCGCGCCACTGCGTGAACTCGACGACATCGGCGACCCCCTGACCGAATTGCGCAGCTACATCAGGCGCAAGCTCGAAATGGCGCGCGATTTCCCTAGGGAAAGCCGCCTGTTCGCCAACGAGATCCTACAGGGCGCGCCGCGCATCATGCCGATGCTGGAAGGCGAGTTGAAGACGCTGGTCGACGAGAAGGCGGCCGTCATCAAGGGCTGGATGCGCGCCGGCAAGATCGCCCGCACCGACCCCTGGCACCTGATCTTCTCGATCTGGGCAACGACGCAGCATTACGCCGATTTCGACGTCCAGGTCCGCGCCGTGCTCGGCCCCAACCGCGGCGGTGACGGCCGCTTCGAGGACGCGGCAAGATTTCTGGAACAGCTGTTCATCGACGGGCTGAAGCCGAAGGGCTAGCTCTCGTTTCGTCATCCTAGAGCGAAGCGACGCAGCGCAGACCCCTGGGATGACGAAGCTGACGGGTCGCGGCCAACCATCGGCTGATAGCGTCGAGGAAATTCATCGACGCCGCCATAGCATTATCGGTGCCAGGATAAAGTTAGAACTGTTGAAGCTTGTCGGATGCCCCATCTTCTACCAGAGCAACGATATGGAGGCTCCAAGCATGGAACTGAAAGACAAGACAATTCTCATCACCGGATCGACTGACGGTGTCGGCCGCGTTGTCGCGCAAAGGCTCGGCGCCGGCGGCGCGCGGGTCCTGGTGCATGGCCGCGATGCGACACGCGGCAAGGCAGCCGTCGCCGAGATCGAGACCGCCGGCGGCAAGGCCGAGCTTCTCGTCGCCGACCTCTCGTCGCTCGCCGAGGTCCGCCGCCTCGCCGATGCCGTGCGTGCCAGAGCCGATCGGCTCGACGTCCTGATCAACAATGCCGGCATCGGCACCGCCGGCACCAAACGACAGGTCAGCGCCGACGGCTACGAACTGCGCTTTGCCGTCAACTATCTCGCCGGTTTCTTGCTCACGTCGGAGCTTCTGCCGCTGCTCAAGGCGAGCGCGCCGGCGCGCATCGTCAACGTCGCCTCGGCCGGCCAGCAGGCGATCGATTTCGACGACCTCATGCTGAACCGCTCCTATGACGGCGTCCGTGCCTACTGCCAGAGCAAGCTGGCGCAGATCATGTTCACCATCGATCTGGCGCAGGAGCTGAAGGGCAGCAATGTGACCGTCAACAGCCTCCATCCGGCAAGCTACATGAATACGACCATGGTCCGGCAAGCCGGCGTCACGCCGTGGAACTCGGTCGAGACCGGCGCTGACGCCATCCTTAACCTTGCGATATCGCCTGACCTGGAAGGGCGGAGCGGCCTGTATTTCGACGGTCTGAGGGAAGCCCGCGCCAACGCGCAGGCCTATGATGCAAAGGCAAGACAGCATTTGCGGACATTGAGCCTCGATCTGGTCGAGCGTCAGTCGGCCACCTTAACATCGAAGGGATAACGTTCACGAGCGAGAAACCCTCACATGCCGTGATCGTCGGCGGCTCTTCCGCTTCGGCCTCGCGGCGCGGAAACTGGCATGTCGCCACAGACCGTGGCGGCTGCCGCCGCGAGGCGGCCGTCCGAACCGTCAAAGCGGCTGCGCCACCAGCGCCAGGAACCCTCCAGTCAACGCCACATTGCCGACAAAGCCGTTGATGCGGGACGCCCGCTCGGGCCCCTGATGATCCCAGAAATTGTGGAACATCGGCGTGGCGACAATCAGGAACAGCACCAGGCACAAGGCGGCGGCAGCGGTCCAGACACCTGATATCACCAGCGCTCCGGAGACGACCTGCAGGACGATACCCAGCCACAGCATCAGCCGCGCCTGCGGCACGCCGCGTGTCGTCATCAGCTGGGTCAGGAAGGTAGCGTTCTGGATGTTGCGCAGACCGGCAAAGACAAAGGCGCCGCCAAGCAGCAGGCGGGCGGCAAACAGAATTTCATTCTCAAAATTTGCCAACATGTTCTTGATCCTCAAACAAAAATGGCACGCGGCGCCTAGGCCGCGCGCCGGTTCGACCGCTCAGGCAGCTTTCGCCGCCGGCATTGGATGAATGGCTTGGAACGGGATGCAAAGCCGGTTCCAGGCGTTGATCATGCCAAGCGCGACAGACAGCTTGACCAATTCCTCTTCCGAGAAATGCTCGAGCGTGCGCGCATAGAGTTCGTCCGAGACACCGTTATCGGCGATCTTCGTCACCGCTTCGGTCCAGGCGAAGGCAGCGCGTTCGCGTTCGGAAAACAGCGGCGATTCCTTCCAGGCGGAGACGAGATAAAGCCGCTGTTCGGTCTCGCCATCATGGCGCGCCTCGCGGCTGTGCATCTCGACGCAGTAGGAACAGCCGTTGATCTGCGACGCCCGCAGCTTGATCAGGTGCAACAGGCTTTCTTCGAGCCCGCATTCGTCGACCGCCTTGTTGAGCGCCGATACCGCTTTCATGATTTCCGGCGCCGCGCCGAAGAATTGCAGCCTCTGTTTCATCGTCTTTGCCTTTCACGCTTGCTTGGTTGAACTGGATTTCTGCGGTCGCTGATGGCGCTCGACAAAGGCGCAGTTCGCGGCGACTGAACGGGGATCGGCATCGCTCACATATTCCGCCACGATTTCGGACAGCCGGGCCTCGGCAAGAGCGGCGCGATAGGCGCGCTCGGCCTTCATCATCGCGACGCTGATGCCGCACGGCTTCACATAGGCGGAAGCGTCGAGCCTGGCCGGGCCGCGCTGCCGGATTTCGCCGCAACGAAAGGCCGGTTCGCGTCCTTCCACGGCGAGCACGATGTCGAGCAGCGTTATGCGCTCCGCCGGCCGCGCCAGCCGGTAACCGCCCGATGGCCCGGGCACCGATTCCAGAATGCGCGACGCCGTCAGCGCATTGAGATGCTTGAGGAGATAGCTCGGCGACAGGCCGAACGCTTCGGCCATGGCAGCACCCGGCATGGTCGCCGCGCCTTCCACGCCGGCAAGCATCGCGGCGCAATGGATGGCCGCTTCGACACCCTCACCCAGCTTCATTGTGCCGATCTCCAATTCATGGATACAGTTTATCGTGGATAATTATTATCCGCAATAGCCATTTAAAAAAAGCGGCGCATGCAGGCGCCGCTTTTCAAAACGGGCTGCGCCCTATTCCGCCGCCACCTTGGCCATCGGGTTGTTCGGATGCGTCGTCCAGTTGGCGTAGACCGGCGATACCGGTCTGCCGGTGCGCTGGTCCATCACGCCGGCCGCCAGCGGCTCCATGGTGATGCAGTTCTCGACCGGGCAGACATTGACGCAGAGGTTGCAGCCGACGCATTCGGCCTCGATCACCTCGAAATGCCTGACGCCGTCGACCATGTTGGTGATCGCCTGGTGCGAAGTATCCTCGCAGGCGATGTGGCAGCGGCCGCATTTGATGCAGGCCTCCTGGTCGATATGCGCCTTGGCGACGTAGTTGAGGTTGAGATATTGCCAGTCGGTGACGTTGGGCGTGGCGCGGCCGATTATATCGTCGAGCGAGGCATGGCCCTTCTCGTCCATCCAGTTTTCCAGGCCGGCGATCATCTCCTGCACGATCTTGAAGCCATAGGTCATCGCCGCCGTGCACACCTGCACATTGCCGGCGCCGAGCGCCATGAATTCGGCAGCGTCGCGCCATGCGGTGATGCCGCCGATACCGGAGATCGGCAGCCCATGCGTTTCCGGATCACGGGCGATTTCGGCCACCATGTTCATGGCGATCGGCTTTACCGCCGGGCCGCAATAGCCGCCATGCGAACCCTTGCCGTCGATCGTCGGCTCCGGCGCAAAACTATCGAGATTGACGCCGGTGATCGAATTGATGGTGTTGATTAGCGACACGGCGTCGGTGCCGCCGGCAAGGGCGGCGCGCGCCGGCTTGCGCACATCGGTGATGTTGGGCGTCAGCTTGGTGATAACAGGCATTCGCGTGTTGGCCTTGCACCAGCGCACCACCATTTCGATGTATTCCGGCACCTGGCCGACGGCGGCACCCATGCCGCGTTCGGACATGCCGTGCGGGCAGCCGAAATTGAGCTCGATGCCGTCGGCCCCCGTCTCCTCGACCACCGGCAGGATCGCCTTCCAGGCATGCTCCTCGCAAGGCACCATCAACGAGACGACAATGGCGCGGTCGGGCCAGTCCTTCTTGACTTGCTTGATCTCGCGCAGGTTGACCTGCAGGTCGCGGTCGGTGATCAACTCGATGTTGTTGAGGCCGAGCAGGCGACGATCGGCGCCCCAGATCGCGCCATAGCGCGGACCGTTGACGTTGACCACCGGCGGGCCTTCTTCGCCGAGCGTCTTCCACACCACGCCGCCCCAGCCCGCCTTGAAGGCGCGGATGACGTTGTAGGCTTTGTCGGTCGGCGGCGCCGACGCCAGCCAGAACGGATTTGGCGATTTGATGCCGACGAAATTGTTGCGGATGTCTGCCATGCTCATGCCCTCCCGTTCGAGGTCAGTGCCCGGTGGATCGATTCAGCCGCGTCGCGGCCTTGCGCGACGGCGGAGACGGTGAGGTCGTCGCCGCCAAAGATGCAGTCGCCGCCGGCCCAGACGTTTGGCAGCGAGGTGCGGCCTTCGGCATCGGCCTTTATGCGGCCGGCCTCCAAGGCAAGCAAGGCCCCGCTGCCGTTGAGCGCCGAGGGAATAAAGCTCTGGCCGATCGCCTTGAACACCTGATCGGCGGTAAGCGTCAGCCGCTCGCCGGTGCCGACGAGCTTGTCGCCATCCATCGCCGTATATTCGAGCTCGATGCCCGAGACTTTGCCGCCTTCGGCAATGACCCGCTTCGGCTGCAGCCAGTGACGGATGGTGACACCGTTGGCGGCGGCGAGATCCTGTTCAAATTCGGAGGCGTTCATGTGCTCTTGGCCACGCCGGTAGCAGATCGTCACCTCTTCGGCGCCGAGCAGCTTCGACTGCACCGCCGCGTCGATCGCCGTCATGCCGCCGCCGATAACGACGACACGCCGGCCGACCGGCAGGCTGGCAAGATCGCTGGCCTGGCGAAGCTCCGCAATGAACTCCACCGCATTGGTGACGCCTTGCGCCTCCTCGCCATCGGCGCGCAGCGCGTTGACGCCGCCAAGCCCCATGCCGAGAAACACCGCGTCGTAATTCCTGGTCAGGTCCGACAGCTGGTAGTCATGACCGAGCGCCTTGCCGTTCTGGACCTCGATGCCACCGATCGACAGGACGTAATCCACTTCGGCCTGGGCGAAATTGTCGATGCTCTTGTAGGCGGCGATGCCGTATTCATTGAGACCGCCGGCCTTCGGGCGGGCTTCAAGGATAGTCACCTCATGACCATGGCGGGCGAGCCGATGCGCGGCTGCAAGCCCGGCCGGTCCGGCGCCGACCACGGCGACCGTCTTGCCGGTCGGGGAAGCACGCGGGTAAAACTGCTTGTCCTGTGCCATGGCGACATCGGTGGCATAGCGCTGCAGGCGGCCGATCTGCACCGGCTTGCCTTCGGCCACTTCGCGCACGCAGACCTCTTCGCACAGCGTCTCGGTCGGGCAGACGCGGGCGCACATGCCGCCCAAAATGTTTTGGTCGAAAATCGTCTTGGCCGAGCCGATCGGATTGCCGGTCGAAATCTGGCGGATGAACAGCGGGATGTCGATCGAGGTCGGGCATGCGTTCATGCATGGCGCGTCATAGCAGAAATAGCAGCGATCAGACTCGACCAGCGCCTCGTGATGATCGAGCGGCGGATGCAGGTCGGAAAAATTATCCGCATATTGTTCGGGCGAAAGCCGTCCGCCGGCAATGCCCTGCTTGAAATGACCAGTCGCCATTCCGCTTCCCCATTTCTTGTGGTTTTGAGGAAAGCTAACACGTTTTGTTTTTTTATCAATTGGTCAATTTTCGATGCAAGCCGCTGAAAAGGCTTGATAAAAACATGATAGATATACTCATGTTTTTGTTTCACGCGCGATCACTGTGCAGACAGGAGGCCCATTCCGGGGGCACGGCCATGAATCGACCTGATCTCGTTCGCGACCAGTTCCTGCAGCCGCCACAGATTGCGGTCACGAATGCCGAACGCTTCCAGGTGACTGACGGTGTTGTAGAGATATTCGGCACCGGACCCGACATGCCCGCACGCCCGCGCCAGCACTTGTGCTACCCTCTCCAGCGGCTGGTTGAGCGAGGTGCCCCTGCCGGTCACACCGACCCAGAAGCCCAGCGCCCTTAGCCTGCCTTGAGCCGTATGCACGGGAAGCCACCTGACTGAGCCAATACTCTCGTGATCACTGATTTCGCGCCGCAACAATCTCTCGATCTGCAGCGGTTTTTCGCCTTCCGGAAAACGGTAGATCACCCCGTTGCATCGCCCGCCCCGTTCGAGCGCCATCATCAAGCCCGGCTGCTCGGCACTGCCGCGCCAACGGACCATGTCGAGGCAAAAAGATCGATGCCAGCCGAAAGCGGTGGCGCGCTGTTGTTCGACGGACTCGAAGGCCGGCTTCCAGATCAGCGAGCCATAGGCAAACACCCATAGCGGTCCCTCGTCCGCCTCGCCTGACAGCCGGGAGGCAAGCGTCTGGAAATCCTCATCGGTCAGTTGCGTCCAGCTTCCATCAGGACCGGGATCGGCCTCCTCCCGATGGCATAGCGCGACAAGCTCTGAAGTGAGCGACATCCGGCGCATTGATCAACAACCCTCGTTGGCGGCAAGCAAAGTCGAAAACCGCGACTTGCGCAAGATTACGAATGAGGAGCGCCTTGCCGCCATCGATTTCTGGCCCAGATGTCGGATTTCCGTCGCCAAGATCGTCCTAGGATGGATCGAACCACAATCCACAACTGGAAACGCAAGGAGCACGACAATGCCAAAGTCCCCGATGCCCTTTTTCTGGTATGAACTGATGACCACCGATCTCGACGCTGCCGAAGCGTTCTACACCGCTGTCGTTGGCTGGAAAGCGCAACTCTTCGAGGGCGCGCCCGGCATGCCGCGATATATCGTCATGAATGTCGGCGAGCGCGGCGTCGGCGGGCTGATGGCGCAGCCAGACGAAGTGCGCAAGATGGGTATGCCGCCGGCCTGGATCGGTTACATCCACACCAGGGATGTCAATGCTTCGACGAAATCGTTGAAGGAAGCCGGCGGTGCGGTTCACCGCGAACCCGACGACATTCCGGGCGTCGGCCGCTTTGCCGTCGTTGCCGATCCGCAAGGCGCGGCCTTCAACTTCCTGCAGCCGGATGGCCCCGACCAGCCGCCGCTGCCATTGACGACGCCCGGCAATATCGGCTGGCATGAGCTCTATACGACCGACTGGCAGGCCGCGTTCGATTTCTATGCCGGGCAATTCGGCTGGACCAAGGGCGACGCCATGGATATGGGGCCGATGGGCACCTACCAGCTCTTCGCCGCCGGTGGCGAGCCTATTGGCGGCATGATGAACAAGCCCGAGCAGATTCCGGTGCCGGTCTGGCAGTTCTATTTCAATGTTCCGGCCATCGACGCGGCGGCCAAGCGCGTGACCGACAATGGCGGCAACATCCTTATGGGCCCGATGGAGGTTCCGGGCGGCGGTTGGATCGTGCAGTGCACGGATCCGCAAGGCGCTCATTTCGCGCTGATGGCGCCGGTGCGGTAGGCGTCCTGACCAACCGAGTGCTGCCGCTGGATCATCCAGCGTCAGCACCGCAACTTTTTGGTGCTGCTGAGTTGGACGGCTATGTGTCGTTCGGCGACGGCAAGAATTGGGAGCGCGAGTTAGCGAAAGAGCTTCGGGGAGCCGGAGTGCCATTCGGTCCGGGCGACGTTCTTAGAGCAATTCCAGGAAAAGTGCGTAGCGGTTTTCCGTCCGGAATTGCGTAAGAACAAATACTTAGAGCGGTTCGGCGATTCTATCAAAAGCTGAACCGCTCTAGGCGAAATCTATCGTGCCCATGGCGGAGTCTCACCCGTATTTCGCGCTGATCGCGCCGGGACGCTGAACCAGCCCGATACCTATCAAAATTGAACAGCCGCACCGCACCGTTGGTGCGATGCGAGCAAATGAATTGCCTCAGGGCGCAAAGTCATTCCGGCGCCAGTACAGCAATCTTGAGGGTCTCTTTCTTGGCGCCGCTGAGTTGGATGGTCGCCGGGCCGGCGGCCGGCTTGAAGCGCACGCTCTTGCGGATCCCGGGACAGGTCTTCATACCACTGAAACCCGCCAACTTCACGGCTTTGCCGTCCTGAACGACATCGATCCAGGCCTCATCGGACAGGCTGATCTGGAGTTCTCCCTCCGGGGGCACGGCCACGCTTGCCATCGCGCCGAATGTACCGGCTGCCGGCGCGCGTTCCGGCGGAACGGTGAAGCTGATCGTGTCGACCGGCACCAACGCCACATCTGCAGCCTCGCCGACCGAAAGGTCAGCGCCAGACTGCGCTGCGGGCGCCACCGCAAACAAGGCCTCCTCGCGCGTCACCGGCCATTTAAAAGCAGCACAATCGGTGTCGTCGGCGATGGCGACGCTGGTGCCTGCAACGATGGCGAATAGGCTGACGACGACTTTTCTCATGGCAAACGGAACCCACATGGTTTGGAGTGTCTGGCTATCAATACAACTATAGCGATTTTATGCAACCATAGCGAGAAAAATATTGAGGGACGAGCAACATTTCCAATCACCGATTGTTGATGGCAGGCCGTGCGAAGTGAATGGTCCCTTGCCGGGCGATAATCTATGGCCAGTTCGGGGGTAAAATGGAGCTTAGATGAAGCTTTTCGACGGTCTCGCCAGATATCAGCGGCAGGCTCTGGCTGTGCTTCGCATCATGACCGCGCTGCAGTTTATGGAACACGGCACCCAGAAACTGTTCAATTTTCCCGTCAGCGATCATGCCGGCGCCCTGAGCGGCCTATCGCTGACCGCGGGCATCCTCGAATTCGCTGGCGGCATCCTGCTGGTATTGGGGCTGTTCACCAGGCCGGTCGCGTTCCTTCTCAGCGGCGAGATGGCGATCGCCTATTTCATGGCGCACATGCCAAGCGGCTTTTTCCCGGTCAACAATGGCGGCGATGCGGCAATCTCCTTCTGTTTCATCTTCCTCTATCTGGTGTTCGCCGGTCCCGGCGCTTTTGCGCTGGACAACCGCCGCAGCGCTTGAGGCGCCGACAAGCGGCGCCTTCACCCCCGCATCCGCTCGAGATTCGCGTCGAACAGCGGCGACGGCTGCACGCGCGCGCGATAGCGCTTACCCAGAAGCTCGATCTCGAAGCCGTCGGCCTCGTCGGCGATCTCCTTCGGCACATAGCCCATGGCCACGGACGCCTTCGAATGGTGCGCGTAGCCGCCTGACGTGACCCAGCCGCGCACGGCGCCGTCGAACCAGATCGGCTCGTCGCCGATGACGTCGGCGTCGGCCGCATCGACGACAAAGGCGCGCAGCCGCAGCTTGCCGCCTTGCTGGCGCTCGGCGAGTGCCGCTTGCTTGCCGACAAAATCGGTTTCTTTCCCGTAGGCGACGAAGCGATCGAGACCGGCCTCCAGCGGCCCGTAGATCGGCCGGTATTCGCGCGCCCACGAGCCGTAGTTCTTTTCCAGCCGAAGCGCGTTGAGCGCGCGCGAGCCGAACAGACCGATGCCGAATTCTTCGCCCGCCGCCATCAAGGTCTGGTACGCGGAACGCTGATATTCCGGCGCCACCCAGACCTCGTAGCCAAGATCGCCCGTGTAGCTGACGCGGCCGACCAGACACGGTGCCATGCCGATGTCCATCTTGGCCGCGGCCATGAACGGAAACGCCGCATTCGACACATCCGCCCGCGTAACCTTTGCCAGCACGTCCCGCGCCCTCGGTCCGGCGATCGACAGGCCCGTTAGCTTCGCCCCCAGCGCCTCGATACGGACCGAGCCGTCTTGCGGCAGATGGGCCTCGAACCAGCGCATGTGATACTGCTCGGCAATGCCGGAGCCGGCGAGAAACCAGCCCTCCCCGTTGGAATTGGGGTTGCCGAGATTGGCCAGCGAGAAATCGCCGATCAGCCTGCCGTCTTCCTTCAGCATCGGCGCCAGCGTCATGTGGCCGGGTCTTGGCAGCTTGCAGGCAAGCAGGCGGTCGAGCCAGACCGCAGCGCCCTCGCCGGTCACCCTATATTTGGCGAAGTTCGAAATCTCCGACAGGCCGACACTTGTCCGCACCGTTCTCACCTCGTTTGCGACATGCTCAAAATCGCTTGAGCGCCGCCACGAGAACTCATCTTTGACGCCCTCGGGCGCATACCAAAGCGGCACTTCCAGTCCAAAGGCCACGCCCCATTGCGCGCCCTTGGCCGACAAGAGGTCGTAGACCGGCGTGGTCTTGAGCGGCCGCCCGGCAGGCAGCTCCTCATTGGGGAAGCGGATGGAAAAACGCCGCGAATAATTCTCGCGCACCTTGGCATTGGTGTAGGCCATCGTTGCCCAGTCACCATAGCGCGACACATCCATCGCCCAGATGTCGGCGCCGGGGTCGCCCTCGATCATCCAGTTCGACAGTGCGAGGCCAACACCGCCGCCCTGCGAAAAGCCGGCCATGACGCCGCAGGCGACCCAGAAACCAGGCAGGCCGCGCACCGGCCCGACCAGCGGGTTGCCGTCCGGCGCGAAGGTGAAGGGACCGTTGATGATCTGCTTGATGCCAGTGTTCTGGAAGGCCGGGAAATGCCTGAAGCCGACCTCCAGCGATGGCGCGATGCGGTCGATGTCGGGCTCCAGCAGTTCGTGGCCGAAATTCCACGGCGTCGAAAATTCGGACCATGGCTTGTTGGCCTTCTCGTAAGTGCCCATCAGCATGCCGCCGCGCTCCTGGCGCAGATAGAGCTCGCCGTCGAAATCGACCGCATGGATGATCTCCGTGCCGGTCTTCTGGTTCCAGGCGGCGACTTCCGGCATGTCCTCGGTGATCAGATACATGTGCTCCATGGCCAGCACCGGCAGTTCCAGCCCGACCATGCGGCCGACCTCGCGCGCCCACAGGCCGCCGGCATTGACGACATGCTCGGCCACCACCTCGCCCTTGTTGGTGATGACGCGCCACAGCCCGTCGGCGCGGCGCACGATGTCCTCGACCTTGGTGAAGCGCTCAACCTCGGCGCCAAGCTTCCTCGCGGCCTTGGCATAGGCATGGGTGACCCCTGAAGGATCGAGGTGGCCATCCTCCTTGTTGCGGACAGCGCCAACGAACTGCTTCGGGTCGAGCAGCGGCATCAGCTCGGCCGCTTCGTTAGGCGAAATCTCCTCGAGATCGATGCCGAGATAGCGGCCCTTGGCGACGACGCCGCGCAGCCAGTCGAGCCGCGCCTCGGTCGCCGCCAGAAGCACGCCGCCGGTCAGATGCACGCCGGTCGCCTGGCCGGACAGTTCCTCGATCTCCTTGTAGAGCGAGATCGTGTATTTCTGCAGCTTGGCGACGTTGGGATCGCCATTGATCGTGTGCATGCCGCCGGCCGCATGCCAGGTCGAACCGGAGGTCAGCTCATCGCGCTCCAAAAGCACGACGTCGGTCCAGCCGTGACGCGCCAGATGGAACAGCACGGAACAGCCGACGACACCGCCGCCTATGACCACGACCTTTGCATGCGATTTCATGGGTTTTCTCGTTATTTCAATGAGTTGGAGGGGAACGATGAATCGGGACGGGAGGAGCCAAGCCACCCCCCTCTGGCCTGCCGGCCATCTGCCCCTCAAGGGGGGAGATCAGCAGCGACGGCGCCGCCATGCTTCTTTCAACGTTGGTGATTAGCGAAGGAAAACGTGACAGCCAATCTCCCCCCTTGAGGGGGAGATGTCCGGCAGGACAGAGAGGGGTATACGAGCGCAAACCTGTGGCCATCACGGCTCACCCGCCCCAATCGCTTCCTTGCGCTTCGCCACATACGCCTCCAGCGCCTCGCGCACAGAAATGTCCATCGTCGGCTCGACATAATCCTCCAGCGCTTTCTTCCACAGCCGCGTTGCGCGCGCCGTGGCGTCGAGCCCGCCGGCCTCTTGCCACGCCTCGTAGTTCTGCCAGTTGGAGAGCATTGGCTGGTAGAAGGCGGTGGCGTAGCGCTCCAGCGTGTGCGGCTCGCCGAAGAAATGGCCGCCGGTCGGCACAGCACCCAGCGCCTCGACGGCGAGTTCGGCCTCGTTGACTTCGATCGGGCGCAAAAACTCCATCATGTGCTGGATCATCTCGACGTCGATGATGAACTTCTCGAACGATGCGGTCAGCCCGCCTTCCTGCCAGCCGGCGGCGTGGTAGACGAGATTGCCGTGGCCAAGTACCCCGCCCCACAACGCCATCAGCGTCTCATAGGCGCCTTGCGCGTCAGCGGCGTTGGAGGCGGAGCCCGGCGTCGTCCGGTAGGGCAGTCCATAGCGCCGTGCCAGCTGCCCGGAGGCGATGTTGGCCTTGGTGTTCTCCGGCGTGCCGAAGGCCGGCGCACCGGACTTCATGTCGACATTGGAGGTGAAGGCGCCATACATGACCGGAGCGCCAGGGCGAACAAGCTGGGTCAAGACCACGCCGAACAGCGCCTCGGCATTCTGCTGCGCCAGCGCGCCGGCAAGCGTCACCGGGCTCATCGCCCCCATCAGCGTGAACGGCGTCACCGCGACCGACTGGCCGAATTCGGCCATGGTCATCAGCCCTTCGGCCATCATCTCGTCGAAGCGGCGCGGCGAGTTGACCGAGATGATGGTGGTGACGCCGGGATCGTCGCGCATCTGGTCGAGACTCAAGCCCCGCGAAATCGCCATCATTTCGATGCCGTCGAGCGCCCTGCCCCGGCCGATCGCCGAGACGTGAAAACCTTTGTCGGTCAGCGTCAGATTGGCGAAATAGGTGTCGAGGTGGCGTGAATTGGCCGGCAGTTCCACCGGTGCGCAGACCTGGTTGCCCAGCATGTGGATGCAGTTGAAATGCTGCGCCAGCCGGGTGAGATCGCTGTAGTCGCGCAAATTACCGGCACGGCGGCCGCGTTCCATATCGTGCACGTTGGGCGGTCCGGCGACGAGCGTAAAATTGATAGTGTTACCGCCGAGATGGACGGTATGGGCCGGGTTGCGCGGCGTAAGCCGGTAACTCGACCGCGTCGTCTTCAGTGCCTCATCGACCATGCCCCGGTCGATGCGGATGGTCATCGACGCATGATCGACCTTGGCCCCGGCCTTCTCAAACAGCGAAAGCGCTCGCGGGCTCATCACCTCGATGCCAAAATTCTCCAGGATATGCATCGACGCCTGGTGAATAGCCTCGATCTGCTCGGCCGAGAGCATCGCCATTGGCGGATAGGGATTGGTGACGCGGCGCAGCGGCAGTTGCGGGATGGCAGCCGGTCCCCTGTTGCTGGTTCGCTCAGCGCCGCGCTTGCGTCTCGGTTCAGTCATGCGGCGCATCAAAGCGCCGACACGATGATCGGGCTGTCAGAAATCCGCCACTCGCGGGCGTGATTTTAGCCAAGGCGGCATTTTGGGAATTTCATTCCAACAAAAGCGACAGAAAACGTCGGAATATCCATCCTCGCTCTGCCCCGACCAAAGCAGCCGATGAGCCGTTAAGAAACGCCGCAAGATTCCCTTTATGTTTTCGGCCTAATCCTCCTCCGATGCGTAGGTCGAGTTTTAGTAAAATTGTAGCTGTTACCGTGCTGTTCGTGCTGTCGGCCTGCGCGACGCCGCCGAGCCATATCAACGATGTCTGCGCCGTCTTCGACCAGAATGACGGTTGGTTCGACAACTGGCAGGCGGCGGCCGAACGCGCCGAGCAGAAATACGGTGTGCCGGTCCCTGTGCTGATGGCGACGGTGCGCAAGGAATCCGGCTTCAAGAGCAATGCCAGGCCGCCGCGCACCAAGCTTCTCGGCTTCATTCCCTGGAAACGTGTCTCCAGCGCCACCGGCTTCTCGCAGGCGCTCGACGGCACCTGGGCGCAGTACCAGAGCGAGACGGGCAGCTGGGCGGCGCGCCGCGCCAGGTTTGCCGATGCCGTCGATTTCGTCGGCTGGTACCATTCCAAGACATCAGACACGCTCGGCATCGCCCGCAACGACACCTATAATCTCTATCTGGCCTATTATCTCGGCTGGACAGCCTACGGCCGCGGCAATCGCGGCGACGCCGGCGTGCAGCGCTACGCGCGGGCCACCGAGCAGATGGCGCAGGACTACGCCGCGCAGCTACGCCAATGCGCGCGTTGACGGCGCCACGGATCTAACCCTCCGTCAGCTTCGGCCGCTTTCCATGTGGACGCTTGGGCGGGGTGCCGGCAAAGCCCGGACCCACACCTTGCGGCGCGTCGTCCGGCACGCCTTCATTGGCGGCATGCTCCTTGTCGAACTTGATCACCGGCTCCATTTTCGCCAGCACATCGTCGGCAAGCCAGCACAGGCTCATATGGCCGTCGCCGAGATGCTTGACCGGCGGCACCTGCGTCTCGCAAAGATTGTCCGGCACCAGCCTCTTGTAGCCGCAGCGCGTCTGGAACGGACAGCCGGTTGGCGGGTTCATCGCCGACGGGATGTCGCCTTCCAGCACGATGTGCTTCTTGATGACGCTGGTGTCGGCGATCGGGATCGCCGAGAGCAGCGCCTCTGTATAGGGATGATAGGGCGGCGAAAAGATCTGGTCGGTCGTGCCCTGCTCGACGATATAACCGAGATACATGACGACGACACGGTCGGCGATGTAGCGCACCACCGACAGATCGTGGCTGATGAACAGCATCGTCGTCTTGTTCTTGCGCTGGATGTCCATCAAAAGCTCGGTCACCGCCGCCTGGACGGACACATCGAGCGCCGAGACCGGCTCGTCGGCCACCACCACCTTGGCGTCGCCGGCAAAGGCCCGCGCCACGCCGATGCGCTGCTTCTGGCCGCCTGAGAGCTGGCGCGGCTTGCGGGTCTCGAACGCCCGCGGCAGCTTCACCAGGTCGAGAAGCTCCAGCATGCGCTTGCGGCGGTCGGCGACGGTGTTGCCGACGTTGAACTTTTCCAGCGTGCGGATGATCTGCGAGCCGACCGAGTGGCTGGGATTGAGCGTGTCGAACGGATTCTGGAACACCATCTGGATCGACGACACCGTCTCGACGCTGCGCTTCTCGACGCCGGTCGACTCGATCCGCTGGTTGCCGAGCGTCACAGTGCCGGAGCTTGCCGTCTCCAGCCCGAGCAGCACCTTGGCCAGCGTCGACTTTCCGCAACCGGACTCGCCGACGATGGCGACGGTTTCGGATTCGCGCGCCATGAAGGAGATCGTCTCGTTGGCCTTGACGACGCGGCCTTCGCTTGAGCCGAACACTTCGCTGCCGCCGACCTTATAGTATTTCCTGAGGTCCTCGATCTTGAGCACCGGAGCGCCGGGCTCGACGCGCTCGTTGACCTTCTTGGCGCCGGGCGGCAGCGCCTCCCAGTCGATCTCGTTGAAGCGCACACAGCGCGAAAAATGGCCTTCATGGCCGTCGACCGCGATCATCGGGATTTCGGCGGCGTTGCAGACGCCCTCGACGAAATGGTGGCAGCGAGGGCCGAAATTGCAGCCCTTCGGCCGCTCGTGCGGCAGCGGCAATTGCCCCGGGATGGAGATCAGAGGCCGCGAATTCTTGTCGGCGCCGGGCAGCGGGATCGAGCGGAACAAGCCTTGCGTGTAAGGATGGCGCATCCGGTCGAAGACGTCCTTGATCTTGCCGGTTTCCACCGCCTCGCCCGAATACATCACCGTGATGCGGTCGCAGGTCTCCAGGATCAGGCCGAGATTGTGCGACACGAAGATCATCGAGGTGCCGAACTTCTCGCCGAGCCCCTTGACCAGGTCGACGATGCCGGCTTCCACCGTCACGTCGAGCGCAGTCGTCGGCTCATCGAGCAGGAGCAGCGCCGGCTTCGACAGCAGCGCCATGGCGATGACGATGCGCTGTTGCTGGCCACCGGAAAGCTGGTGCGGAAAGGAGCGCATCATGCGCTCGGGATCGGGCAGCCTGACCGAGCGCACCATTTCAAGCGCGCGCCTATAAGCCTCCTCCTTCGATACCTTGTCGTGGATCAGCGGCACTTCCATCAGCTGCTGACCGACCTTCATCGCCGGGTTCAGGCTGGCCATCGGCTCCTGGTAGATCATCGCGATCTTGTTGCCGCGGATGGCGCGCAGTTCCTCATCGGACAGCTCGCCCATGTCCTTGCCCTGGAACTTTATCCGGCCGCCGACGATCTTTCCGATGTTGGAGAGGTCGCGCATGATGCCGAGCGACACGGTCGACTTGCCGCAGCCGGATTCGCCGACGATGCCCATCGCTTCGCCGGGCATGACCGTGCAGGAGAAGTCCATAACGGCCGGTATCTCACCCTTGCGGGTGAAGAAGGAGATCGACAGGTTCTCGATCTCGATGATCGGCCCATTGGTCGGCTTGGCGGGATTTCGAACTGCCTCATTCATGGGTCGCTCCAATCCTGGTTCTTCTAAGTAGGGTCGAAGACCCGTCCATCAATCTTTCATCGATTGTTCACGCAGCGAGTCGGCCAGGAGATTAAGGCCCAGCACGAACGACATCAGCGCGATCGTCGGCGGCAGCGCCGGATGGATGAAGGAGCGCAGCAGCCGGCTGGCATCCTTGATCGCGGTGCCCCAGTCCGGGCTCTCTGGCGCCAGCCCTAGGCCGAAATAGCCGAGCGTGCCGAGCAGGATCGTGGTGTAGCCGATACGCAGGCAGGCATCGACGATCAGCGGCCCGCGGGCATTGGGCAGTATCTCCCACAGCATGATGTACCAGGGCGATTCACCGCGCGTTTGCGCCGCCGCCACATAGTCGCGCGTTTTGATGTCCATGACCAGGCCGCGCACGATGCGGAACACGCCGGGGCTGGACGCGAACACCACCGCCACGAAGATATTGAGCTGGTTGGGATCGATGTGGATGATCCTGAACGGGTCGGCATCGAAGACCAGGCCGGCATAGACCCAGCCGCCAATGATCAGCGTCAGTCCCAGGAGGATGTAGAGGCGGTCGGGCCGTTTCTTGTAGCGCGTCCAGAACAGCACGCTGAAGAAGATGATCGGGAACAGGAAGAACAGGCCGGCCATCATGTAGGGAATCGGTGTCTCCATGATGCCCGGCGTCACCAAGAGGTAGAACAGGAGGATCACCGGGAAGGCGAGCACCAGATTGGCGAGGAAGGACAGCACGGTGTCGATCCTGCCGCCGTAATAGCCGGCCGGCAGGCCGAGCGTGATGCCGACCATCAGCGCGAAACCGGTCGCCGCCGGCGCGATGATCAGCACGATCTGGCTGCCATAGACCATGCGGCTGAACACATCGCGGGCAAGCTTGTCGCCGCCGAACAGGTAGACAAGTCCGGATTGCGGCTCGACCGCGCCCGGCAGCGCGTCCTTCATGATCGGGATCTGGACAAGCGGATTGAAGGGCGAGATGGTCGACGCGAAGATCGCCGTGAACAGCCAGAATAGGCAGATGCCGACGCCGACGATGCCGACGCTGCTGTCGAACAGCTGACCGTAGAGGCCAAGCCTCTTCTTGTAGGCGAAGCTCGCCCCCATCACCAGGACGAGAGCGATCCAGACCGGCCAGAAACGCGCAAGCACGCCAAGCACCACGTTGAAGGCGCCGATATATTCAAGCTGCATCCGCCCGATCCCCTATTGAACTCTGATACGCGGATTGAGAAACGCATAGCCGACATCGGAAATGAGCTGCGTGATCAGGACGATGAACACCGAGACCAGGGAGCAGCCGAGCAAAAGATCGATGTCGTTGTTGCCGGCCGCCTCGACCAGCGTGTAGCCGAAGCCTTGATAGCGGAACATCACCTCGACGATGACGACGCCGGTGAGCAGCCAGGGAAATTGCAGCATGATGACAGTGAACGGCGCGATCAGCGCGTTGCGCAGCGCGTGCTTGACCACGACGCTGCCGAAGGAGAGGCCCTTCAACCGGGCGGTGCGGATATATTGCTGCGTCATCACCTCGACCATCGAGGCGCGGGTCATGCGGGCGATGTAGCCGATGCCGTAGATCGCCAGCGTCATGACAGGCAGCGTGAAGTTGTAGAAGGTGATGCCCCGGCTGGCCGAAGCCGCCGAACCGTTCAGCAGGCCGAGCCATGAGGCGAAGATGACGGTAAAAATGACGCCCGACACATATTCGGGCGTCGCCGTCGAGGCGATCGAGGCGACAGACAATGTCCGATCCGTTCGCGAGCCCTCACGCATGCCGGCGAGAATGCCGATCAGAAGCGAGATCGGCACCATCACCATCAGCACCCAGAACATCAGGATCCCGGTAGCACTGAGCGCCGGGAAAAGCTTCGACGCGACCGTCGTCTTGAACTTGGTCGAGCAGCCGAAATCGCCCTGCAACACGCCGGAGAACGTCGGCTCGACAGGATCGTTGCAGAAGGAAAAACGTCGCCCGGGCTTGCCCGTTGCCGGGTCTGTGACCGGCTGCTTGGGCACGACACCCAGCCATTGGCCGTAGCGGGAGAAGAAATTCTGGCGGTAGCCATGATTGACCAGCCAGCTTTCGAGCTGCTCGGCCGAGGTGTGCATTTCGGTCTGGCTAATCGCCAGCTTTTTCAGATTGGGGTCGAGATTGATCAGGAAGAACACGACCAACGTCAGGCACAGCATCGTCAATGCCATGGTGCCGAGGCGTCGAAGGATGAAAGAAAGCATGGCGGTCCCCTGCCGGTCTGGTTGGGGTTGAGGCCGGCTTGGAACCAGCTCAGCCGCTATCGGCGGAGCTGGCTGTCAAACGGACCCTCAGAATGCGATCAACCCTGTCTTATTGCACGCCCTCATCCGAAGAGTTTGCGCTTTTTTGCTGCGCCGACTTTCGGTTGTGGGATCATGCATGGCGTGGGTGGAAGGGGCGAACCGCCCCTTCCACGATCGATCCGATCAGGCCTCGTCGAGCCAGACCTTGCCGTAATCGCGCTCGAAGGTCGGGTGCATGGCGTAGTTCTTAACCGCCGCGACCGAATGGCTGTACAGCTTGCGCCAGTAGGGCTGGATGATGATGCCGGAATCCTGCAGGATCTGCTCGATGTCCTTCATCATCTCCTTGCGCTTGGCGGCGTCGGCGACCGAAAGCGCGGCGTTGAGCTTGGCATCCCACTCGGGATTCGACCAGGCAGTTTCGTTCCAGGCTTCTCCGGTGCGGTAGCCGATCGCCAGAACCTGGACGCCGAGCGGCCGCATGTTCCAGTTGGTCATCGACAGCGGATACTTCGTCCAGTCGTTCCAGAACGTCGAACCCGGCAGCACCGTGCGCTTCACCTTGATGCCGGCGTCGCGCATCTGCGCGGCGATCGCATCGCCGGTGTTCTTGTGCCAGTCTTCGTCGACCGTGATCAGCTCGTGCTCGAAATCGGCCTGCCCGGCTTCCTCCATCAGCGCCTTTGCCTTAGCCGGATCGCGGGCAATCTTCGGCAGCTCGTAATATTCCGGATGGATCGGGGCGACATGGTGGTTTTCGGCGACAGTACCGGCATCGCCACCGCCCAGCTGGAGCACGACAGCGTTGTCGACTGCGAGCTGCAGCGCGTTGCGGACCTTCTGATCATCATAAGGCTTGTTGGCCACGTTGGTGCGGCAGACGATGGTCGCTGCGGTGACCACCTCGTACTTGACCAGGTCGACACCGTCGAGGATCGACACATAGTCGGCTGACGTCTCGAAATTGGTATGGACCTCTCCCGATTCGAAGGCGCTGACCGTGGCCGCCGGATCGGTGCCGTAGTCGATGAACTCGATGCCGTCGAGAAAGACCTCGCCGTCCCACCACTTGTTGTCTTCGCGCCGCTTGTAGACGACTTTCTGGCCGACATCGTAGGAGACGAGCTCGAAGGGGCCGGTGCCGATCGGGCAGGCTTTGAAATCGCCACCCTTTTCGTCGAAGGTCCTGTGGACGACGAGACCGGGATAGTCGCACACGTTGGGGATGAGGGCGATATCCGGCGTGCTGAGCTTCAGCTTCACCGTCAAATCGTCGACCTTGGTGACTGCGCTCTCATCCAGCTTGTCGTCCTTGACCAGCGAGCCGAGACGGCCGGGCATGGAATTGCCTTCGGCCTTCTTGTCGGCCCAACGCTTGAAGTTGAAGATGACATCGTCTGCGGTGAACGGATCGCCGTTGTTCCAGGTGACGCCCTTGCGCACATGCAGCGTGTACTCGGTGGCATCGTCGTTGACGTCCCAGCTCTCGAGCAGGTAGGGGCGGAACGTGTATTCGTTTGTGTACTTGACCAACGGCTCGAGCGCCTGGCGCTCGGCATTAGCGATTTCCGACCAGTCGGCCTTGCGCGGATCCTTCGGATCCTTGATCCACATAGCGACCTTCAATATGCCGCCCTTCTTGCCCTCCACGTCCTGCGCTCTCGCCGGCGTCGGGTCGGCGAGGCCGAGCATGCCATAGGCCATCGCCGTGGACGCGCCGAAGACGCTGGCCAAAGCGAGAAACTCGCGGCGATCGACACGTCCGGCCCTGGCTTCTTCGGCCATTACGTGGATGTGATCCGGAACGCGATCGCCATTACTCTTGTAGATTGTCATCACGAACTCCCATTGTTGGCTTTCTGCCTTTTACCATTCCGCATCCGGGCCATGATGTCAAAAACGGCACGGATTGGGAACATGCCAAGGAATGTGCAACTTTGGAAGGGAAGCAGTTCGCGTGATAACGACAGTCTTGGCGCAAAATTGCTATTGCCCGGCAGATTTCGCTCGAATATCCGGCATCGATTAAACTGAGACATTCACTACAGCGCCGCGCGTCCTCGTGGACGCGCAAAGGACGCTGTAGCGCTTTGATTTTGCGCATAATCCTTTGCCGAAAATCGATTTCGATTTTCGGGGTCATGCGCGAAGGTCTGCACGGCGCCAGTTGATCGCGGATGTCGTGCAAAAACGGCGGCGGCGGCAGGCTTCAGTACTCGCGCTCGTAGAAAACGCCGCCCTTGGCTTCGCCGGCGTCGGTGGCCTCGCCGCGCAATTTGACGCCGCGCCCGACGTCGAGATCGATCGCCGCCTTGCCCGAACCCGGCTTGTCGCCTTTCTGGATCGTCACATAGGTGCGGTCGTTGAGATATTTGCCGGCCGAGACCGCGGTGCCGCCCTCCTCGTCCGTGATGACGTCGAGATCGTCGACGCCGATCGCGCTGCGCAGGTTCTGGAGCAGCGACGTCGAGCCGCCGACACCGGCCAGTTGCGCGGCGGCTTCGGCAAGCTGGGCGATCTGCAGCGGCGACAGGTTCGACATCGAGCGGCCGAAAATCAGTTGCGCCAGAACCTCGTCTTCCGGCAGCGCCGGCACCGACGAGAAATTGAATTTCGGATTGGTCGCCTCGCCCGATACCACGATGGTGACGGTGGCGCTGCTCGTCGTCGATGTCGCTGTGAGGTTGAGATAAGGCACCAGCGACCCTGAAAAGCCGACAGTGCCTTCGGTGAAGGTCAGCCGCTTGGCGAGGATCGTCAGCCGCCCGCGCTGCAAGGTGAAGGTGCCGACCGCTTGGGGCGACGACGCCGGGCCGGTCAGCCGCAGCGAACCGCCAAGCTCGGCATCGACGCCCCTGCCCTGGATGAATATCTGGCTCGGCGCGTTCACCGTGACATCGAGGTTGAGGCCGCTGCCACCGCTACTGCCGCTCGCCGTCGCCGGGCGCAACGCCTTGTCCTGCGCGCGCACGGCCGCCGGTGCGTTCTTGTGCTTGACGTCGAGCGCCGCCAGCGAGCCCGGCAGTTTTTCGGGAACGGTGATGACGGTCTTGGCCAGGTTGACCGTGCCCGAAATCACCGGCGCCGATGCGAGCGGACCCCTGATAGTCAGGTCGCCGCCGAGATTGGCGGTGACCACCCTGCCGTCGGTGTAGCGGCCGTCGACGAGCCTGACCGTCAGGTCGGCCGGAAAACCTTGCGCCGGAACGATGCCGACGGTGCCGCTGGCAGACAGGCTGCCGCGCGTCGACAGCGTGCCGGTCAGGCGGTTGATTCTGGCGACGCCGCCGCCGATTGCGACATCGGCGGCGATATCGTTGATCGCAAGGCCCGAGCGTGCATCGATCAAACGGGCACCTGACGTGCGGACCGTGCCTGAGATCACCGGCGATGTCGCTGGGCCGCGCACCTGCAAATTGACGTCGGCCGTGCCGCTCAAGGACAGGCCTTGAGCAGCGAGTGTCCGAGTGAGGAAGGCGAACGGCACCTTGCCGGAAAAGTCGAGATCAAGGGTGGGCGTGCCTGATGTCGTCATCGTGCCGCCGCCCTTGAGACCGAGGCCGGCGCCGTCGCTCATGTCGGCGTCGAAGGCCAGTCTGTTGCCCGAATATGTGCCGGAGGACGAAACACCCATGCCGCCGAAACCGGCACCGCGGGTCTGCGACGTCTGGACGCCTGCGGCGTCGATCTTGAAGGCAACGGCCGGATTGGCCGGCGCGCCCGTCACCTTAACCGTGCCCGAGATCGAGCCGGCGGCATCGAGGCCCGGCGAGAAACTGTTGGCGAGCGAGATCGGCACCCGGGCCAGCGTCGCGTTGAGATCGAGCGCCTGCCCAGCTTTGCCCGTGACCGTCGCCGTGCCGCCGCCGAGGTTGAGCACGAGCCTGTCCAGGTTGGTGGTGCCGTTGGCGATGGTGATGGTCGAGGCCTGGGCGATCGCCGCCTTGATGCCACGCATGGTCGCCTCGCCGGAGGTGAGCTCGACCGTCGTCGTGCCACTGGCGATCCTGACGCGGCCGGCGGCCCTGGCCGGAATATCCTTGACGGTGGCGCCGCCGGAAAAGCCGGTCCAGTCGGCCTCGCGCGTGAGGTCGACATCGATGCCGCGAATGACGGTGCCGCCGGAGGTGACGCTGTCGGCACGGATTTTTCCGGAGATCACTGGCGCGGCGAGATAATTGGCGATCTGCGCATCGATAGTGACCGTCTTTGCCGAAAGATCGCCGCGCGAAATCGAAGCCGTCGAAGCCTTGATGGTGACTTCAGGCGCATTGCCGGTCTTCGAGAAGACGATCGTGCCGCGCACGTCGCCTTCCGCCTTTTCCAGCGCAAGCGCTGCGAGCGGTCCGATATCAGGCAGGTCGAGCGCCACGGTGCCATCAGGCACGAAGGCATTGTCAAGTGCCAGGTCGCCCGATATCCGGTTCTTGCCGAGCGACAGCAGAAGCCCGTTGATGGCGCGCTTGCCGTCGGACGTCGCCAGCACGGCACTGCCTTGCAGGGCCTGGCCCGCGACATTTCCGGTCAGTTGCACATTGGCCGCCGGGTTGGCGGCATCGGCCTTGCCGGTGGCGGTGAGCCTCAGCCCGGTGATCTCGCGTTCAGCCACCGAAAGCCGGTCGCTGTTCACCGTCAGCGACAGGTCGGGCGCCGTGCCGGCGCCTTGCGCGTTGAGCGCGAAAGCGATGGCGCCCTTGGCATCCCCGGACAGAAGCGAGATGTCGGCCAGCACGCCCTTGATGTCGGCGGCGAGTTTGTTGTCGGCAAGGCTGGCCTGCCCGTCGGCGGTCAGCGCGCCGGATACCAGCCGGATCGCGTTGGCGGTGACATTGCCATTGGCGTCGCGCTTCAGCGCGGCACTGAGTTCCGTCCGCTCCGCGAGCACACCGCGCGCTGCCGCCGGCAGCGCTGCGGAAGCCGCATCCGCGCTAAGGTTGAGATCGATGGCGCCGTCGGCCAGCGAGACCCTTCCGTTGAAGCCGGTGTTCAGCGCGTCGCCCGTCACCGACCCGCTGTCGATGACGATGGTGTCAGCGGCGAGACTGCCCGCGACCTTGGCGGTGATCTTGCCGGCGATCAGCGGCGCGATGGTCGGATTGTCCAGGCCGATCTTGTCCGCCGTCACCGTGCCGGAGATCGGCCCTGTCCGGCTTTTCACGTCGAAGGCGTCCGAGTGCAATGCCAAGGTGAGCCTCTCGACCTTGGTAAAGTTCGTCGCGACCGAAGGCAGGACAGCGGAGATATCGAGCTTCGACTGCGTGCCCTGCCCCGCAGCCTTTACCGAAAGCGCCTGCAGCTCGAGCTTGACCGGGCTTTCGGTGCTGCCAAACGCCAGCGGCAGGCTCGGGCCGGTCGAGGCCAGGTCGAGCGCAAAATCGCTGATGCCGTTCGGATTGATGGTGCCGGCGGCCTTGCCGGAAACTTTATCTCCGGTAAGCGTCGCTTGATCGATGGCGATGCCACTGGCGGATGAGAAGCTGCCTGCCGCATCGACATTGAGCGGACCGAGTCCCGCCTGGCGTGTCTGGCTGGTTTCGGCACCGTTGAGTTGCGCATTGAAACGAATGTCGGGGGCAGCCGACGGTCCCGTCACTTGCGCCGTGCCGCCGAGCGTGCCCGCGGCGTCGAGGCCGGGGGAAAAATCATTGGCAAGGGCGGCCGGCAGCGCTGAAAACTCTGCCGCGAGGTCGAGCGTCTGGCCGGCAGTGCCGGACACGGACACCGATCCGCCGCCGACATCGAGCATCAGCCTCTCAATGCTGGCTGTGCCATTGGCGATGCTCAAGCTCGACGGCTGTGTGATCGCTGCCTTGATGCCGCGGATGGTCGCTTCGCCCGAGGCGATCTCGACGCTGGTCGTGCCGTCCGCGATCTTCACCCGGCCTTCGGCTGTGGCCGGAATGCCAGATACGGTGGCGCCGCCGGAAAACCCGGTCCAGTCGCCGTCACGCTTCAAATCGACCCCGATGCCGCTGATGACGGTGGCCCCGGATGTGACCGTATCGGCCTTGATCGAGCCGGAGATCGCCGGGGCCTTGAGATAGTTGGCGACCAGTGCGTTGACGGCAATGGTCTTTGCCGCCAGATCGCCGCGCGAAATAGACCCGCTCGTCATATCGATCGCAACCATCGGCGCGCCGCCATCATTCGAGAGGCGGATGCTGCCCTGCACGTCGCCCGCCGCCGCCTGACCGGCAAGGGCGGCCAGCGGGCCGATATCGGACGCTTCGAGTGTCAACGTCCCGAGCGGCAGCAAGCTGTCGTCGAGAGCGAGATCACCCGAGATCTTGTTGTCGGCCAGCGACACGCTAAGCCCGTTGATGGAACGCTTTCCGTCACGCGTGACCAGTGATGCCCTGAGATCGAGCGGCTGGTCGTCGACGGATCCAGTCAGTGAGACATCGGCGGCGGGGTTGGCGATGTCGGCCTTCCCGGTCGCCGCCAGCTTGATCGTCTTGACCGTATGACCGGACGCCGTCAGGCTGTCGCTGTCGGCCGAGACCGAGAAATCCGGCGCCGTGCGCGCGCCGCTCGCCGTCAGCGCGAAATCGACGGCCCCGCCGACGGGTATGCCAACCATGGGCGACAGCACCGAAACGTCACCGAGCGTGCCCTTGATGTCGGCCTGGATGTCGGTGCCCGTCGCGCTGGCGGTGCCGCTGGCGCTGAGCGTGCCCGAAGTGAATTGCAGCGCATTGGCGGCAAAGGAACCCTGCGGATCGCGGGTCGCCGTCGCCGAGAATGTCACACGCTCGCCGAGAACCGAGCGGATCTGCGGCGGCAGCGCGGTCGAGACGGCATCGGCATTCATCTTGAGCGTCATCGCCAAATCGGCCAGCGTCACCCTGGACGTCACCGAGGCGTTGAGCGCGTCGCTGCGCAGCGTGCCTTGATCGACGACGATCTCGGCCTTGCTGACCGATCCGGCGAGGTCCGCTGTCACCCTGCCGGTCACCAGCGGCGCCAGCGTCGCCACGTCCGTGTTCAGGCCACCGGCCGCAAGCTTGATGGTGACCGGTCCGCTGCGGTCCTGGATGTCGAAGCCGTCGGAATGGATTTCAGCCGTCAGATCGTCCACCCGCGTGCCGCCCGCCACCACCGAGACCAGAGACGCGCCGATGTCGACGATCGGCGCCTTGCCGCCGCCGAACGCGCGGGCCGTGGCGCCGGTGATCGCGACGGTCACCGGCTGCGCCGCAGTGCCGAGGCTGAGCACAATCGGCGGGCCCTTGGCGGCGAGCTCCACCGAAAGATCGCTGGCGCCATTGGGGTCGATGATGCCCGCGGCGGTGCCGTGCACC
Source organism: Mesorhizobium sp. M6A.T.Ce.TU.016.01.1.1 (assembly GCF_003997065.1). NCBI lineage: Bacteria > Pseudomonadati > Pseudomonadota > Alphaproteobacteria > Hyphomicrobiales > Phyllobacteriaceae > Mesorhizobium > Mesorhizobium sp. M6A.T.Ce.TU.016.01.1.1. The sequence continues at coordinate 135,098 of NZ_RZTJ01000013.1, read as the reverse complement.
GCATCGCTGTCGATATTGGCGCGCTCGACTTCGACGCCGCCCGTCACGATCGCGGTTCCGGCGAGGTCGAAGCTGGTTTTGCCGGTAAACAAGGGTTTTATATTGTCGGGTATGAAGCGCTGGAAGTCGCCATCGCCCTTGGCCTCGACATAGTTGCCCTTGTCGGTGAGCTGGTGGCGGCCGGTGAGTTGGGTGACGATCTGGCCGTCGACGACGAAGGTGCCGATGCCGCTCCAGTTGGCGACCGGCCCCGTGCCCGTGACGACGATGTCGACCGGAGGCGCATCTGGCAAATTGAGCAGATTGGCGATGATGCCGCCGGCCGGCTCGGACGCCTTCAGGTCGAGGTCGAGCTTGTTGTCGGCGGGTGCGAAATGGATGTTGGCGTCGACCTTGCCTTGCTTGCCATCATGGCGGGTGATGTTGAGGTTCGTTTCGAGCGCCAGTGGCGCCGCGTCGGCCTTGAACGCACCCTTGGCCGCCAGCTCTGCGATGCCGCTGCCGGCCAGGGCCTGCCCGAGCGCAATTTCTGGCAGGTCGATCTGCTTGATGTCGAGCGACACCGGCAGTGTGGTGGCACCACCTTGGCTCGGCTGCGTGCCGGCCACCGGCAATCGCGCCAGCTCGATGCGATCGGCGGCGATGCGGCCGGCGCTGAAGCTCTTCGACAGAAGCGCCAGCGGCGACCAGTCGACGGCCACCTTGCGCGCCACCAGCCAGGCGCCCTGGCGATCCTCCAGCACCACGTGGTCGACGGTCAGCGCGCCGGACCAGATGCCGTCGATGCCGCTGACCGTGACCTTCCGGTCATCGGTCGACGCCATGGTCGAGATGAGGCCGGCGAGATTGTCGCGGCCGCGCTCGGTCTTGGTCAGCACGACGAGCGCACCGACCACCGCCGCCACTAGGACGAGCAGCGTGTAAAGGACAATGCGGAGGATGCGCTTGAACATTGTCATCAGAACGCCTGGCCGATGCCGGCATAGATGCCGAAACGCGGGTCGTCGGGACCCCGGTTGAGCGGCACCGCCGCATCCACACGCAGCGGTCCGAACGGCGTAATATAGCGCAGGCCGACGCCGGCGCCGACCTTCATGTCGGAAAAATCCGGGAACTGCTCGGTCGAGACCGTGCCGGCATCGACGAACGGCACGACGCCGATCGTGTCGGTGACGGCGATGCGCATCTCGAGCGAGGTCTCGAAGTACGAAAGCCCGCCGATCGGCTCTCCGTCGATGTCCTTCGGACCGATGCCCTGATAGGCATAACCGCGCACCGAGCCGCCGCCGCCGGCATAAAAGCGCCGGTCGGCCGGAACATCCTGAAGGCCGGCACCGATGATCGAGCCGATGGCGACGCGTTCGGCCAAGACGAACTTCGAGGCCGCGTCGATCGACTGATAGGCCGATCCTTCGCCCCTCAGCTTGACGAAGGCCGCACCGTTCAAAATGTCGTAGCTCGGCTCGACATAGGCCAGCGCCCTGAATCCCGTCGTTGGGTTCAGCCGGCTGTCGCGATTGTCGTAGACATATTGCAGCGGAACGCTGGCGATCAGATAGGTGTGCTTGCCGAAGGAATCGGTGATCTTCGAATAGTCGAGCGCGACTTCCGCAGAAACCGTCTGCTGCTTGTCGAGTTCATAGGACAGACCGGTGTTGCCCTTGACGGCGAAATGGTCGTAGGCGTCGGGATGCTCCAATACGGTCCTGACGCCGGCGAAGAATTTCGACGCCGGCCCGACCACGCCCGGCTTTTCGAACATGATGCCGGCATTGTAGTTGAGCTCGGTCAGGTCGTTGCTGCCGATGCCGCTGATTGCGCCCTCGATGCGCAGCTTTTCGGCACGGCCGAACAGATTGCGGTGGCCCCAATAACCTTCGAGGCCGAGCCCCTCGGTGTTGGAGAAGGTGCCGCCAATGCCGAAATAGCGTGGCTTGCGCTCGCTCACTTCGACGCCGATCGGGATGTTGCCGTCGGCGTCGAGACTGTCGGCCTCCTTCAGCGTCACGCTGTTGAAGACTTCCAGCCCGAGCAGCCGGTCGCGCGCCTCGTCGACCTCTTCCGGCGAATATTGGCGGCCGCGCTCCAGGCCGGTCATGTATTCGGTGAAGTCGCGGTCGACTTTTTCGGTGCCCTCGACCGTGGTGTCGCCGTAGCCGGCAACCGGTCCGGCCGCAACGGTCAGCGTCACGTCGAGCGTCGAGGTGGCGTGGTCGGCAACGATCTCGCGATCCGTCACATTGGCCAACGGCCTGCCTTCCTCTTTGAGCGCCCGCACGATCGACGCCTCGGCTTTGAGCACGGCACCGGAACCGGCATCGCCGCCGGCGATCAGGCCGAAATTGGCGCCCAGCAGTCCCGCCGCATCGCCCTCCAGCCTGATGTCGCCAAGCGTGAATTTCGGCCCGGTCGCAATGTTGATCACCACCGGAATCGGCTGCGGCCCCGAAAATTCGGCGTCGGGCGGCAAATCATCGAGCGGCTTGCCTTCGATGGTGATGGTGACGACGCCCTCGTAGCGGGCGTCCGCGTAAAGTGCGGCGATAAGCTGATCGCGGTCGCCGCGCGCCTTGGCCAGCAGGCCGAGCGAACCGGAAACCGGGCGTTCTTCGTCGGCCTTCAGTGCCGACGCGTTTTCGAGCTTCTTGACGAGATCCTCGTCGGCGTCGGGCGCCTCGATGGTCACCGCATAGCGCAGCGGATCGACGATATCGGCATCTTCGTCGTCCGACGACCCCCACAGCTTGATGCCGAATATCTCGAAAGCGGCCGCATTTCCGCTCGTGGCAACCAGTGCAGTCGAGCACAGCAAAGCGAAAAGCAGGGCGTGCGAAAGCACGCGCCTTGGCGCGGTTCCTCCCGACATCTGCCTTTCACACGCCGACATTACAACTCTACACTAGCTCCCAAAGCTAAAATTGGAATGAAGTTCTGAATTGCTCGTAAAGGAGCCACAATCCAATTGTCTGAAATGGACAGGGCTTGGAATTCACACCTTCTGCGTCGCCGCAAGAAAGCGTGATCCCTGTCCTATGGAGGTACTACCGGCCATCGGCCGAAAAGGAAACCGTTGGCAGGCGGAACCTGCCGCGTCCTCGCGTTGACAAGCTGGACTGAAGCTTGAACATGTCTGGACGTTAGAGCGAGGTGCGTCCATTCGGACGCACAAAGTACGCTCTAAGACGTGGAAGTGACGCATCGTGCTTTCCGAAAATCGATTCCGATTTTTGGGCCGATGCTTAAGCAGTGTCTGGAGGGGTATTATGGCAATGCGCGCGGCTCGTGGTCTGTCGATCCTTTTCCTTCTCTTTTTCGCCTGGGGCGGTATCGCGCAAGCGGCCGAAGCACGCCGGGTGATGACATCGGACAATTCCGATTATTTCGGTTTCGACCTCAGATCCGATCAGAATGTCAGCCTCGACCAGTGCAAGACGACATGTCTCGGCGATCCCGCCTGCCGCGCCTTCACCTACAACCCCAAGGCCAAATGGTGTTTTCTCAAATCCGACTATAACACGCTGAAGCCGTTCAACGGCGCCGTCGCCGGCAAGGTCGTCAACATCGATGGCGACCCCGACATCGGCGCGGCGCCGGACCTCGTCTTCTTCCCCGCCTGGATGACCGACCAGGCCCAGCAATATCGCAACATGCTCACCGGCCCGGCCTATACCAAGCCTACCGATGGGCTGGCGGCGCTGAAGCAGGCGGCGCAACAAGCGTCGCAGACCGGCGACCGCCGCTCGGCCATGCAAAAATACGAAGCTTTGGTTTCGGTATTGCCCGACGACGGCCAGCTCTGGCTTGAACTGGCGCGGGAAACGCTCGCCGTGCCGCCAACCGCCAACAGTGCGGAGGCGTCCACACTGCCCGCGAACGCCACCTCCGCCGCCTTCAATGCCTACAAATTGCTGCGCACCACAAAAACGCGCGCCGAAGCGCTGGCACTGCTCGGCGACGGGCTCGATCGCCGCGACCTCTCCCGGCCGGCCCTGCAGGCCTACGAAGCGAGCCTCGCGCTGGTCAATTCGTCTTGGGTCTCGGCCGCCTATCAGGACCTCAAGGCCCGCAAGGGCTTCCGCGTCGTCGATCACACGGTCGACGCCGACACCGGCGCACCGCGCATCTGCGCGCAGTTTTCCGAGGATCTGGTCAAGACCGGCGTCGACTATTCGCAATTCGTCACCGTTGACAACGCCGCCCCCAAGGGCGTCGAGGCCAAGGACAAGCAGATCTGCGTCGAGGGGCTCGAGCATGGCCAGCATTACGACGTGACCTTCCGCCCCGGCCTGCCGGCCGCCATCGGCGAGGTGATCACCGCACCGATGGTGCTGTCGATCTATGTGCAGGACCGCGCCCCGTCAGCCCGCTTCACCGGCGACAGCTTCGTGCTGCCCGCCGGCGCGCGCCGCAGCGTCCCGGTCGTCACCGTCAACATGAACGCCGCCGAAATGAAGCTCTATCGCATCGGCGACCGTTCGCTGACCCAGCTTCTGTCCGGCTACCAGTTCCTGCGCCAGCTTGACGGCTACGACATCTCCAACATTTCCGATCAGATGGGCGAGCCGGTCTGGCAAGGCCAGCTCGACATCGCCAGCGACCTGAACAAGGAAGTCACCACCTCCTTCCCGGTCGACGAGGCGCTGCCGCAGCGCAAGCCCGGCGTCTACGTGCTGACCGCGCAACCGGTCGACGAGAATGACGACGACTATGATTCCCGCGCCACGCAATGGTTCGTCGTCTCCGACATCGGCCTGTCGACCTATACCGGACAGGATGGATTGAACGTCTTTGCCCGTTCGCTCGGAACCGCCAAGCCGATATCAGGTGCTGAACTGACGCTGCTCGCCAGGAACAATGAAATCCTCGGCACCGCGACCACGGACGCGGAAGGCCGCGCCGTCTTCAACCCCGGCCTGACGCGCGGCGACGGCGGCATGGTGCCGGCCGTGCTGACGGCCAAGCAGGGCGACAGCGACTTCGTCTTCCTCGATATGGGCCGCGCCGGCTTTGACCTGTCCGATCGTGGCGTCACCGGGCGTCCGGCGCCGGGCGCGCTCGACGTCTATGCCTGGACCGAACGCGGCATCTACCGCGCCGGCGAGGACGTCCACGTCGCGGCCCTTGCCCGCGACGGCGCCGCCAAGGCGGTCGAGAACCTGCCGCTGACCTTCATCTTCACGCGCCCCGACGGCGTTGAGAACCGCCGCATCGTCAGCGACGGCGCATCGGCAGGCGGCCATGCCGTCGACCTGCCGCTCGAACCCAACGCCATGCGCGGCACCTGGACGGTGGCGATCCACACCGATCCCAAGCAGGCGGCGGTCGCCAGCCACATGTTCCTGGTCGAGGACTTCGTGCCGGATCGCATCGAGTTCGACTTGTCCTCCGACAAGCAGGAGATCGCGCAGGGCGAAACAGCCAACGTCACCGTCGACGGCCGCTTCCTGTATGGCGCGCCGGCCGTCGGGCTGGCGCTCGAAGGCGAGCTGACGCTGTCGACCACCCGCGACTGGGACCGTTTCAAGGGCTACTCCTTCGGCCTCGCCGACGAGCAGTCGGCGGAACCGTCGGTCACGCCGTTCACCGGGCTGCCGGTGGTCGGCGAGGACGGCAAGGCGACCTTCCCGGTTTCCGTCGACCAGTTGCCCTCGACCACCAAGCTCGTCGATGCCAAGGTCACGGTCAGGATGCGCGAGACCGGCGGCCGCGCCGTCGAGCGCTCGCTCAACATCGGCATCCGGCCGCAGGGCCACATGATCGGCATCCGCCCGGATTTCGACGGCGACGAGGTGCCGCAAGGCGGCACGGCGAAGTTCGGCCTGATCGCCGTCGACCCCGGCGGCAAGCGTGAGGCGCTGCAGGGCGCGCAATGGTCGCTGGTCAAGGTCGAACGCAGTTACCAATGGTACCGCTCGAGCAATTCCTGGAACTATGAGCCGGTAACGTTCACCAAGTCGGTGGCCAACGGCCAGGTTGACCTGACCGCCGATGGCGAGGCCACCGTCTCGCTGCCGGTCGACTGGGGCCGCTACCGGCTCGAGATCGAGACATCGGATCCGGAAGGCCCGGCGACCAGCTACGAGTTCGACGCCGGCTGGTATGTCAGCTCCACCACCACCGAAACGCCCGACGGCCTCGAGATCGCCCTCGACAAGGATACCTATGCGGAGGGCGAAGTGGCCAAGCTCAAAGTGTCGCCGCATTTTGCCGGCGAGCTGCTCGTCACCATTGGTGCCGACAAACTCTTGAAGACCGTCACCGCGACCGTTCCAGAAGGCGGCAGCACCGTCGACATCCCGGTCGGCGACGACTGGGGCGCAGGCGCCTATGTCACGGCAACGCTGTTCAGGCCGGGCGATGCGCAGGAAACGCGCATGCCGGCGCGCGCCATCGGCGTCAAATGGCTGAAGGTCGATCCGGGCTCGAAGAAGCTCGCCGTCACCTTGACGCCGCCGGACAAGACCATGCCGCGCCAGCAGCTGTCGATCCCGGTCTCGGTGGCCGGCGTGCAGCCGGGCGCCAATGCCTATGTCATGGTCGCGGCCGTCGATGTCGGCATCCTCAACCTCACCAATTACAAGGTGCCGGATCCGGAGACCTGGTTCTTCGGCCAGCGCATGCTCGGCCTTGAAGTGCGCGACCTCTACGGCCGCCTGATCGACGGCTCGCTGGGCACGTCAGGCAAGCTGCGCACCGGCGGCGACGGCGCCAACATGCAGTCGCAAGGCAGCCCGCCGACCGAAAAACTGGTCGCCTTCTTCTCCGGTCCGGTCCAGCTCGACGCCGACGGCAAGGCGCGGATCGATTTCGACATCCCGCAGTTCAACGGCACCGTGCGCGTCATGGCCGTCGCCTGGACCAAGGACGGGGTCGGCCATGCCCAGTCCGACGTGATCGTGCGCGATCCGGTGGTGATCACCGCCGGCCTGCCGCGCTTCCTGGCGCCCGGCGATTCGGCCGTCATGCGGCTCGACGTCGCCGACACCGATGGTCCAGAGGGCGACTATGCACTGTCGATAGATACCACCGGCGGGCTGTCGATCGGCACTGCCGCCCTGCCCGAGAAGCTGACGCTCGCCAAAGGCAAGCGGCAGACGCTGACCGTGCCGCTGATGGCTGAGAAGCCAGGCAACGCCTCGATCACGATCAAGCTCGCCCATGCCGACGGCACCGCCGTCGAGCAGACGCTCTATGTTCCGGTGCGTCCGGCGCAATTGCCGGTGACCACCCGCATGGTGGTCGACCTCAAGGGCAATGGCGGGTCGCTGCGCGTCGACAAGGAGCTGCTGGCGGCAAGCGTGCTCGACGGCGCTTCGGTCAGCGTCGGCGTTTCGCAGGCGGCGGCCTTTGACGTGCCGTCGCTCCTGATGACGCTCGACCGCTACCCCTATGGCTGCGCCGAGCAGACCACCAGCCGCGCCATGCCGCTTCTCTATGTCAACGAGATGGCCTCGGGGATCGGCATGGCCAGCGACTCCGATCTGCGCGGCCGCATCCAGGACGCCATCTACAAGGTGCTGAGCTATCAGGCCTCGGCCGGCAGCTTCGGCCTTTGGGGTCCTGGCTCCGGTGATCTGTGGCTCGACGCCTATGTCACCGATTTCCTGACCCGGGCGCGCGAGCAGAAATACGACGTGCCGGCCCTGGCCATGAACCAGGCGCTGAGCAATCTGCAAAATGCGATCGGCTACGACCAGGACGTCAAGGGTCGCGGCAGCGAGATCGCCTATGCGCTCTATGTGCTGGCCCGCAACAAGAAGGCTTCGATCGGCGACCTGCGCTACTATGCCGACACGCAGCTCGAAGCCTTTACGAGCCCGATGGCCCTTGCCCAATTGGCGGCAGGCCTGGCGCTTTATGGCGACACGCAGCGTTCGGAAGCCACCTTCCAGGCCGCCCTGCAACTGGCCCAGTCGACCTCCGCATACGACTACTACAGGTCCGACTATGGCTCGCCGCTGCGTGACGGCGCGGCGATGCTCGCGCTCGCCGCCGAATCGAAGCCGGTGCCGACGATCGTGCCGGCGCTGATCACGCTGGTGACGAAGGAACGCGCCGCCGTCAGATGGACCAGCACCCAGGACGAGTCCTGGATGATGCTGGCGGCCCGCGCGCTGAAGGCCGGCAACGATGCGATCGCGCTGACCATCAATGGCGCACCGCATGTCGGCGCCTATTCGGAGCAGATCGCCGGCAGCGACCTGGTCGATAGCCCACTGACCGTCGCCAACACCGGCAGCAACTCGCTGCAGGCAGTCGTCACCACGGTGGCCTCGCCGATCCAGCCACTGCCGGCCAGCGGCAACGGCTTCACCATCGGCCGCACCTACTACAAGCTCGACGGCACCGAAGCCAATGTCACGGAGGCGACCCAGAACGAACGCTATGTCGTCGTGCTCAAGATCTACGAGCAGAACAAGTGGCCGTCGCGGCTCGTGATCACCGATTTGCTGCCGGCCGGCTTCGAAATCGACAATCCGGGCCTGGTTTCCAGCGCCCAGTTGTCGAACTTCTCCTGGCTGGCCCAGACCGACGCCGCCCATCTCGAATTCCGCGACGACCGTTTCGTCGCGGCCTTCAATCCGAACGACGGCGACGGCGACCGCAACATCACGCTCGCCTATGTCGTGCGCGCGGTGACGCCGGGCACCTATGCCCATCCGGCGGCAACGGTCGAGGACATGTACCGGCCGCAATATTCGGCCCGCACCGCGACCGGGATGATGGAGGTCAAGGCGCCGTAAGGCGCCGATGGCGAACAGGAACATGGCGATGGCACCTTCGCAAAGGATTTCGCCAATCTTCAGCGCTGCAGAAAGGGAGCCGAGGTTGCGGCCGGCTCTCCCTTCTCCCCTTGTGGGAGAAGGTGGCCGAGCGCAGCTCGGTCGGATGAGGGGTGTTCCAGCTTGGCACCGATAGCGCTCTGGCCAGCACCCCTCAACCGTCTTGGCGCTGCGCGCCAATCCACCTTCTCCCACAAGGGGAGAAGGAAGAAGGGCGGAGCGATGCTCTCCAGAAAATTCCTACGCCGAACGGCCATCACCGCCGCCGCTTGCGCCGGCCTCATGGCCATCTCCGCCGCCACCCTTTGGCAGCTCGACCGCGCCTTTCCGCCGCCGCTGCCGGCCGAACCCACTGTGTCGACCGAGGTGCTCGACCGCGACGGCCAGCTTCTGCGCGCCTTCGCCACGCCGGACGGCTACTGGCGGCTCGCCACCCGCCTCGACCAGGTCGACAAACAGCTCGTCGACATGCTGGTGACGTACGAGGACAAGCGCTTCTGGGACCATCAAGGCGTCGACGTGCTGGCGCTGGCCCGCGCCGCCGGTCAGTTCGCGACCAATGGCCGTATCGTCTCCGGCGGCTCGACGCTGTCGATGCAACTTGCCAGGCTGGCAGAGCCGCGCGACAGCCGCAGTCTCGGCTCGAAGATCAAGCAGATGCTGCGCGCGCTACAGATCGAGCGGCGGCTCACCAAGCGCGAGATCCTCGAACGCTATTTGACGCTGGCGCCCTATGGCGGCAACCTCGAAGGCGTGCGCGCCGCCTCGCTGGCCTATTTCGGCAAGGAGCCAAAGCGGCTGACGCTCTCGGAGGCCGCCCTGCTCGTCGCGCTGCCGCAATTGCCGGAAAAGCGCCGGCCCGACCGCAACCTCGCGATCGCTCACGCCGCTCGCGATCGGGTGCTGGCGCGCATGGTTTCATCAGGCCTGCTTGGCGAGCGCGAGGCCGCACGTGCCGCGCTCGACGACGTTTCAGCCATCCGCCGCACGCTGCCGGCGCTCGCCGCCCACGCCGCCTATGCGGTGCTGCCCAAGGCCGTCCCCGGCCAGAAGCTGCAACTGACGATCCGCAAAAGCGTCCAGGAAGGGCTGGAACAGGTGGCCAGGGATGCCGCAACCAGGCTCGGGCCCCGCCTGTCGGTCGCCATGGTGCTGGCCGACGCCCGCACCGGCGAAATCCTCGGCGAGGTCGGCTCGGCCAACTTTTTCGACGCCAGCCGCTCCGGCTGGATCGACATGACCAGGATCGTGCGCTCGCCAGGTTCGACGCTGAAGCCGTTCATCTATGGGCTCGCCTTCGAGCAGGGACTGGTCGCGCAGGAAACTCTGATCGACGACAGTCCGGCGGATTTCGGAGGCTATCGGCCGAAGAATTTCGACATGGGCTACCAAGGCGACGTCAGCATCAGGCGGGCGCTGCAACTGTCGCTCAACGTGCCGGCGATCAGGGTGCTTGACGCGGTCGGACCGGCGCGGCTGCTCGCGCGCTTCCGGCAGGCCGGCGTCACGCCGATCCTGCCGGTCAACAAGGCTCCGGGTCTCGCCATCGGCCTTGGCGGCGTCGGCGTGACGCTGCGCGACCTCGTCCAGCTCTATGCCGGGCTTGCCAATGGCGGCAAGGCGCATACCCTGCGTGACGGCACCGAGCCGGCCAATGCCGAACGCTCCACCACTACCATCCTCGACGATCAGGCGAACTGGCAGATCACCGACATATTGTCGGGCGTCAAGCCGCCCGAAGGTGCGGCCCAGCGCGGCATCGCCTACAAGACCGGCACCTCCTACGGCTACCGCGATGCCTGGTCGGTCGGTTTCGACGGGCGTTACGTGCTGGGCGTCTGGGTCGGCCGTCCCGATGCCGGCGCGGTGCCCGGCCTGTCCGGCTATGTCTCGGCCGCACCCATCCTGTTCGAGGGCTTTGTCCGCGCCGGTCTGGCCGCCGTGCAACTGCCAAGCCGGCCGGCCGGCGTGGTCAGACCCAGGCGCGACGATCTGCCGGTGACATTGGCGCGCTTCGGTTCTGGCGCCGATGGGCTGGTGCAGGCGACGCCGACCGAGCCCGCGCCGACGATCATCTTTCCGCCTGACGGCGCCCGCGTCGATCTCGACACCACTACCGCCGAAGCCTCGCCACTGGTGCTGAAGCTGCAAGGTGGCCGCGCGCCGTTCCGCTGGCTGGCCAACGGCAAGCCGCTGGTCGGCATCGACCGGCGACGCACCACGACCTGGCAGCCGGACGGCGCCGGCTATTCGACCCTGACCGTGATCGACGCGGCCGGGCGCGCGGCCAGCGTGAAAGTGTTCGTTGAATAGAATGCGCCAAGCGATTCAGCGCATTGCGTTTTGCGCCCCGCTGTTGGCTGCCGGTATTGTCCCCGTCTTTTCCGCAGACCTCCCCGCCGGCTTCGTCCGCCTTGCCGACGTTGACCGCACCGTCCGGCAGGACATCCGCTATGCCGGCACAGACAATTTCCTGCACCGCAAGGCGACCGGCTACGACGCGCCGGTATGCATACTCACCGAGCGAGCGGCGGAAGCGCTTTCCGGCGTCCAGAAATTGGTTGCCGCCGAGGGGCTGACGCTGGTCGTCTTCGACTGCTACCGCCCTGCCCGCGCGGTCTCCGACATGGGCGAATGGACCAGGGAAGGCGGACCACCCGACCCGCAATGGTACCCGGCGGTCAAGCGCAAGGACCTCATCGCCAAAGGTTACATCGGCGAACTGTCGACCCATTCGCGCGGCTCGACCGTAGATGTCGCCATCGCGCGAACCGACCGCAACACTGCCACCCCGAAACCGGCCTGCGGTGTATCAGATGCCGACATGCTCGATTTCGGCACCGGCTTTGACTGTTTCGACCCAATGAGTGAAACGGCGCACCGTCCGCTCGCCGAGGAAGCAACTGCAAACCGCAAGAGGCTTGTCGAGACCATGCGCGCCGGCGGCTTCAGGAATTATCCGCGCGAATGGTGGCACTTCACGCTGGAAAACGAGCCATTTCCAAAGCAGCGCTTCGATTTTCTCGTCACCGCCGACTGAACCTGTGGCCACCGCGAAAGCAAATCGCGCCCAGATCACATCCAGCCATTGCCGAGGCGCGACCTGTCTCTAGATAGATCGCTTCATGAGCCCGGATTCTGCACCCCGGCGTCGAGAGGAAAGAATTTCTTCGTGAGACCAAAGATCAGCGAAAAATTGCTTCTGAGGGACAAAAAAAGCAACATTGAGTGCATCTAATTTCTACCAATTCGGTAGATTTGAGGTGATCTCAACGGAGGCGTAAATGACCAATCCTCATTTCAGGAAACTGCTCGGCGCCCTTGTCGCTGCATCGGTCCAATTCGGAACACTCGGTTTCGCGTTTGCCGATACCACCATTCTCAACGTGTCCTATGATCCGACGCGTGAGCTATACAAGCAATTCGACGAGGCCTTTGTCGCCCACTGGAAGGCCGAGACCGGTGAGACGGTAACCGTCCAGCAGTCGCATGGCGGGTCGGGCGCGCAGGCCCGCGCCGTGATCGACGGCCTCGACGCCGACGTGGTGACGCTGGCGCTCGAAGGCGACATCAACGCCATCGTCTCGAAATCGCAAAAAATCAATCCCGACTGGCGGACCAAGTTCGAGAACAATTCGGCGCCCTACACCTCGACCATCGTCTTCCTTGTCCGCAAGGGCAACCCGAAGGGCATCCAGGACTGGGGCGATCTGGTCAAGGACGACGTCCAGGTGATCACGCCGAACCCCAAGACTTCGGGCGGCGCGCGCTGGAACTATCTCGCCGCCTGGGCCTATGCCAACGCCAAGGATGGCGGCGACGAGGCCAAGACCAAGGAGTTCGTCGGCAACCTCTACGCCCATGTTCCGGTGCTCGACACCGGCGCGCGCGGCTCGACCGTGACCTTCGCGCAAAAGGGCCTGGGCGACGTGCTGCTGGCCTGGGAAAACGAAGCCTATCTGGCGCTCGACGAGTTCGGCGCCGATAATTTCGACATCGTCTACCCGCCGACCTCGATCCTGGCCGAGCCGCCGGTCGCCGTGGTCGACGCCAACGTCGATGCCAAGGGCACGCGAAAAGTCGCCGAAGCCTATCTGGGCTATCTCTACTCCAAGGAAGGCCAGACGCTGATCGCCAAGAACCACTATCGCCCGTCGAAGCCCGATTTGGTGCCGGCGGAGGACCTCGCCAAACTGCCGGAGATCAAGCTGATCACCATCGACGATCCACTTTTTGGCGGTTGGAAGAAGGCGCAGCCTTACCATTTCGGCGACGGTGGTATATTCGACCAGATCTACAAGCCGGCCCAGTAGGCCTAACAAGCTAGACTCTAGATCAGGACGACATGACCACAGCACCCGCAAAAGCGGGGTGGCGGTTCAGACAGCCGAGCGTCATTCCGGGTTTCGGATTGACGCTCGGCTTCTCTCTTGCCTACCTCACGCTCATCATCCTCATCCCCCTTTCCGGGCTGATCTGGCGATCGGCCGCGCTCGGCTGGGCCGATTTCTGGGCGATCGCCACCGATCGCCGCACCGTCAACGCGCTTGAAATCAGTTTTGGCACCGCTTTCATTGCCGCCGCGGTCAATGTCGTCTTCGGCACGATCGTCGCCTGGGTGCTGGTGCGCTACAACTTTCCTGGCCGCCGCATCGTCGATGCAATGGTCGACCTGCCCTTCGCGCTGCCGACGGCGGTCGCAGGCATCGCGCTGACCACGCTCTACGCGCCGAATGGCTGGCTCGGCAGCCTGCTGGCACCGCTCGGCATCAAGGTCGCCTACACGCCGCTCGGCATCGTCATCGCGCTGATCTTCATCGGCCTGCCTTTTGTCGTGCGCACCGTCCAGCCGATCATGGAGGAGATCGACAAGGAGGTGGAGGAAGTGGCCGCGACGCTCGGCGCCAACCGCTTCCAGACAATCGCCCGGGTTCTGCTTCCGGGCCTCGCGCCCGCCATCGTCACCGGTTTCGCGCTGGCTTTCGCGCGCGGTGTCGGCGAGTACGGCTCCGTCATCTTTATCGCCGGCAACCTGCCCTACAAATCCGAGATCGCGCCGCTTCTGATCGTCATCCGGCTGGAGGAATACAATTATGCGGCGGCGACCGCGATCGCGGCAATCATGCTCGCTTTGTCGTTCGTGATGCTGCTGGTCATCAATCTGGTGCAGACGTGGAGCCGTAAGCGCTATGGCTGACCCGGAGATCAAATCCTACGCACCGCACCACGAAAGCCAGTCGGCGGCAGTGACCGAAAGCCGCCCGGCGAAAGCCGTGCTGATGATCGTTACCTTTGCCTTCCTCGGCATTTTCCTGCTCTTGCCGCTGATCGTCGTCTTCAACGAAGCCTTCGCAAAAGGTCTCGGCGCTTACACGGAGGCGCTGACCAACCCAGACACGCGCTCGGCGATCCATCTGACACTGCTGGTGGCGGCGATCTCGGTGCCGCTCAATGTCGTCTTCGGCATCTCCGCCGCTTGGGCGATCGCCAAATTCGAGTTCAAGGGCAAGGCCTTCCTGACCACGCTCATCGACCTGCCGTTTTCGGTCTCGCCGGTCATTTCCGGCTTGGTCTATGTGCTTTTGTTCGGCGCGCAAGGCCTGCTCGGCGCCTGGCTGAAGGCGCATGGCATCGTCATCCTGTTTGCCGTGCCGGGTATCGTGCTCGCCACCATCTTCGTCACCTTCCCCTTTGTCGCCCGCGAACTGATCCCGTTGATGCAGGAACAGGGCAATGGCGACGAGGAGGCAGCGCTGTCGCTCGGCGCCAATGGCTGGCAGGCTTTCTGGTACGTGACGCTGCCCAACGTCAAATGGGGGCTGCTCTACGGCGTGCTGTTGTGCAATGCCCGCGCCATGGGCGAGTTCGGCGCGGTGTCGGTGGTGTCCGGCCACATACGCGGGCTGACCAACACCATGCCGCTGCATGTCGAAATCCTCTACAATGAGTACAACGCCGCCGCCGCCTTCGCCGTCGCTTCGCTGCTTGCGGGCCTGGCGCTCGTCACGCTGGTCTTGAAAACACTTCTCGAAATGCGCTACGGCGCCGAGATCGCCGCGACGCGCGGACATTAATGCCTGTTGCCCAAAAGTGTGTAGCGGTTTTGGGATAACGACATGCATCGACAAAAAAGGGACGGTTGATGGAAGTTCGCGTTGCCAACGTGCGCAAGGAGTTTGAGCGGTTTCCCGCCCTCCACGATGTTTCGCTCGACATCAAGTCCGGCGAGCTGATCGCGCTGCTCGGGCCTTCCGGCTCCGGCAAGACGACGCTGCTCAGGCTGATCGCCGGACTGGAGCGACCGACGAGGGGAAAGATATTCTTCGGTGAGGAGGACGCGTCGCAAAAGTCGATCCAGGAGCGTAACGTCGGCTTCGTCTTCCAGCACTATGCGCTGTTTCGCCATATGACGGTCGCCGATAATATCGGCTTCGGACTCAAGGTCCGGCACGGGCCGACACGCCCGTCCGCGCAGGAAATCCGCCGCCGGGCCTCCGAGCTTCTCGACCTCGTCCAGCTTTCCGGCTTGGAAAAACGCTATCCGGCGCAGCTTTCGGGCGGCCAGCGCCAGCGCGTGGCGCTTGCCCGCGCCATGGCGATCGAACCGGCTGTGCTTTTGCTGGACGAGCCGTTCGGCGCGCTCGATGCCCAGGTCCGCCGCGAGTTGCGGCGCTGGCTGCGTGACATCCACGACGCCACCGGCCACACCACGGTCTTCGTCACCCATGACCAGGAAGAAGCGTTGGAGCTTGCCGACCGCGTGGTGGTGATGAGCCAGGGCCGCATCGAGCAGGTCGGCACCGCCGATGAAATCTACGACACGCCGAATTCGCCCTTCGTCTACGGCTTCATCGGCGAATCGAGCTCGCTTCCCGTCAAGGTCGAAGACGGCCAGGTCTGGATCGCCGATCGCCCGATCGGCCTCTCCGCGCCACAGGCGCCGCAGGGCGAGGCGACGCTGTTCTTCCGCCCGCACGATGTTGAGCTGGTGGACGAATGCAATGGCTGCATCGCCGGCACGGTCGCCGCCAGCCGCCGCGTCGCCGGCACCAGAAGGGTGGAACTCGAAATCGGCGGCGAGCGCCAGCGGGTCGAGATCGAGCTGCCCGTCGACCATCCGGCGGCGCAGAAAAGCCGGGTCGCGTTCAGGCCGCGGCGCTGGAAGCTTTTTCCGGCCGCTTAGCCGCAAGGCGATGGTGAATCCGGCTGATGGTGGTCGCCTCTTCATGCTGAGCGACATCGACTACCTTTCAACGCGCCTGTAGCGAGAGCACCAGGGTCATCGGATTTTTTGGGGAAGCCGCAAAGCCGTAGTGCTCATAGAAAGCTTTCGCTTCAGCCGATATGGCATGAACAAAAATGCCGCGAATCCCGAGGATCGTCGCGGCATGGCCAGTGCGCAGAACGGCATCTTGCAAGAGCGCTGCGCCTAGCCCCTTCCCTTGCCAGCTTGCGTCCACGGCTAGACGCCCGAGCACAGCCATAGGGACGGGATCCGGCATGTTGCGGCGAATGGCGCCTGGCGCTTCCGCAAGATCGAGCCCACCCGAGGACAGACAGTAGTAGCCGACAACGCGCACGCCTTCCGTTACGACATAAGTGCGCGACGCGCCGCTGACCTGGTTGGCCCGCGCCCTGCGGCGAAGGCATTGATCCAGGCTCTCGGTCCCGCTTTGGAATAGTTCGAGATCGTGGTTGTCGGCAAGAGGCGTGGGCGCCGACAGCATCAGCCCTGCCAGGGCTTGGGCGCATTCATAAGGCGTGCAAAACCTTCGCCGCTCGGTGGCTCGTCAAGAATGTCGAGATAGTGTTGGTAACTCTCGGGATCGACCTTGATCAGCGCTTGATCGAGCAACGTGTCCTCGGCCGCGCGGTAGGCGGCATCGATCATAAAATCGGAGCGGGTTTTACCGCGTATTTTCGCGGCGCGGTCAATCAGAACTCGCACATCCTCTCGGATGCGCAGATTGACAGGCTTGGCGTGGGTTTCAGGTGCAGTTTTTGTCATTGAGGACTCCTCTTTCCCACCATAACACTCCGCATACACAATGTGTATCTATTTCATTGCCTCACTAGGAAGGTGATTGGAAAAGCACCGGCGGAGTGGCGGGAACACACCGAAATGACTCTGCTTGGAAGAAAATCCTAGCAATGGGCTGTCTCGGCAATCTTTTTTCTCACAGCAACACCATAGATCCGGCTTGCATGCCTCGTCGTCTCGGGCATCGCCCGATTATTCTGCGGCATTCGACAAACGACATTTTCAGGAGCCCGTTTTCATGAAGCGATTTTTGCTTGGCGTCGCCACATCGGCCGGCCTGTTCCTGGCATCCTCCCAAGCCTGGTCGGCCGACAAACTGCTGAACGCGTCCTACGATGTCGGCCGCGAATTGTTTGCGCAGGTCAACAAGGCATTCATCGCTGGGCACCCCGGCGTCACCATAGATCAGTCGCATGCCGGGACGTCGGCGCAGGCACGTGCCATCGCCGAGGGCCTCGGCGCCGATGTCGTCACCTTCAACCAGGTCCTCGACATCGACTTCCTGGTCTCGAAGGGTCTTATCTCCGCCGACTGGCAAAAAGACTTCCCCGACAACGCCTCGCCTTTCTATTCGCTACCGTCCTTTTTGGTGCGCGCCGGCAATCCGAAGAACATCAAGGATTGGAACGATCTCGTGCGCGACGACGTCCAGGTGATCTTCCCCAATCCGAAAACGTCGGGCAATGCGCGCTACACCTACCTCGCGGCCACCGCCTACGCCAAGGAAGCCTTCAAGGGCGATGACGCCAAGGTGAAGGAATTCGTCACCAAACTCTTCAACAACGTGCCGATCTTCGACAGCGGCGGACGCGCCGCCACCACCACCTTCGTGCAGCGCGAAATCGGCGACGTGCTGATCACCTTCGAGTCGGAAACCCGCGGCATCAGCAGGGAGTATGGCGAGGACAAGTTCGAGCAGGTGACGCCTTCGGTCAGCCTGTTGGCGGAGTTTCCGGTGGCGATCGTCGACACGGTCGCCGACGAGCACGGCACACGCGATCTCGCCAAGACCTATCTCGACTTCCTCTATACGCCGGAGGGCCAGGACATCGCCGCCCGCAACGGCCTGCGGGCCCGCGACGCGGCGGTCGCGGCCAAATACACGGCTGAGTTTCCCGATGTCCGCCTGCTGACGGTGGAAGATGTCTTCGGCGGCTGGGCCAAGGTCCAGGCCGAGCATTTCGCCGCGGGCGGATTGCTCGACCAGACCTACGGCAGTCGCTGAAGCAAGCGATCTTCGAACTGAAACGAAAGTCGGCTTTTGCCGGCTTTCTTCGTTTTTCGCTCCGGAAAGGTGATTTCCCGCTTTCCGGGCGCCTGCCATCCAAAAACGTTACGAAGAATCAACGCGTTTGCGCGCAATGTGTCAGCAGGCGGCTTGTCTGCGCGAACGGCATCGCAAGGCTCAACCGTCATGATTTGCACACAAACAGCCGCCAGACGCGGGTGGTTGGGGCTTCATGGGTTGACTCGGGCATGCTGACCAAAAAAGGCAAATACGGCCTCAAGGCCCTCGTGCATCTGTCCGGCCTGCCGGTCGGCCAGCTCGCATTCGTCAATGACATTGCGGTCGCCAACAACATCCCGAAGAAATTCCTGGATGCCATTCTGGGCGAGTTACGCAATGCCGGCTTCGTCCAGAGCCGCAAGGGCAAGGAGGGCGGCTATCGCCTCGCGCGGCCGGCCTCCGAGATCAAGATCGGCCATGTCGTGCGTGTCCTCGACGGGCCGCTGGCGCCGATCCCTTGCGCCAGCCGCACGCAGTACCAGCGTTGCGAGGATTGCGACGAGGCGACCTGCCAGGTCAGGCACATGATGCTGGAGGTGCGCCAGGCGATCGCCGAGGTGCTGGACAATCGCAGCCTCGCCGCCATGCGCGATGCCGACAATGACGATTTTCCGGTCGAACTGACGTCGCAGATCTAATCTAAATTTAGGCCGTAGACTCATAAGCGCGGAGCCAAAGCCGCATTGACCGAGACAATGATCTGGACCTCCTTTTTTGCTGTCACAGCCTGCTGGTGGGCGCGAACGGAGGTTCTGTCGATCATCTGGATCTCGCCGTCGTGCGCAGCCATGATACACTCCATCAGTCGGCCCCACACGCCTGCCTTCCGCCATCGCACGAAACGGTTGTAGCAGGTGGTGCGCGGGCCATAGCGCTCGGGCAGGTCGCGCCAAGGCCACCAGATCGCAGCACCCAGAAGATGCCGTTCAGCACGCGCCGATCATCAACACGCGGCACACCTCTTGGCTTGTTGGGTAGCAGCGGCGATGTGAAAGCAGCCAGTCGACAAACGCCCCCAATTCAGCTGTTCCGGGCTGGCCGCGCCGAATCCATAAACGGTCATTCACAGATTTAAGGTGATGGCGGCTGCGCCCCTTGGGCGCCGATCGTCTGGAGCGCGCCGCTTCCGCAGGCCCTCCATTTCGACAAGCCTAGTTGACGGGAAAGAGCGGATCGATCGTCATTGTCTGCTCTCCGGCGCGTAATGGAGGATGACAACACCTGACTTGAGCGTCCTCGTCTCCAGATGCTTCAGGGGTATCCGGTTCGGGCCGCCCTTGAAGAGCGGCGTGCCTCTCCCGAGAATGACGGGGTTGATCCCGAGGTGATACTCGTCGATCAGTCCGTGCTCCATCAGGGTGGCCGTGAGGTCGGCGCTGCCGAACACGAAGATGTCTCCGCCGTCCCTGGTCTTCAGCTTGGAGACTTCTTCCGCGACATTGCCGTTGAAGAGCTTCGTGTTGTTCCAGTCGGCGCTTTTCAGCGTGCGCGAGAAGACCACCTTCTCGATCTTGTTCATGAAATCCGCGATCCAGCCTTGCTCGGACGGCCAATAGGCTGCCATGAGCTCGTAGGTCACGCGACCGAAGATCAGCGTGTCGGCCTTTTCCTGGGTCTCACGAATGTAGTTCTCAAGTTCTACTTCGAAGACGAACCAGCTGATGTCCCTGTCCGGACCTTCGAAGAAGCCGTCGACGGTCATCATGTCCCATATGATCAGTTTTCTCATAGAACCCTCCTCTTCATGTATCCCTTTGTGAATTCTCGGCCCTATCCCGCGAACCGGAAGCGCATGTTGGTGATTTGCCCCGCTTCCGAGATCTCGGTCTTCTCCAGCCTGACCGGCTCCATGCCTTCTGACTGAAGAGGCGGATGCCGTCGCCGATGAGGACGCGACACGGATGAGGACCTCGTCCACAAGCCTAATTCGGGGCGAGTCGCAGCACCTCAGCGGGATGCGACGAAGCGTTCCAGTTTGCCCAGAGTTTGCAGCCCCAGCTCCACGGCACCGAAGCCCTTCGCCTCCTGGAACTCGGCAGCCGTGCTGAATACCATGCCTAGCGTTACCTTCGTTGCCCCGTCCTGATCCTCGAACGAGGCCCAGGCGTCGGCATGTTTCGGCCCGTTTTCACCCCAATGCAGCGTATAACCGATCCTCTCCTCGGGCCGGACCTCGTTATAGAGATGGTGGTTCGGGAAGACCGTGCCGTCAGGCGCGATCATGTCGAATACCCATTCGCCGCCCGTTCGCAAGTCGATCCTCTTCGTCCGACAGGAGAAGCCTTCCGGCCCCCACCATTGCGGCAGCGTTTCAGGATTCATCCACGCGCCCCACACGATGGACCGCGGCGCCTGAATCACCCGCTGCAGCACCATGGTCCGTTCAGCCGCGCCCGCGAGGTTGTCTAGTCCCGCGCCGAAGCCTTCCCGATAGCCTGCCTCCATGTCCTCCGCCAGCGAGGAAAGCTGCACCGTCACGACCAACCGGCTGCGCTCGTCCGCACCTTCGAAATCGGCTGTCACCAGCGCTGCTGATTGCGTCACGCCTTCGGACGAGACCACCTCGTAGTTCACGCTGCACAGCGCCGGCTGCAACGCCAGCCAGCCGCACTCGCAGCGGATGTCCGAATGGCCCTCTATCTTGCAGAGCGAGACCTCGCGTCCACCCACCCTGGTATCGACCTCCATGAACTCCACGGTGACCGAGGGCGATGGCGCAGCCCAGATCGCCCGCGCGGCCGGAGCCGTCCATGCCTCCCATAGTACGGCCAGTGGCGCGGCCACGTCCCGTTCGAAGGTGAGCGTCGCAAAGCGGCCCTTCCTTTCATCAGGCACCGCATGGGTCGCACTGTTTGTAGCGAGGTTCTGTGTCATTCTGCGCGCTCCTTCATCACATTCATCACAAATGCGTCCAACCGGTCGAGCCGAGCTTCCCAGATGGCCCGCTGTTCATCGAGCCATGTCCGCGCTGGGTCCAGAGCCTCGGGCACGATGGCGCAGGTGCGTATCCGCCCGTCCTTGGAGGTGGAGATCAACCCTGCCTCCTCCAGCACAGAAAGGTGCCGCATCACCGTGGGCAGACGCAGTCCCGTCGGACCAGCCAAATCCGTCACCCGCGCAGGCCTTTCGGCGAGTCGAGTCAGGATCGACCGACGGGTCGGATCGGCCAGAGCGTGGAAGAGCAGCGATAGATCGGGATAATGCTTAGCCATGTCGCTAACTATCGCCCACTTTTCCGGTGGCGCAAGCGAAAACTTCGTCAAGTCGCTAAGTTTTTTTCCCAACGCGCCGAGTTCTCGGAGTAGGCGGCTTACATTGCCGAGTCCGCTGAGAAGTTGCTCGCA
The DNA here is from genome assembly GCF_003997065.1 of Mesorhizobium sp. M6A.T.Ce.TU.016.01.1.1. NCBI lineage: Bacteria > Pseudomonadati > Pseudomonadota > Alphaproteobacteria > Hyphomicrobiales > Phyllobacteriaceae > Mesorhizobium > Mesorhizobium sp. M6A.T.Ce.TU.016.01.1.1. Next base: position 113,642 of record NZ_RZTJ01000013.1, on the reverse strand, counting down.
GCGATGCGAGCGCAGGCCGATGTCTGCAATCGAAGACAAATTCCTGAAGCCGCCAGTCCGCTTCCCACCAATCTCAGCCGTTCGCGTTTTATGGGTTCACGGACTGGCACCCTGAAGGCGAGAGCCGCGCCGGCGAGCCGGCTCATGAATTCGCCTCGAACAGGCTCACGGCGTCGGCGACAATGTCGGCGATCGGGCGCGTCGCATCGAGCGTCACTGCGTTCTCGTCGGCTGCCGGCGCTTCAAGCGTGGCGAACTGGCTGTCGACCAGGCTTGCCGGCATGAAATGGCCCTGGCGGGAGCCGACGCGCTGCTTGGCGGTCGCTGGATCGATTTCCAGATAGAGGAAAACGATATCCTGGCAAAAGCCACGCAGGCGCTCGCGGTAGCTGCGCTTCAGCGCCGAGCAGGCGGCGACGACACCTTGCCCATCGCCGACCGATCCCGCAATGCGCCGGCCGATCGCGTCGAGCCAGCCTTCACGCAATGCGTCGGTCAGCGGCTCACCGCTTGCCATCCGCGCGACGTTTTCCGGCGGATGCAGCCTGTCGCCCTCGACGAAGATGGCGCCCAACGCTGCGGCCAGCGCTTCGCCGACGGCCGACTTGCCACAGCCGGCAACGCCCATCACCACGACGGCCGGTGCGGACCGGACGGGATCCCTCTGCAATTGTGCTGCCTTTTCGTCCACGATGCGGTCAGCGGCTGGCCGGCGCGCGGCCGTAAAGCAGGAGCATGGCGACGATGACGACGCCGTAGATGATCTGCCGCCCCGCCTCAGGCATCTGCATGACCGAAAGGATGGATTGCAGGAGCGTGATCAGGATGACGCCCGCGACGGTGCCGAGATAGGAGCCGCGGCCGCCGAGGATCGAGGTGCCGCCAAGCACGACCGCTGCTATCGACGGCAGGAGATAGGCATCGCCCATCGACTGTGCCGCCTTGGAGGCATAGCCGGCCAGAAGCACGCCGCCGAAAGCCGAGAGGCCGCCGGACGCGGCGAAGGCGATCAGCACCACGCGCCGCGTATCGATGCCGGAGAGGTAGGCGGCGCGCTCGCGATTGCCGATGCCGTAGACCGTTCGGCCGAAGCCGGTGCGGGTCAGCACGAAAACCATCGCAGCACCGATCAGCGCCCAGATGATGACGGCGTTGGGCACTCCGGGAATGGCAAAGCCGGTCGCCAGATAGCGCATCGCCCGGGTCGCCGAATCCTGCGGCGAGAAGCCGCCCGTATAGACCACCATCAGCCCTTGCGCGACGGCGTTGGTGGCGAGCGTGATGATCATCGAGGGAATGCGCAGATAAGCGACACCGATGCCGTTGACGACGCCGATCGCGACACCGCAGAAAATGCCGAACGGGATGGCCAGCGCCACGCCGACCGGGCCGTAGGCGGCGGCCGCACAGGCCATCATCGCGCCCGCCGCCACCGACCATGGCACCGACAGGTCGATCTGGCCGAGCAGGATGACCAGCATCATGCCGGTGGCGATAACGCCGAGAAACGAGGCCACCTTGAGCTGCTGCAGCAGATATTCCGGCGACAGGAAGCTGCGCGAATAGAGACTGCCGACAAACAGCAGCAGCACGATGCAGGCGAAGGCGGTCAGCACCGCCGGGTCGGCGCGGCGGATGAATTTCGGCATGCGGCCGGCGATGCCGCCGATGGTCGTTTCGCTCACAGGAACCACTCCAAGCGGTTGCGGACCCTGAACAGGGCGAAGGCGCCGAGGCTGACCGCGATCAGCAGGATGACGCCCTGGAACAGCGGCTGCCACAGCGGATCGAAATCGAAGACGAAGAGCAGGTCGCCGATGGTGCGGAAGGCGAGCGCCCCAAAAATGGCGCCGATGGCGCTGCCCTTGCCGCCGAACAATGAAACGCCGCCAAGCACCACGGCGGCGATGGAAAACAGCGTATAGGCATTGCCGCTGGCATAGGCCGCCTCGCCCGTATAGGTGAAGAAGGTCAGGAACAGCCCGCCGATCGCGGCCAGCAGGCCGGCCAGCGCATAGGCGGCGAATTTTCCGCGGCGGATCGGCACGCCGGACATGTAGGCCGCCATCTCCGAAGATCCGGCCGCGTAGGCCGCGCGGCCAAGCACCGACCGGCTGAACGGCACCCAGACCACGAGCACAACGGCCAGCAGCACCACCAGGCTCGCCGGCACCACACCGAACAGCCGCCCGGTCAGCGCGTCGGCAAGATCCTCGTTGACCGAACCGCCCGGAAACGGTCTCAGCAGCAGCGCGATGCCGAAATAGACCGCGCCGGTGGCGATGGTGGTGACGATCGGCTGCAGCCGTCCGTAGATGACGATGGCGCCGTTGATCGCCCCGCACAGCAGCCCGGTGCCAAGCACCGCGACGACGCCGAACGCGGTCTCGATGCCGGTGCCGATGACCAGCCATGAGGCCAGGCAATTGGTCAGCAGAAAGATCATGCCGACAGAAAGGTCGATACCGGCGGTGATCACCACCAGCGTCTGCGCCATGGCCACGAAGGCGAGCAGCACGCCCTTGTTCGAGGCCGTCTGCACGACATTGGCGGTAAAGCCCGCCGGATGGTTCGAGGTGTAGATCGTGAACATCACGATGAAGATGCCGAACGCCAGCAGCGTTCCGCGTTGTTCGGCAAGCCAGTAGCGCCAGTCCTTCACGCGTCCGCTCCTCGGGCTGGCGTCTTCGCCATGCCTCGGGCTGGCGTCTTCGCCATGTCTCTGACAGGCATCTCTTCGCCGTGGATGTTGAGCGCGCTGGCGATCAGCGCCCGCTCTGTGATCTCGGCGCCGACCAGCTCGCGCTTGACCGCCCCGTCATAGAGCACCAGCACCCGGTCGCAGCAGCCGATCAGCTCGTCATAGTCGGTCGAATAAAACAGGATCGCCGCACCTTGGTCGGCGAGCTTGCGCATCAGCTGATAGAGCTCCTGCTTGGTGCCGACATCGATGCCCCGCGTCGGGTCGTTGAGCAGGATGATGCGCGGCTGCCGCATCAGCCATTTGGCGATGACGACCTTCTGCTGGTTGCCGCCGGACAGCGCGCCGACTGGAATATCGAGGCCTGCCGTCTTGATCGCCAGCAGAGCGACCATATCGTCGATCAGCCGCTGCTCGGCGGCACGGTCGATGATGCCCGCCCTGGAAAGCCGGTCGAGCGCTGCGAAGGAGAGGTTTTCGCGTACCGTCATCGGCAGCATCAGGCCTTCCGTCTTGCGATCCTCCGGGATCAGCGCCATGCCGATCCGGTCATCGCGCGCCGCGGCCGGGCTGGCGATGGTCGCCGGTCTGCCATCGATCAATATCTGGCCGCTGAGGCCGCGAAGCACGCCGAAGAAGGCGAGCAGCAATTCGCGCTGACCCTGGCCGTCGAGACCGCCGAGACCGACGACCTCGCCTGCCCCGACCGACAGCGAGATATTATCCAACCGGTCGGTCCAGGACAGTTTTCGCGCCTCCAGCACCGGAGCGGCGGTGGCCGGCGCGCGCACCGGTTTTGATGGGAAGATGTGGCTGTATTCGCGGCCGATCATCAGCTCGACGACTTCGTTGTCGCTCTTCGTGCCTGCAGCGTAGCTGGCGACATTGCGGCCGTTGCGGAACACCGTGCACTGGTCGGCCAGCTCGGCGATCTCGTTCATCCGATGCGAGATGTAGAGCAGCGCCAGCCCTTCCGAGCGCAGCCGCTTCAAGACGCCGAATATCTTGGCGACGTCGGCCGCGGTGAGCGCTGAGGTAGCCTCATCGAGGATCAGGATGCGAGGCTTCCTGGCAAGTGCTTTGGCGATCTCGACCATCTGCCTTCTTGAAAGAGGGAGGTCCTTGACCAACGCCAGCGGGTGGATGTCGGCAGCGCCCGCGCGAGCAAGGGCATCTTCCGCAATGCGTCGTTGCGCCCTGCGGTCGATCATGCCGAAGCGCTTGGGCGGATCGGAAATAACGATGTTATCGGCGACGCTGAGTTCGGGGACGAGCGACAGTTCCTGGAAGATGCAGACGATGCCGGCCTGGTTGGCAGCGGCCGGCGACGCGAAGGTCACCTCGCTTCCGTCCAGCATCATGCGGCCTTCGTCAGGCGCGACGACGCCGGCCATGACCTTGATCAGCGTCGATTTGCCGGCGCCGTTTTCGCCGAGGATGGCGTGGATGCTGCCCGACGTGACCGAAAGCTTGGCCTTTTCCAGCGCCCGCACACCGCCATAGCGCTTGGATATGCCCTCCATGCGGAAGAGCGGAACCGCACCGTCCATCGGCCCCTCCCAAGGCGCTTGTTTTTCGGGACCGGCGCCGCGGGATTATCCCGCGGCGCCGAGCGATCACTCTATTGGTTTTCCTTGCTCTGGCCCATGATTTCCTGCGCGGTGAAATTGATGCCGCAGGTCGGGAAGGAATTTCCGACGAAGAAATTGTCGGACTGGTCGGGGAAATAGTCTTGGCCTTCCTTGAAGTTCGGATCCTCGACGATCGCCAGCGGCAGCTTCACCGCTTGCGGGATGACCTGGCCTTCGAGCGCTGCGATCGCCGTCTTGATGGCGACCGCCACCTGGGCGGGCCCGGTTCCGGCCGACGAGCATTTCAGCCCGTCTGCGGCAAACTTGGCGCAGAATTTGCGGAAGCCATTCTCCGTTTCGCCGCCGAACGGCACGAACGGATGCTTGGCATCCATCATCGCCTGGACGATGCCGGTGTCGCCGCCCTGCCCGGTGACGCCGTCGAAGGGACCGTTCGTGGCGATCGCGTCGGCCGAGGCCTTTTGCGCCACGCCATCATCCCATTTGCCGACGACTTCGGTGACCTCCCACTTCTTGCCTGAAGCATCGAGGACCTCGTGGATGCCATTGTGGCGGTCGGTGTCGACCGACGTGCCGGCAACGCCGCGCACCTCGAGGATCTTGCCACCATTGGGAATATGCTTGATCAGCCAGTTGGCCCACAACTCGCCAAGGCCTTTCTGGTCGACATTGACGTTGATGGCGTCCTTGGTGTCGAGAATATTGTCGAAAGCGACCAGCACGACGCCGGCTTCCTTGGCGCGCTTGATAACCGGTCCGAAAGCCGTCGGATTCTGCGCGTTGACGACGATCGCGTCATAGCCGGAATCGATGAAGTTGTTGATCGCCGAAATCTGCGCCGGCACGTCTTCGCCGGTCGAGACGACTTTGAATTCTTTCAGTTTGGCGGCGACCTCCGGCTGCGCCGCATAGGCCTTCGCCGTCTGCACCATCTGGATGCGCCAGGTGTTGGCGATGTAGCCATTGGCGAGCGCAATTCGGTATGGGCCTTCCTTTTTAGGAAATTTGAAGAACTGCGTATCGGCGGCCCATGGCGCAAAGCAGTCCGGCTCGGCGGACGGGCCCGTGACGATTTCGGGTTCGGCGAGCGCCGACGAGCTCAGCATGACGAATGCAGTGGCAGCAACGATGCCGCCAACGAGTGACTTGATCATCGATATTCCTCCCAGTTGCAGTTTTTGATTGTTCTTACGCGTCTCGCGCGTGTGCCCGGCACCTCCAGCCTTGCCCCTCGCGCTTTTCAGGTGGCCGAATGCCGACCCGATCTCCTCCCTTGCCGCACGGCAACCGAAGTAAAAACTATCATATTATACATAATAAACAAGCATGAGCTGTCGCTTATATATAATAAACAGACTTCAGTCTTTGCCGCGAGTTTCGCCCAGAGGTAGATGGTAGCGCTACCATGACGTAGTGTAAAGCGGCATTTCGCAATGCCTGCAAAGTGCTTTCAGCGGGCCGTGCTCTCGCGGCGCTTGAGCTCGAAGCCGAGGTCGACAACCGGTTCTTGCGGCCGCTTGCCTGAAATCGCCGCGAGCGCCATGGCGACCGAGCGCCGGCCGATCTCGTAGCGAGGCGTCCGGACGCTGGTGACCGACGGAAAGGCCACTTCCATCATGTCGAGATCGTTGAAGCCTGTGATGCCGATCGTCTTCGGCACGGCGATCGAGGCGCGATGGCACTCGAACAGCACGCCGAGCGCGATGTCGTCATTGTTGCAGAAAACCCCATCCTGCGTCGGCATCTTGGCCAGCGCGTCGCGAAACAATTCGCGCCCGAGCGTCACGCTGGATGGCACCGGCGTGGTGGTGACCAGCCGCGCGTCGAACAAACCGGCCGCCTCCATCGCCGCTCGATAGCCGGCCAGACGACGCTGCGAGCGCGGGTCCATGCGCGCGCCGATGAAGCCGATGCGGCGGTAGCCCATTTCGATCATATGCTCCGTCGCCGCCTTGCCGCCGTCGAAATGCGAGAAGCCGACCATCATGTCGACCGGATCGGGCCCGGTCTCCATGACCTGAACCACCGGGCAGCCGGCCGTCTCGAGCAGTCTTCGCGACGTCGGCGTCTGGTCGATGCCCGCCACGATCAGCGCCGCGGGGCGCTGCGGGCCGAAAACCTGCAGCAGCCGTTCCTCCTCGAGACCGGAATAATGGGTGTTGCCGAGCTGGATGCGGTAGGAGCTGTCGGACAGGCTGTCATAGATGCCGCGCAGCACTTCGGCAAAGACGCTGTTGGTGAGCGACGGCACCAGCACGCCAAAGACTTCGGCGCGCGCCGAAGCCAGCGCTCGCGCATTCGGGTCGGGCAAATAGCCGAGCTCATCGACGGCCGCCTGGATCTGGCGGCGCAAATCTTCCGAGACACGCTCCGGCTCACGCAGGGCGCGCGATACAGTGATGGCGCCGACGCCGGCCTTGCGCGCGACATCGGCGATGGTCGGACGGCCGCCGCCGCGGCGCGAGCGCGGTTTGGTCACAGCCTTGCCCCGAACGCGGCGCCTTCGCCGAAGCGCGGCCGCGAAATGCTATTCAGCGTCTTTGCCACTGTCGCCATGCCAACCCATGCTTGCCAGAGATTATGGCTGCCGCCTGGCGTCGCGCAGCCTTACCCTATTGTCAAGCGAACGGGCCAGGACTGCTGATCGAACTCGGGTAGGTCTCAGTTTGAATTTCGGCTGTGGGTGGATTTGCAGGTGTCTTCTCGTCCATCGCCTCTACGCCGTGCGTCGTCTGCTGCTGCGCCACCTGTCGGCATAGGGCAACGCGAACAAGTACAGACCGCTGAGCATGAGCAAGGCGAGCGGGACCAGCGGCATCAGGTATACCCAGTAGGCGGGCTCCACACCTACGCCCAACGTGATGAAGATAGCGGCGACGACCGCCGTAAAAATGATCGACAGCCAGCGGTGGAATTGCCGAATCCAGTTCATGAGGACCTCCCCTGAAGACGAGCCGAAGCGGATCGGGCGACCCGCTTGGCGACCTTCCTTGCAACCTTGTTTGATTTGATGGACGTCTTGTTGGCCATTGCGTTCATCGCAGATGCCTATTGGTGCCGGCGCGCCTCACTCTATCCGCGCCAGGACCTGCTCCAGGTTCGCAAAGAACCGCTGCCAGCCGTATTTTGCGCCCTGGTAGTACTGTTGCTGATCCGGCCGGAAACCCATCTGCTCCATGCGCAGATGGGTCCCTGTGCTCGTAGGGGTGAGCGTCCACGTGACGACACTTTTGAGATCCTTGGTATCCCACGTGTAGGACAGCGACTTGTTGGGCTCGACTGCCTGGACCTGACAGTCGACCGCCCCCCAGTCCGCGCTAAGATTGAAACGGTGACCCTCGTCCGGCTTGAAATCGTTCTTCATCAGCCACTCCTCGATCAGGTGCGATTGCGTGAGCGCGCGCCAAATCTTTTCCGGCGGAAAAGCGACTTCTCGTTCGACAACGACGGAGCGCGTTTCGGTCGCAGTATTGGTCATTGGTCCATCCTTTTGAGCAGATCTTCGAGGTCGTCGAACCGGCTTTTCCAGAACCCGGTCATTTGGTTTGTCCAGTCGATCAGCGGGGCCAAGGCGCCGAGCTCCGCGCTATAGTGCGTGTTGCGGCCTTCGTGGCGGTCGCGCACCAACCCGGCCTGCTTCAGCACCCCAAGATGCTTTGACACGGCCGGTTGCGAGACCCCGGCCCGAGCCGTCAGGGCCACGACCGTCTGGTCTCCATCGCGACACAGCCGCTCGAAGATGGCCCGTCGCGTCGGATCGGCAAGCGTTCTGAAAAGGATTTCGTGGGGCTGCGGCATCGCGATCGATAACTCATTGGCTATTGATGAACCGATAACCGACGAGATATGTGTAAGTCAAGCAGGAACGTGGACCGGCATCCGCGTCACAGTTTTGCTACCGTCGATTGCAGACTATAGTCACCGAGCGTTTCAAGCGCGCTGTTTCCACCATTTGAGCACCCGCATTGCTCGCAGGGTCACCCACTTGGACGGCTTACCCGGGCCGGCGTCGACCTCGAACCATACCTGCCCTTTAGGAGTCCAGTCGAGAGGCCAAGTGCCATCTGCCAGGCGCTTGGAGCGGAGGTGGGCGATGGCGTCGGCAAGCCGCGGATCAGGTTCGGCACCAGTAAGCATGGACGCGGAACGGAAATAGTCCAGCGCACGCAGTATGTCGTAATGCCAGCGGTTGGGGTGATGGAGACACAGAAACTGATCGTCCGCAGGGTTTCCCGAGCTTAGACGTCGGAAGAGGCTACGCTCCAAAAGGAACGACTCTCCAGATTGGCGAGCTTCTCTGGATTCGGATGTGCCGACGGTCGCTTTCTCATACTCCAACAGCCCTTCCAGCACATTGATCGTGGTGTGGAACGACGAGCGGATCGAACCATTGGCCCTCTCGCAATTCCAACCGCCGTCATCGAGACGCTCGCCAAGCAGCCGAACAACAATGGATGAAATATCGGCTCCAAAATATGCACCGTCAGCAACAGTTCGCCCGTTGATGCACTCTTCAACTTCCCCCTCCCAATAGGGCTGGCCACCCTCATCCCAGCGCGAGTTGAGGCCAACCAACTCGACGATCCGCTTCGCACGATCCGACGATGGGTCGAAACCAAACTCGCGAAGCTGCGAGAGCGAGAAGGTTGTTGCCGTCCAAGGCTGGCCGAACTTTTCCCAGTCTTGAGGTTTGAAACCGCACGGGACAAAAGAGCCTGCCGCCCACTGCCCGTCCTCATCTTGGCAAGCCAGAAGCTTGGCTCCCCAGCCGAAGGTTTCGATCTTAGCCCGTTCAGCCACCCACTCCGCTTCCGGAGTGTCGAGGAGGTCGCGCATCACTTGCCAGCGGATCGCCGGGTCGGAATCGAGAAGCCAAGCAATCACATCGCCTGCGTCAGTCATCTGAGCCGTCCAGTTAACAACTTAGAATTGACATTACAGCGTGTGTCGCTGGTAGGCATAGCTGACATCTGCAATGGGGCGTGGGCCGAAATTCAAACTGAGACACCGCCCGAAACTCGTGATCCGTTGCTAAATGACGGCAGATATGCTAGGTATTTAGGCATGGTGCTGATTTGCGCCAGCAACCCGTCCCTGAGGCGGGTTTTTTTACGCCGTGTTGGTTATTTCGCTGGCTCTGGCCGTCGACAGGCCTGGCAGGCCAGCCAGCTCCATTCTCCGCTTCACGCAATCGCCGTGGCGCTGCGCCGTGCCTTCCACAGCAGCAGCACCATGGCCGCTATGTTCAGCAGGTTCCAGGCAATGCCGTTGAGGAACGCGGCGGCATAGGAACCGGTCAGATCGTAAATCCAGCCCGACATCCAGCCGCCGATCGCCATGCCGAAGATCGTCGCCATGATGACGATGCCTACGCGCTGGCCGGCCTCTCGGGCCGGCATGTATTCCCGCACGATGATGGCATAGCAAGGCACGATGCCGCCTTGCGACAGGCCGAAGACCAGCGAGACGACGTAAAGCGAGGCGAGCCCGTCGAAGGGGATGTAGAGCAACAACGACAAGGCTTGCAGCACCGAGCCGATTAGCAGGGTTTTCACGCCGCCGATGCGATCGGCAAGGAAGCCGGACGCCAGCCGGCTGACGACGCCCGCCGCCATCATGATCGACAGCATGTCGGCGCCCCGCGCAACGCCATAGCCGAGGTCCATGCAATAGGCGACGATATGGACCTGAGGCATCGACATCGCCACGCAGCAGCTAAGGCCGGCGACGACGAGCAGCACCTGCAGGGCTGCCGGCGACAGCGATATCGGCTGGACGGGCCGGCTGCCGGGTGAACCGGAAATGGCGACGCGTGGTGCGCCGCGCCTGAGCAGCAGGATCAGCGGCACCATGGTCGCGAGGCAGACGACACCGATCGCGGCATAGGTGAAACGCCAGCCTTCGCTCTGCATGATATAGGGCATAACCATCGGCCAGATCGCCCCGGCGAGATAGCTGCCGGCAGCGGCAGCCGACACCGCGACGCCGCGCCGGCGGTTGAACCAGTGCGAGATGTCGGCGATCAACGGCCCGAAGATCGCCGAGGTGCCGACGCCGATCAAAACACCCTGGACAAGGGTGAACTGCAGCACCGAGGTGGTCAGCGACGCCAGCAGGAAACCGGCACCGAGCGCCACCGAAGCAATGAGCGCCGGTATCCAGTAGCCCATGCGGTCGATGGCGCGACCGATCGCAACATTGCCGACGGCGAAGCCGACCATGGTCGCGGTATAGGGCATCGACGCGGCGGCGCGATCGACGCCGAATTCCGCCTGCATGGCGGGGAGGACCACGACCACCGCCCACATGCCGACACCGCCGATCGTCGACAGCAGCATCGAGATGCCGAGCCGCATCCAGGCATAGGCGCTGTCGATGCCGGGGCTGCTTGCCTGGCTAGAGACGGTTGTGATCAAGGCGTTTCCTGTCCGCGGTTCTGCAAAATCGACCGGTTCAACACCACTATCGGCACATTCGTGGCGCCGTGCAGCGCCACATCACGCAATCCGTGGCTCCAGGGATTTAAGCTGAAATGGAACAGTGGCCGCCGTCCCGGAGTTTTCCATTAACTCACCGATGGAAGGAGGTTGTCATGACCGCGAAAAGGAAATGGTCGGCCGAGGTGAACGAGCACAGCGATGCGCTGGACCTCGAGGAACATGTCTTCGAATCCCACGACCCCAAGAAGATCGCGGCCTCGCTCAAGCGATCGGCCGAGCACAGTGATCGGCGCAAGGCCGAGCCGTTCCAGTCCGCCATGTCGATGCTGAATTTCTACATCAACCGTGCCGGTAAGAACCTGCCGGCCAAGCAGAAGAAAGTGCTGGAGGACGCCAAGGACGAACTGCGCGCAGCGTTTGGGCGTCCGCGAGAAGACTAAGGCGCCGGCAGGAAACTTCGCGGGCGCGACATCCGACGCGCTTTGTCAGCGCGACTTGATGACGCCGTCGGTGTTGGCCAACAGCTTGCGGACCGCGTTGCGCGCCGCATCCGGCCGCTGCAGGCGGATGCTCTTCTCGATCGCCTCGTGCAGCTTCTGCGCATGCTGCAAATCGTCCAGCTCCCGCGTCGTATAGGCGAACAGATGATCGAAAGCCGATTCGATCAGAACGCCGAGCGGCACCAGGAGATCGTTGCCCGAGGCACGCAGGATGGCCAGATGAAAACGCGTATCGGCGCGGGTGCGCTCCTGCAGCGTCGTCGCCTCCCCCATCTCCCGGCAGGCCTGGCTGATCTCAGCCATCTGCTCGTCCGTGCGCCGCATCGCGGCAAAGGCGGTCGCTTCCGGCTCGATGATGTGGCGGAACTCCTGCACCGTTTTCAGGAACACCTCGCGGTCGGGCGATGTCGCGTACCAGGCGAGCACGTCGCGATCGAGCAGGTTCCAGCGCTCTTTCGGCTCGACCCAGCTGCCGATCTTGGGGCGCGAGGCCAGCAGGCTCTTGGCCATCAGCATCTTGATCGCTTCGCGCACCGCCGAGCGGCTGACGTCGAAGGTCTCCGACCACTTGGCTTCGTTGGGCAGGATGGTTCCCGGCGGATAGTCGCCGCGCACGATCCTCAGACCAATCTCATTGGCCAGCGACGCATGCACGCTCGATCCAGGCATGCGCGCCGCATCCGCACGGCGAACGGCGGTCGGGCGCTCGGCGGACGCCGCCTTGGCCGGTGTTTTTCCCTTATTCGGCTTGCCGTCCCGCATGTGCTCACAAAGTCCGGATTCCGAAGACTGTCAAGCACGGGAAAGACCCCGGGTTGGAAACCCGGCCGCCGTGCACAGATCAGCCAGGATCGACGCCCTGTCAGGCCGTCTTGACGTATTTCCGCCAGCTATGCTCAGGACGAAACCCGAGCACGTCCCGCGCTTTGCGGTTGGAGAGCAGCGTCTCGTATTCGCCAAGTTCGCCCTTAACCGGCACGTCAGGATAAAACCGCCTCAGCAGTTCGGCCGTCGGCAGGTCGGACGAAGTGTCGTCGTTGGCGGCGTTGAACACCTGATAGCCGAGCCCGTCCTTCTCGATAGCGCGCAACGTGATCTGGCCGAGATCGCGCGCGTCGATGTAGCTCCAGGCGATCCGCTTGCGGAAACCCGGATCGGCGAACCATTTCGGAAACAGCGAATATTCGTGCGGTTCGATGACGTTGCCGATGCGCAGAGCGTAGATGTCGATGCCGCTGCGCAGCGCGAAGGCACGCGCCGTCTTCTCGTTGACGATCTTGGACAGCGCATAGCTGTCCATCGGATCGACATCATAGTCCTCGTCGAGCGGGAAATGCGTCGGGTCGCGCGGCTCGTTGGCAAAGACCAGCCCATAGGTCGTCTCGCTGGAGGCGATCACCACCTTACGGATGCCGAGCTTCACCGCCGCCTCGATGACATTGTAGGTGCCGAGCGCGTTGATGCGGAACACCTCGTTGTCGGGCGTGATCATGATGCGCGGGATCGCCGCGAAATGCACCACGGCATCGACCGGCTGCGCGCGCAGCGACGGGTCGAACTCGTGCAGGCCCATATAGCTGGACAGTGCATTGAACACCTGCCCGCTGTCGGTGATATCGGTGATCAGCGTGCGCACCTTGGGATTGTCGAGCGGCTTGGTATCGATGTTGAGCACCTGGCAGCCCTGCTCGACCAGATACTGCACGACATGACGCCCGGCCTTGCCGCTGCCGCCGGTGAACATGATCCGCTTGGTCATTTTGCTCTCCACATTCCGTAGGATTCATGTGTATTGTCAGACAATATGGCATTCCGCAATCGCCTGCCAACCGTCTGCGGCAAAAACCCGCTTCAACAATTCGCCTGCCAAAGCGCAGCGCCGTCATCGACATCAGCAACACAGGACGACACGACATGAACACGACTGCCGCGAGCGAAAAGATCGGCTTCATCGGACTTGGCTTGATGGGCCACGGGATCGCGAAGAACATCGTCGACAAAGCCTATCCCCTGACGTTTCTCGGCCGCAAAAACCGCGCTCCGGCGGAAGACCTGCTCGGCCGTGGCGCAAAGGAAGCGGCGACCTCGCGCGATGTCGCAGCGGCATCCGATATCGTCTTCATCTGCGTCACCGGCTCGCGCGAGGTCGAAGCCATCATCCGCGGACCCGGCGGCCTCAAGGAGGGCCTGAAAAAGGGCTCGGTGGTCGTCGATTGCTCCACCTCGGATCCGACCTCGACCGTAGCGCTTGCCGCCCAACTCAAGGCGCTCGGCGTCGACTATGTCGATGCCCCGCTCAGCCGCACGCCGAAGGAGGCGTGGGAGGGCACGCTCGACGCCATGGTCGGTGCGTCCGACGCGGTCTTTGCCCGGCTGAAGCCGGTGCTCGACACCTGGGCCGGGCGCATCGTTCATATCGGCGACACCGGCGACGGCCACCGCATGAAGCTGCTCAACAATTTCATCTCGCTGGGCTATGCGGCGATCTATTCCGAGGCGCTGGCGCTGGCGCAGAAGGTCGGCATCTCGCCGCCGCGCTTCGACAGCGTCATCCGCAACGGCCGCATGGATTGCGGCTTCTACCAGACCTTCATGCGCTGGACGCTCGAAGGCGACCGCGACGCGCACAAATTCACCATCGCCAACGCCTTCAAGGACCTCACCTATCTCGAATCGATGGCGGGTGCTGCCGGCATCGCCAACCCGCTCGGCAATGCCACGAAGAACGCCTTCGCCGGCGCCTTCGCCGCCGGGCCCGCCGATCAATATGTGCCGATGCTGGCAACGCATATCGGCAAGATCAACGGCGTCGACCTGACACCGAGCAAGGACGGCAAGTAGTAGAAGATTTGAGGTGACCGACCTTAGTGTTTGGTCAAGGCTGGCGCTGCCCCCTCGGCTGCCTGCCGGGCACCCTCATTCCGGAGTAGGCGCGGTCGGCGAAGCGGCCGATCTCCCCCGCAAGGGGGGGAGATTGGACGTCACTTCGGCTTTCGCCAATCGCCAACGTAAGGCAGGGGCAGACGGCGCCAGCCTTGCTGGATGAATTACCGCCGTGACCGTCCGATAACGTCGTCAGTGTTGGCGAGCAGTCTGTGCACTGCCGTGCGGGCTGCAGCCGGCCGCTGGAGACGGATGTTCTTCTCGATGGCCTCATGCAGCGCCTGCGCCCGAGGCTGGTCGCTGGTTTCGCGCGTGACGAAAACGAAGAGGTGGTCGAGCGCCGATTCGATCAGCACGCCGAGCGGCACCAGGAGATCGTTGCCCGAGGCACGCAGGATGGCCAGATGAAAACGGGTATCCGCGCGGGTGCGTTCCGGCAGCGTCGCCGCCTCCCCCATCTCCCGGCAGGCCTGGCTGATCTCGGCCATCTGTTCGTCGCTACGCCGGATCGCGGCAAAGGCGCTGGCTTCCGGCTCGATGATGTGACGAAACTCCTGCACCGTGCGCAGGAACATTTCGCGATCGGGCGCCGTCGCGTACCAGGCGAGCACGTCGCGATCGAGCAGGTTCCAGCGCTCTTTCGGCTCGACCCAACTGCCGATCTTGGGGCGCGAGGCCAGCAGGCTCTTGGCCATCAGCATCTTGATCGCCTCGCGCACCGCCGAGCGGCTGACGTCGAAGGTCTCCGACCATTTAGCTTCGTTGGGCAGGATGGTTCCCGGCGGATAGTCGCCGCGCACGATCCGAAGACCGATCTCGTTGGCCAGCGACGCATGCACGCTCGATCCGGGGATCAGCGCCGCGTCGGCACGGCGAGCGCCGACCGGACGGGCGGCCCGTGCCTTGATCTTGGCCCGTTCCTTGACCGTGGTAAGTCGCTTTTTCGGTCTTGCGTCCGGCATCCACGTTCCCCCGGTGCAGGCTGAACTCAAGGCGCGGCAAAGCAGGAGCGGTTCGCCCCGGCAATGTCGCCTCGCACGTTTCATGAACCGGCGTGACGGGGCGCCCGTCGATCGGACGCCCCGAAAACTGCGAACCTACTTCTGGATGCAGGTGTCGACCGTATCTTTGGTGCACTCGTCGAGACCGGTGAAGACCGGATCGGCGACGGGCTTGCCTTCGACCAGGTCGATCATCACCGAGGGCGCCTTGTAGCCCATCTCGAACGGCCGTTGGCCGACCAGCGCGGTCACCAGACCCTCCTTGGCAATGGCCACTTCATCACCGATCGTATCGGCGGCGCCGATGACGAACTCGTTCTTGGCGATCTTGTCGGCCATCGGCTTGAACAGGTCGCGATAGGGCTGCGGCGCGCCGAACAGCGGCCAGCCGCCCATGATGCCGAAGGCGTCGAGATCGGGATTGGCGGCGAGGATATCGGTCATCGCCTGCACGCCCTTGGCGCCGTCGTCATTGGTGAACACCGGGCAGCCGGCAACTTCGGTCCAGCCGCCCTCGCCGGCGAGCGCCGGGAGATCCTTCTGGCCTGTAAGCGCGTCGCGCATGCCTTGGGCGCGGCGCAGGATGTTGTCGGCCGCCGGATTGCCTTGGATGGTGCAGATCTTGCCGCCATCCGGCTTGCCCTTCTTGATGTACTCGCCGATCTTGTATCCCATCAGGTAGTTGTCGGTGCCGAGATAGGTCTTGCGCAGCCCCGCATCTTCCTTGCTGAGGTCGGCGTCGAGCGTCATGATCGGGATCGACGGATTGGCGCTTTTGATCGTCTGCGCGATCAGCGGCGCGTTGGACGGCGAAATGGCCATCGCCACTGTATCGGGCTTGCTCAGCATGTCCTGAACGATCTGGGCTTCGCCGGCCTCGTCCGAGGTCGATGCCGGGCCGGTGTAGAAGCACTCATACTCCGAGCTGGCATTTTCCTTGTTCCATTTCTGGCAACCCTGGTTGATGGCCTCGAAGAACGGATTGTCGAGCCCCTTCACCACGATGACGAGCTGTTTCTTGGCCAAAGCCGGCCCGGCACCCAACGCCATGACGGCGACGGCGGCGAGCAATAGTGATTTCCTCATGTCAGTCCTCCCTTGAAACAGACGGACACGGCGTGCCCGCCACACAGACCAGCCCGGATCAAGCGATGACAGAGGTTCGTTTCGCGAGCGCTCGTGTCGCCAAGCCGGGCCGATAAGCATTTCCAGATGCGGTAGCAGACCAGCGCGATACGGACGCTGCCAGATCCTCGACCGATAAACCTCCGCCTACTCCGCCCGGCGAGCCGGAACAGGAGATCGGCATAATCTCCTCCGACGCTTAGCTAATATCGGCTTGCGACGAACGTCAATTGCTATTTGTCCTACAAAACGGATTTTTCGAAAGAAGCCACTGTTGACGCCAAGGGGGCATGTGCGTAAATGGGCGAAAGCGCTGTTTCCGGGAGGGGCCGGGAAAGAGCGAGGGCCGCGGCAGAACCGCTGGCCGAAAGCACGGGGAGGAAGCAGTCTGGTGTCGGTTCTCGAACTCACCAATATCTCGAAACATTTCGGCGCCATCCAGGCTGTCAACGACGTTTCGCTCTCGATCGAGGCCGGACAGGTGGTCGGCCTGATGGGCGACAACGGCGCCGGCAAGTCGACGCTGGTCAAGATGATCGCCGGCAATTTCCCCCCGAGCCATGGCACGATGCAGATGGACGGCAAGGATCTGATCCTGCACAAGCCGGTGGAGGCGCGCCAGCACGGCATCGAGATCGTCCATCAGGATCTCGCGCTGTGCAACAATCTGACGGCCGCCGCCAATGTTTATCTCGGACGCGAGCTGCGCCGCGGCATCGGCCCGTTTCGCATCCTCGACTACGCCGCGATGTACAAGCGCGCCGGCCAGATCTTTGCCGAGCTGAAATCCGAGACCCGCCCGCGCGACCTGGTCAAGCAGATGTCGGGCGGCCAGCGGCAAGCGGTGGCGATCGCCCGCACCATGCTTTCGCAAGCCAAGATCGTGCTGATGGACGAGCCGACGGCGGCGATCTCGGTCCGGCAGGTCGCCGAGGTGCTGAACCTGATCCGCCATCTGCGCGACCAGGGCATTGCGGTCGTGCTGATCAGTCACCGCATGCCAGACGTCTTTGATGTTGCCGATCGCGTCATCGTCATGCGGCGCGGCCGCAAGGTCGCCGACAAGACGATCGCGTCGAGTTCGCCCGAGGAAGTCACCGGGCTCATTACCGGCGCCATCGAACAGGTTTGATGTCAGCGGGTTCCACCACGCAAGCAAATAAAGGTCGACGATGGCAGTAACTCTTGACCAGACGATCGCGCAGAAACAGCACACTTTGCTGAGCAGGGTGTTTGCCAGCCAGACTTTCTGGGTGGTGATCGCGGTCATCCTCGCCTGTCTGTTCCTGTCCGTGGCCACGGATTCCTTCGCCACGACCAAGAACCTGTACAACATCACCCGCAACGTCACCTTCGTCGCCATTGTTGCGCTCGGCATGACATTCGTCATCATCACCGGCGGCATCGACCTGTCGGTCGGCTCGGTGCTTTGCCTGTGCTCGATGGTGCTGGCCGTCACCATGCATGCCGGCTACGGCATCGAGGTCGGCATCGCCGCTGCGATCGCGACAGCGCTGATTATCGGCGCCTTCAACGGCATTTTGATCGCCTATCTCGGCTTTCCGCCCTTCGTGGTGACGCTCGGAATGCTGTCGATCGCCCGCAGCCTGGCCATGGTCGCCTCCAACAACACCGTCGTCTTCCAGTTCGGGCCCGATCACGACAAGCTTCTGGCGTTGGGCGGCGGCGCCTGGGTGTTCGGCATCGCCAATCCGGTGCTCTACACCATCTTGCTGGCGCTGATCACCGGCTTCGTGCTGCGCTGGACGAAATTCGGCCGGCACATCTTCGCCATCGGTGGCAACGAGCATGCGGCGACGCTGACCGGCGTTCCGGTGCGCCAGATCAAGGTCGCGGTCTACATGATCTCGGCGCTGGCAGCGGGCGTTGCCGGCATCATCCAGACCGGCTGGCTGGGCGCCGTCACCACCAATCTCGGCAACGGCATGGAGCTTCAGGTTATCGCCGCCACCGTCATCGGCGGCGCCAATTTGGCGGGCGGCATGGGTACTGCCTTTGGCGCCGTCGTCGGCGCAGCGCTGATCGAGGTGATCCGCAACAGTCTCGGCCTGCTCGGCATCAATGCGTTCTGGCAAGGTACCTTTATTGGCGGCGCTATTCTGATGGCGGTCCTGTTCGACCGGTTACGCAATTTCAGGCGCAACGAATAGGACCATGATCCCGAACCGAAGGTCCGCGCCAGCGAAAGCAAAAGTCGGTTTTGCGGCGCTGACCTTCGGTTCGGATAAGACCATGGTCAAACAAAAGACAGTCTGATGGTGAAATCCCTCTTCAGCCTCGACGGGCGGCTGGTGCTGATCACCGGTTCCGGCCAAGGAATCGGCTTTGCCCTGGCGCGGGGCCTTGCCGAGCATGGCGCGAGCGTGGTGCTGAACGGCCGCGATCCGGGCAAGGTCGCTGGTGCGGTGGCAAGGCTGGACGGCGCCGGATTCAAGGCGCATGCCTCGATCTTCGACGTGACCGATTTTCATGCAGTCGATGAGGATATTGCCCGGATCGAGGCCCAGATCGGTGCCATCGACATCCTCGTCAACAATGCCGGCGTGCAGTTCCGCGCCCCGCTCGAGGATTTTCCCGAGGAGCAGTGGGAGCGCCTGTTCAAGACCAATGTCTCGGGCGCCTTCCACGCCGGCAAGGCGGTGGCCCGGCACATGATCCCGCGCGGCAAAGGCAAGATCATCAACATCGGTTCGGTGCAAAGCGAGCTCGCCAGAACCGGCATCGCCCCCTACACGGCGACCAAGGGCGCGATCAGGAACCTGACCAGGGGCATGTGCGCCGACTGGGCGAAACACGGCCTGCAGATCAATGCCATCGCGCCCGGTTATTTCCGCACCGAGATGAACCAGGCGCTGGTCGACAACCCGGAATTTTCTGCCTGGCTGGAGAAGCGCACGCCGGCCGGACGCTGGGGCAATGTCGATGAACTGATCGGCGCCGCGGTCTTCCTGGCGTCGGATGCATCGTCCTTCGTCAACGGCCATACGCTTTATGTCGACGGCGGCCTGACCGCGTCGGTTTGAGAGGTGGCGCCTTCACCTTCTCCCCTTGTGGGAGAAGGTGGCTTCGCGAAGCGAGGTCGGATGAGGGGTGTTCCAGCTTGGCAATAGCAACGATCCACCGCCTCATTTCTTCCAACACCCCTCATCCGTCTCGGTGCTAACGCGCCGATCCACCTTCTCCCACAAGGGGAGAAGGGGCGCTAAGCTATCGCTCAGTCTGAAAATCCGCTGCTATAGCTTATCGCAGGCGCCAGGCGTGCGCATGCGCCTTGACGCGGACATGAAGCGCGCCGCACTATCCCCATTGCAGGCGAAGGGAGGCCAGTCGCCTGCGGGAGGATATACCCATGACGGAAGCGATCAGGCTCTACTGGGGCCGGTTCGGACATGTTTCTGTCCTGAACGTCGCCAGCGACTTCGTCACCCATGCCCATGTCGAGGCGCACATCATCATCTGGCTGGAAGGTACGGCCGGCGAGATGACAATCGGCCGCGAGACGGTGCGGCTTGGGCCGGGCACCGCCGCCGGCATCAATTCCTTTCAGCCGCACAGCCACGCTCTGTCTCGCGACGGCCGGCCCGGCCTATTCCTCGCCTTCTACATCGATCCGGACTGGGCGCGCCGCCGCCGCGATTTGCCGTCCGCCGCGCCGCTGTTCTCGACGCCGGCGATCACACTGGAGCCCTGGCTGCACAAGGCGGCAGCCAACCTTCTCGACCATCTCAGCGACAATGAGAGCATCGACGACATCGCCAATTACGAGATCGAACGCTTCATCGACAGCGTGCTCGATGCTGCCGACGCTTCGGCTCCGCCGGTGACGCGCGCCCGCGTCCATACCATGCAGGACTTCCGCGTCCGCAAGGCGATCCAGCTGATGAAGGCCAATGTCTGCGAGCGCATCTGCTTCGATGACGTGGCGCGCAGCGTCGGCCTGTCGCGGCCACATTTCTTCGCGCTGTTCAAGGAGCAGACCAATCTGACGCCCAACGTCTATTGGAACACGCTGCGCATGGAAGAAGCGGTGCGGCAGTTGCAGTGGTCGCAGGAGCCGCTGATCTCAGTGGCCTGCAATCTAGGCTTCACCACGCAGGGCAATTTCTCGCGCTTCTTCCGCGACCATGTCGGCGTTCCGCCGACACTCTATCGCGAGGCGGCGCGGGCCATTTCCTGAACCATTTTCAGACTATTTGATAGGCGTTCAAGACGCATTGATAAGCGCCGCCGGGCTCGCCGCCCTACCCTCGCGACATACATATTCGCAAGGGAACGATCATATGGCGAAAGTCACCATCTCCAGCGTCATCGACGCACCGGTCGAAAAGGTCTGGGCGCGCATACGCGACTTCAACGGCCTGCCGAGCTGGCACCCGCGCATGGTCGAGAGCCATATCGAGGACGGCAAGGATGCCGGCACGATCGGCTGCGTGCGCAATTTCGAGCTCGCCAGCGGCGCCCGTATCCGCGAAAAGCTGCTCGACTTCTCCGACGACAATTTCCTTGTCAGCTATTCCATCCTGGAGACGCCGCAGCCGCTCACCAATCACAAGGCGACACTGCAATTGCGGCGGGTGACCGACGGCGACCGCACCTATGCCGAATGGACCGCCAGCTTCGACGCTGCTCCGGAAGAGGCCGACAAATTGGCCGAGGGCATGGGCGCCAACGTTTTCCAGGGCGGCTTCAACGCCCTGAAGAATCATTTCACCGGTCAAGGTTGAACTGAATTGGGCTGACAAACAGGAGCGTTCCATGGCGCTTGCATTGCAGACTTTTTCGACGGTCAAGGACGCGAATGCGGCGCTGAAAGCCGCCGGCACCCGCTATCTCGGCGGCGGCACGCTGGTCGTGCGCGCCGCCAATGAAGGCGATGTCTCGGTCTCCAGCCTTATCAGGTCGACCGAACCGGTGCTGTCGGCCATCACCGTTTCCGGCAGCGAGGTCCGCATCGGCGCTTCGGTGACCATGGCGGCGATCGCCCGTCACCCGGATCTCGCTGCGCTTAGCGGCGCGGCGCGCGCCGTCGGCGGCCCGGCGATCCGCAACATGGCGACAGTCGGCGGCAATCTCTTCGCCCCGGCGCCCTATGGCGATTTCACCGTCGCGCTGCTGGCACTGGATGCCACCGTCAGCACCGATGGGGGCGACCTACCGATCGAAACCTTCCTGGCAAAACGCGAAAGCAACCACGCCATCATCACCGCGGTCGGCTTCACCCTTCCGGCAGATGGCGGCCTTCGTTTCCTGAAAGTGTCGAGGGTCAAGCCGAAGGGCGTCTCGGTGCTGAGCATCGCCGCCGTGCTGGAGCAGGCTCCGGACGGCACCGTGTCTTCGGCGCGGATCGCGCTTGGCTGCATGGCCGACCGTCCGATGCGTGCGAAGGCGGCGGAGAAGGCATTGGTAGGCCGGACGCTGACCAGCGACGGCATCGCGCCGGCACTGACTGTCGCGAGCGATGGCACCTCGCCCGTCACCGATCCGATCGCCAGTGCCTGGTATCGCAATGAAGTCCTGCCAGTCCATCTCGGCCGGCTGCTGCTCGGCTGAAATTGCTCATTGGGGCGCGCGCTTGCTTGGCTGAGCGCAAGGAGGAAAACATGGCAAAGGTCCCGGTTCAGTTCACGCTCAACGGCGCGGAAAAGGCCGAATTCATCGACAGCGGAACGACGCTGCTCAACGCATTGCGCGACAAGATCAACGACACCTCGCCGAAAGGCGGCTGCCACCAAGGCACATGCGGCGCCTGCTCGGTCATCATCGACGGCGAACTCAGGCTATCCTGCCTGACGCTGGCCGAGACCTGCAACGGCGCGACCATCACCACGACGTCGGGGCTTTCGGAGAGCGGCGTGCTGCATCCTTTGCAGCGCGCCTTCCTCGACGCCTTCGCCACGCAATGCGGCTTCTGCACGCCGGGCATGATCATGGCGGCCAAGGTGCTGCTCGACCACACGCCGAACCCCAGCCGCGAGGATGTTGTCGAGGCGCTGTCGGGCAATATCTGCCGCTGCACGGGCTACGAGCCGATCATCCAGGCGGTGCTGACCGCCGCACGGTCCAATTCGCAGCACGCGGCTTGAGGGGAGTCAAAAAGATGGAACTCCGCAAGAGCTATTTCGCCGACCAGCGCAAGGATGATCTCCACGAGATCGGCCAGCCCCGGCCGCGCTCCGATTCACCCGGTCATGTCACCGGCAGGACCGCCTATTTCGCCGACCGCAATTTTCCCGGCATGCTGCATCTGAAGATGGTGCGCAGCCCGCACCACCACGCCCGCATCCGCAGCATCGACATATCAGAGGCCGAGAAGCACCCGGGCGTGGTGAAAATCCTGACCGCCAAGGATGTGCCGCACAATGTCTACACCATCCTGATCCTGATCCAGATCGGGCCGGAAGACGAGACGGTGCTGGCCGACGGCAAGGTGCGCTGGAAGGGCGAGGCGGTGGTGGCGGTGCTGGCTGAGACGGAGCGTGCCGCACAGGAAGCGGCGGCCAAGGTCAAGGTCGACTACGAGGTGCTGCCGGCCGTCTTCGACATGGAGGAAGCGCTGAAGCCCGGCGCACCGATAGTGAACGAATATCACGGCCAGAATTATTACCTCTATGACAGCGGCGAATGCCGCAAGGTGCGCTTCGGCGATGTCGAGGCCGGTTTCGCCGGGGCCGACCATATCCTGGAACAAACCTACCAGTCGTCGCCGATCGAGCACGCGCCGACCGAGACGACCGGCTGCATCGTCGCCCCAGAGGGCAATGACCGCTTCACCTGCTACACCAACACGCAGGCGATGTTCTTCACCCTCGACAATGCCTCGATCATCCTGCAGATGCCCGGCAACAAGCTGCATTTCGTCGGCGGCACCGTCGGTGGCGGTTTCGGCGGCAAGGTCGACGTCATCGTCGAGCCAATCGCCATCCTCGGCGCCAAGCTGACCGGGCGTCCGGTCTCCTTCATCTACAGCCGCGAGGAGGAGATGCAGATCTCCTCGCCGCGCGCAGCGGAAAAGGTCGTCATCAAGGACGGCGTCATGAAGGACGGCCGCATCGTCGCCCGCAAGGTCACCGGCTATACCGATGCCGGCGCCTATTCGCGCCACTCACCCTATGGCGCGCAGAAGGGCGCTGGCCACTATCCTGGTCCCTACACCATCCCGAACGTCTGGATCGATACCTACTGCGTCTACACCAACCGCACCCCCTCCTCCGCCATGCGCGGCTTCGGCGTCACCATCGGCGATTTCGCGCTGGAAGTGCAGATGGACAAGCTCGCCCGGCTGATCGGCATGGACCCGCTCGAATTCCGCTTCATCAATGCCTACCGCGACGGCGACATGAAGGCGCATCGCCAGCCGACCGAAGGCGCTGCGCTGATCGAGTGCATGCAGGAAGCCTCGCGTGCCGCCAACTGGCCGGTGGCGGAAAAGTACCTCTCCATGTCGTCCTACACGAAGGGAGCTTGAGATGGCGATCAGGCGCGGACGCGGCGTTGCCGCGATCAACTATCCGACCGGCATGAACCTCGGCGGCGACCCGACCCAGGCGCTAGTGCATTCGACGCCGACCGGCAATTTCATGGTGACGCTGTCATCAGTCGATCTCGGCCAGGGCATGAAACAGATCATGGCGCAGATTTGCGCCGAGACGATCGGCGTGCCGACCGAACGCGTCGTCGTCGACACCGCCGACACCGACACCGGCCCGCACTGCATGGGCACCTTCGCCTCGCGCGGCACGCATCGCGCCGGCAACGCCGTCATCCAGGCGGCCAGGGAAGCCCGCCAGGTGATGCTGGAAGTGGCGGCCGAGGAGCTGGAAGTGAATGCCTCGGACCTCGAGACCGACGGCTTGGGCAATATCCTGGTCAAGGGTGCGCCGCAGAAATCGATCTCGATCTTCGATGTCGCGCTGTCGGCGCATTTCAAGCGCGGCCGCTCGATTTCCGGCCGTGGCATGTTCCTCATCCCGCGCTCGTACCCCGAAAAAGAGACCGGCGCGATGAAGCCGTCGACCTGCTATGCGCATGCCTGCACGGTGGCGGAGGTCGAGGTTGATGACGAGACCGGCGAGGTCACCGTGCTGACGGTCAAGAACGTTTTTGAGATCGGCCGCGCGCTGAACCCGAAAATGGTCGAGCAGCAGCTTGTCGGCGGCTCGTGGATGGGCATCAGCCACGCGCTCTACGAGACGACGGAACCCTATTATCCCAATCGCGATCATGGCGGCACCGACTTCAACCAATATCTTATGCCGGGCCCGGGTGATCTCGCGCAAACCGAGATCATCGTGCTGGAACGGCCCTCGGCCGATGGGCCGTACGGCGCCAAGGGGCCGGGCGAGATGTGCGCCAACCCGCAAATCCCGGCGGTCGCCAACGCCGTCTTCGACGCCGTCGGCGTGCGCATCGACACGCTGCCGATCACACCGGAGCGCATCCTACGGGCGCTGAAGGCGCAAGCCGGCGCGCCAAACTGAGTGTTGGAAATGCCCAAGAGAAGCGCCGAAACTGTCGCGACCTCGCCGGAGGCGGTGGCATCGCGCCTCGCCGCTTCGCGCTATCTGGCGGACGAGAGCCTGGCGACCGCCATCTTCCTGGCGATCAGGCTGGGCAAGCCGCTGCTGCTCGAAGGCGCGCCCGGCGTCGGCAAGACGGAAGCGGCGAAGGCGATAGCCGAGCTGCTCGGGCGCGATCTGGTGCGGCTGCAATGCTATGAGGGCATCGATGCCGCGCATGCGCTCTACGAATGGAACTACCAGCGCCAGTTGCTCGCAATCCGCCATGCCGGCGAGCATGAGGTCGACATCTATGACGACCGTTTTCTGATCGCGCGACCGCTGCTGCAGGTGCTGAAGGCGCCGGAAAAACGCGTGCTGCTGGTCGACGAGATCGATCGCTCGGACCATGAGTTCGAAGCGCTGCTCCTGGAATTCCTTTCCGATTTCCAGATCAGCATTCCCGAGCGCGGCACCATCCGCGCGACGGCGCAGCCGATCGTCATCCTGACCTCGAACCGCACCCGCGAGCTGGCGGAAGCGCTGCGGCGGCGCTGCGTCTACCACTGGATCACCTATCCCGGCGCCGAGCGCGAGGCCGAGATCATCATGCTGCGCGCCGGTGAAGTCGCCGAGGCGACCGCACGTGCCGTGGCTTCTGCCGTGCGCGACATCCGCGCCCGCCCGCTGGCCAAGCCGCCGGGCATCGCCGAAGCGGTCGAATGGGCGAACGCCGCGACGATCCTCGAAAAAGGCGGCAGCCCGTGGCCGGAAGCGTTCCGCCGCGCCATCGGCGTGCTGATCAAGGACGAGGAGGATCTGTCCTACATCGCGCCTGAGCTTGGCCGGATCGTCGAGGAGGCACTGGCGTGAGCGCCACAGCCTTGCCCCGGGCGGCTGCGCCCTTGCTCGGCTTCGGACGGCTGCTGCGCCGCTATGGCTTTCCGGTGGCGCCCGAGCAGGTGTCCGGCTTCATGCAGGCGGTGGCGCTGCTTGGCCCGCGCTCGATGAATGACATCCACGAGGCCGCCCTTGCCACGTTGGCGCCACCGCCCGACCGCCGCGACGAATTCGAGGCGCATTTCCAAAGCCATTTCTACGGCAACCCCGCGGCCGCGGTCGAAGGCGAGGCCGACGAAGAAACCCGCATCAAGGACGACGGCGGCTCCAGCGACGAAGAGAGCGAGGTGGCGCGCCAGGAGGAAGGTGGCGAGCTATCGTCTGGCGCCGAACAGTTGAGCGCCCGCGACTTTCAGCGCGACGGCGACGGGCTGGCCGCCTTCCGCCGCAAGCTTTCCGCCGCCCTGCCCGCCCGCCGCTCCTTCCGCACCGTGCGCGCGCACGCGCGCGGCAAGCTCGATCTGCGCCGGTCGCTGCGGGAAATCGTCAGCGCCGACGGCGACGTGCCATCGCCGCTGCTGCGCCGCAGGCAGACCGTGCCGCGCAAGCTGCTGATCCTGATCGACGTGTCGGGCTCGATGAAGCTGCATACATCGGACTATATCAAACTGGCGCATGCGGCGGTGCAGGGCGCAGACCGGGCTGAAATTTTCACCTTCGGCACGCGGCTGACCCGCATCACCGGGGCGTTGCGCATCCGCGACCGCGACCAGGCGCTGGCCCGCGTGGCAGCGCTGGTCGACGACTGGGACGGCGGCACCCGGATGGGACCGACGCTGCTCGCCTTCCTGTCGGTGCCGCGCTTTTCCGCTTTCGCGCGCGGGGCAGCGATTGTCATCCTGTCGGACGCGCTGGAGCGCGGCGATCATGCCGAGCTGGAAACGGCGATGCGTCGGCTGAGCGCCCGCGCCTTCCGGCTTTCGCTGGCGACGCCGCTGGCCGGCGATCCGCGTTTCCAGCCGGCGACGGCAGCACTTCGCGCCATCCTGCCGGTGCTCGACGATCTGGTCGACGGCTCGTCGATCTCGGGTCTCTCCGATTTCATCCTGTCGCTCGCCCGCCCCGCTCCGGCGGCCGCAGCAATCTGGAAAAGGGCTTCATGATGCAAAAGGCGATCGACGCGCATTTCCACATCTGGCGCCAAGAGGATCAGCCCTGGCTGCGCGGGCCGATGGTGCCGCGCATCTTCGGACCTTATGAACCGATCCGCCGCGACTATCCGATCGAGGAATTCCTGGCCGATCAGAAAGGCTCCGGCGTCGAGAAGGCGGTCTATGTCCAGACCAACTGGGCGAAGGAGGATTTCGAGACCGAAGTCGCCTTCCTGCAGAAGACAGCTGACGAAACCGGCTGGCCGCATGCCATCGTCGGCTATGCCGATATGACGGTGGACGATGTCCGCCCCCAGATCGATCGCTTGAAAAAATATCCGCTGCTGCGCGGCGTGCGCATGCAGCTGCACTGGCACGAAACGCCGGCCTTCCGCTTCGCCGCCGCGCCCGATCAGGTCGTCGACCCGAAGGTGCGGGCCAATGTGGCGCGGCTGAAGGACTATGGCCTGTCCTTCGACCTGCAGCTTTTCCCGGCCCAGATGAAGGACGGGCTGACGCTTGTCGCAGAGAACCCGGAAACGAATTTCATCCTCACCCATGCCGGCATGCTGACCGGCATGGACCCGGAGACCACGGAGGCCTGGAAGACCGGAGTGCGCACGCTTTCAGCCGCGCCCAACCTCTATGCCAAGCTCTCCGGCCTCGGCACCTTCGTCCACCGCAACGACCCGGCGCTGATCGCTTACATCGTCGACAACGCGATCGACATGCTCGGCAGCGATCATCTGATGTTCGGCTCGAACTTCCCAATCGAGAAACTTTGGACCAGCCACGCCGAACTGATCAAGGCGCACCGGGAGGCGGTGGCCAAGCACGGCGCGGCCGCCGAGGCGAACATCTTTTGGAACACTGCGGAGAAGGTATATCGGCCGGGGTAGCGCAGCCCCCCTTTCCTTCTCCCCTTGTGGGAGAAGGTGGCCGAGCGAAGCTCGGTCGGATGAGGGGTGCTGGAAGGATCGCTATCTTGAAGAACTAAGCACTTAAAATCCCTCGATCTTTTTACGCTGCATTTCTTCCAACACCCCCTCATCCGTCTCGGCGCCACGCGCCGATCCACCTTCTCCCACAAGGGGAGAAGGAAAAGCTCCCCGCCTCCGCCGACACAGGACGGACAACTGCCGCCGGTCTCAATTCTGCGGATGATGACCCGAGACCTCGGCGCCCGCGGCCGGTGGCAGCGCCAGGAAGCGGAACGAGGCCGCGAGCCCGATAGCGCCGATCGCCAGGAAGGCGAGGCGGAAGTCTGTGAGGTCGAGCGCCGGCCCGCCCCTCGCGATCTGCGACAAGTTGAGCAGCGCCGCGGCGATCGCCACGCCGAACAGCATCGCCACCTGCTGCAGCATGCTGGACAGCGTCGCCGCCGAGCTGCGCTGCGGCGGGGCCACATCAGCGAAGGCCAGCGTGTTGAGCGCAGTGAACTGCATCGAACGCGACAGTCCGGCGATCAGCATCAGCGCCACCACCAGCGCTTGCGGGGTCTGCGGCGAGATCGCCGCGCAGGCCATGATCGACAGCGATGCGATCACGCCGTTGATGACCAGCACAGAACGGAAGCCGAAGCGCTTCAGCGTCGGTGTCGTCACCGCCTTCATGCCGAGATTACCTAGGAAATAGGCGAGGATCAGCATGCCGGCATCCACCGGGCTCAGCCCGAAGCCGACCTGGAACAAAAGCGGCAGCAGGAACGGCGTGGCGTTGATGGCGATCCGGAAAATGGTCCCAGCCGACAGCGTCGATAGGGCGAAAGTCTGCACCTTGAACGCTGTGAGATCGAGCAGCGGATTTTTTGTGCGCGCGAGATGCCGCACCGCCAGCCAGCCGATCAAGGTGCCGGCCACAAGCAGCGCCACGGTCGGCAAGGTGCCGTCTTCCGCATGCGCGATGCGCTCGAGACCGTAAAGCAGACAAGCAAGCCCGACCGAGGTCAAAAAGAAACCTGGCCAATCGAGCGGTTTGGTCTCGGACTCGCGGTCGCCGGGGATGAAGCGGGCGACCAGCGCCAGGCCGGCCACGCCGAGCGGAATGTTGATGAAGAAATTCCAGTGCCAGGACAGATAGGTGGTGATGAAGCCGCCGAGCACCGGCCCGATCACCGGCGCGAACAGCGCCGGCCAGGTGATCAGCGCCGTGGCATTGAGCAGCTCGGACTTCGGTGCGTTGCGCAGCACCAGGATTCGCCCGACCGGCGTCATCAACGCACTGCCCAGGCCTTGCACCGCACGCGCGGCGACGAACTGGGTCAGGTTCTGCGAGATGCCGCAGGCGATCGAGGCCAGCGCGAACAGCGCGATCGCCACGAGGAAGATGTTGCGCGCGCCGAAGCGGTCGGCGAGCCAGCCCGACAGCGGCACGAACACCGCCATGGTCAGCATATAGACGGTGATGCCGATGCTCATCGCCACCGCCGGCACGCCGAAAGATTCTCCCATCTGCGGCAGCGATGTCGAGATGATCGTCGAATCCAGAAGCTGCATGAAGAAGGCAACGGCGACGATCAGCGCCACGCGACGCGCCTGTGTCGCGCTTTCGGGCAAGGCTTCGTTTTCGGGAATGGCGGTCATGCGCAGAACTGTACGAGAGTTTTTCCCGCGACACTGGGAACCATGCAATTATCCGGCAAATCGATGACGCACCGGTTTGAACAGCATTTGGGCGGCGCCGTCCAGACATGGCCCAACAAACTTTCGTGTCGTATCGCGACCTGTTATGCGATGACTGAACCTCGCCATCGAACCTCTTCTGACTTAGGAATTGTGTGCGCATGAAGCCCATCTACATCGATTATCTCAACGCCCTCGATATCGAAGCGCTTGATATGACCGATGCAGAAATCATCGGAGCGGTCGAGGCCGGGCTGGTGGCGCAGGGCAACGGCCAGGCGGTGATCGAGCCGCGCGTCCATCTCGAGCCGGACCCGTCCTTCAACGGCCATTTCAACGTCCTGCGCGGCTACGTCGCGCCGCTCGATTCGGCGGGCGTCAAGATCGTCGGCGACTATGTCGACAATTACCTGCACGGCCTGCCGTCGGAATTCGGCATCCTCAACCTGTTCGATCCGCGCACCGGCACGCCGCGTGCCATCCTCGATGCCACCGTGATCACCGACATGCGCACCGGCGCCGTCACCGCCATCGGCGCAAAACATCTGGCGAAAAAGACATCGAAGATCCTCGGCCATGTCGGCGCCCGCGGCACCGCCTACTGGAACGTGCGCCTGCTCGACCATCTCTTCGACTTCGACGAGATTCGCGTTCATTCGCGCCGGCCCGAAAGCCGCGACGGCTTTGCCGCAAAGCTATCCGCCGATCTCGGCAAGAAGGTCACGGCGGTCGCCGACTGGCGCACTTGCGTCGAAGGCGCCGACATCGTCGTCGAGGCCTCGCGGCTGCTGGAACCGCAGGCGTTGCTGAAGACGCAATGGATCAAGCCCGGCGCGCTGGTGATGCCCTACGGCACGATGAGCGCGGTGGAATTGTCGCTGACCGACATCATGGCCAAGATCGTCGTCGACGACTGGGGCCAGTGCAAGGGCGGCAAATTCGGCTCGCTGCGCGCCCATGTCGAGGCCGGACGCCTCAGCGAAAGAACGCTGCACGCCGAACTTGGCCAGATCGCTGCCGGCCTCAAGCCCGGGCGTGAGAGCGACGACGAGACGATCCTGTTCTGGCATCGCGGCCTGTCGCTCTCCGACATCGCGCTGGGCGAAGCGATGCTGGCCAAGGCGCAGGCGCAGAACATCGGCCAGCGGCTGCGCTTCGCATGAGCGCGCTCATCCTCACCGGGGTCGGCATCAGGGTCGAGGATGTCGCGGCGGTTGCCCGTGACGGACGCAAGGTCGAGGTGGCATCCATTGTCATCGATAGGCTGGAAAGAGCGCGCAAGGTGCTCGATCGCGTCGCCGCTTCGGGCCAGCCGATCTATGGGCTCAACACCGGTCTCGGCGCTAATCTCGGCGCGTCAATCAGCGGCGACGCCAGCGCCTTCCAGCGCCAATTGCTGGAAGGGCGTAGTGGTGCGGTGGGTGACGCGCTGCCGCAAGACATCGTGCGGGCGACGATGCTTGCCCGCGCGGCGATGTTTTCGGCCGGCGGTTCAGGCATTTCATCGGAGGTTTTCGTCGCACTCATCGACGCGCTCAATGCCGGCGTGCATCCCGTGATGCCGTCACTGGGCTCGATCGGCGACAGCGACCTTGTGCTGATGGCAACGCTCGGCCGCATGCTGACCGGCGACGGCGAAGCCGACTTTCAGGGCCGGCGCATGCCGGCGGCCAAGGCGCTGGCAATGGCGCGCCTCGCCCCCGCCAGCCTCGCCCCCAAGGACGGGCTGTCGCTGATAAGCGCCTCGGCGGTGTCCGCCGGCAGCGGCGCGCTGGCGGTGGCCGACGCACTGTCCGCCTTCGCACAACAACAGCAGGCGGGCGCGTTGACCGTGGAAGGCATCGGCGCCAACCAGACGATCCTCGATCCGCGCTTGCAGGCGGCGCGACCGGCCGCTGGCCAGCAGCGGGCCGCGCAAGGCTTGCGCGATCTGCTGGCCCGCGACAAGGCGCCGATGCCGACGACCTTGCAGGACCCGCTGTCGATCCGCTGCATGCCATCGATCCATGGCGCACTGTTGCAGGCAATCGATCAGGCCAGGCAAGCCGTCGAGATCGAGCTCAACGCCGCCGCCGACAACCCGCTGGTACTGGGCGATGACGACATGGTGCTGTCGACCGGCAATTTCCACACCCCGTCGCTGTCACTGGCCTTCGAGACGCTTGGCCTAGCCATCGCTCAATGTGCGGCTGCCTGTGCTGCTCGCTTCGTCCAACTCACCAGTTCAGGCCGCAACGGCCTGCCCAAATATCTGTCGCCGGTCGGCGGTGCTTCGGCCGGTTTCGTGCCGCTGCAAAAGACGGTGAGCGCGATCCTCGCCGCCATCCGCCACAAGGCCAATCCGGTGATGCTCGATTTCCTCTCGGTCTCGGAAGGCGTCGAGGACCATGCGACGCAAGCACCGCTGGCCGTCTCCAAATGCGCCGAGATGATCGTGCTGTGGCAGCGGCTGATCGCCTTCGAGCTGATGGCCGCCGCACAGGCCGTAGACCTGCGCAACGGGCTGAACCTGGCGCCAGCGACCGCCGCGATTCATGCGGCAGTCCGCACGCTCGTCCTGCCGCTCAACGAGGACAGGCCCCAAGGTATCGATGCCGAGGCGATTTACGCAGCGCTCACCAGTGGATCGTGGCAGGCGTAGCGCCGAACGACCGCTCGTCAAAAGACGATTGTCTTGTGGCCGTTGAGCATGACGCGGGCCTCAAGATGCAATTTGACGGCCCGCGCCAGCACGCGGCTTTCAATGTCGCGGCCGACGGCCACGAAATCCTCCGCGCTCATCGCATGGGTGACGCGCTCGGTTTCCTGTTCAATGATCGGGCCTTCGTCGAGATCGGATGTCACGTAATGCGCTGTCGCGCCGATCAGCTTGACGCCGCGGTCGAAGGCCTGGTGATACGGCTTTGCGCCCTTGAAGCTTGGCAGGAAGGAATGGTGGATGTTGATCGCCCGCCCGTAAAGCCGGTCGGATAGTCCCTTCGAAAACACCTGCATGTAGCGCGCCAGGACGACGAGCTCGGACCCCGTCTCCTGCACCAGGTCCAGCAGCTTCTGCTCCTGTTCGGCCTTGTTTTCCCTGGTCGTGGGCCAATGGTGGTAGGGGATGCCTTCCATCTCGGCGAAGCGCCGGGCGTCTTCATGATTGGAGACGACGGCGGCGACCTGTGCATTCAGCCAGCCGACCCTGATCTGGTAAAGCAGATGGAGAAGCGCATGGTCGAACTTCGAAACCATGACGATGATCTTCGGGCGACGAGCCTGATCGACCAGCGCGGTCTTCATCCCGAACCGGTCGACGGACGATTTCAGGGCTCGCTCCAGATCGTCCTTCGTCGAGCCTGCCGGGCTGGTGAAGGCGATCCGCATGAAAAAGCGATTGCTCTGCCGGTCCCAGAACTGGCTGCTTTCGGCGATGTTGGCGCCGTTCGCGGCAAGCTCGGTGGTGACGGCGGCAACGACCCCCGGCCGGTCTTCACACGAAAGAGTGAGAATATGAACCGGCTTCATATCGCCAGTTGCAGCATTGCCGTCAGGTTTCACGCGCCGTCGACCCTTTTCATGAACAGACCGAGTTGGTCCGGGTCCATATGCACCACATGCTTGTCTTCGGGATAGGCCAAGCTGTTCACGTCGGCGACATATTCGGAAAAAGCGGCGATGCGTTCCGCCTGCAGGCGGTCATATTCAGCGGCGAAATTGCGGTAGACCTTGGAATGGCGGGGCATGTGGCCGCGGTTCTGGCCAAGGATGTCGTCGGCGAACAGATACTGCGCGTCGCAGCCGGTGCCCGCTCCCATCGACAGCATGATCAGCGACGTCCGTTCCGAAATCGCCTTGGCCACCTCGACCGGCACCACTTCGATCTCGGCGCCGACAGCACCTGCGGCCTCATACTGCTTGACTGCCTCGAAAATCTGCATGGCGCTGTCGGCGGTCTTGCCGACGGCCTTGAAGCCACCGGTCCAGGTCGCGCGGGATGGAATGAGTCCGACATGGCCGATCACCGGTATATTGTCATCGGCCAGCCGTTTGACGGTGGCATAACCAGCGCTGCAATAGACCGCGTCGGCGCTCGCCTTGTAGAGCCGGAACGCCCAGCGCACGAAATCGTCGGCTGTGCCGATCTCGTAGAAATTGTCGCCCGGCATGGTGAACAGGCTGGGTGCGGCATCGCGGTATTGCGGGTTGAGCACCAGCTCCGGCGGCACCGAGACGATATCGATCCCAGCCCTTTCGGCGGCCTCGGCCTCATCCATCGTCAACACGCGCAGCATGGTCAGTTGCCGCTTGCCCTTCATGGCGCGCAGATCGGCGATCGTGGGTCTTTTACGGCTCATCGAGTTTGGTCCCTTTGTTGCGTGAATGGAAGGCCGGTCAGGCGATCTGGATCATCACCTTACCGGCCTCGACCTTGACCGGGTAGGTCACAAGATTGACGCAGACGGGAGCCCCCTTGGCCTGGCCGGTCTTGTAATTGAAGCGGCCATTGTGCTTGGGGCATTCGATGATGTCGTCCATGACAAGCCCGTCGGCCAGATGGGCCTTCTCATGCGTGCAAAACCCGTCGGTGGCGAAGAATTCGTCGTCAGGGGAACGGTAGATCGCGAAGGTGCGGCCGCCATGGTCGAAGCGGATGACATCCTCTTCTTCGACATCGTCCACGGCGCACGCTTCGACCCAATCGGCCATCTCTACTTCTCCTGAATTTTCTGTAATGCGGCGGGTGTGCAGTGCCTATTCCGCCGCCGCTGACATGTTCACCTCGTGGAACTCGCCACGATAGGGCCGCGCCGTCGGCGGCAACTCACGCTTGAGGAAATAATCCTCATATCTGAGCTGCCTGAGGAGGACCGGCCAAACCTCGCGATAGGCATGCCACATCGACGGGTTCGGCTCCGGCAAATCGTGCTTGATCAACTCATGCAGCCTGGGCAGCGCATGATAGGGCACCATCGGGAACATGTGATGCTCCACATGGTAGTTCATGTTCCAGTAGATGAAGCGGCTAATCGGATTCATGTATACGGTACGGGTGTTGAGCCGGTGGTCGATCACATTGTCGGCCAGGCCGATGTGCTGCAGCAGGCCGGTCAGCACCATGTGCCAGGTGCCGTAGAGGCGCGGCACGCCGATGAGCACCAACGGCAGCCACGACCGCATAGTGACGGCGAGCGCAATCGTGGCGATGTAGATGGCGACATGCCAGCGCGCAGCGATGACGGCCTTGTGCTGCTCCATCTCGGGAACGTAGCTTTTCTCGTCGGGCGTGAGCCTGCCGAACGCTTGGCGCACCAGCGCCGGAAGCGAATAGCGAAAATCGAGGATACCGGTGAAGGCGAGCGCTGCGCGCAAAAGGTCCGGCGGGCGCATCACGGCGATCTCGGCATCGCGTCCGACGATGATGGTATCGGTGTGGTGTCTGGCATGGCTCCAGCGCCAGGTCACGGGATTGCGCATCAGCATGAAGCTGGCGATCTGGTAGACCACATCATTCATCCAGCGCGTGCGGAAGGCAGTGCCATGGCCGCATTCATGCCAGCGCGAGTCGCTGGAGGAGCCGTACAGCACGCCGTAGACGAAGAAGAACGGCACACACCACCAGGTGCCCCAGAAATAGACGCCACCGGCCGCCGAGCCCAGGATAGCGACGATCCAGATGATCGTGTCGCGGATCGCCGGGCCATCCGACCGTTGCATCAACTCCTTGATTGCCTTGCGGGAGACGTCGGTGTGATACCATTCGGCCGAAGCCAGCCCTGTCTCGATCGCCCTGCGTGTGCTCTCGCCGACCAGGCTGTAGTCGCGCTTCACTGTGCCAGCCATTGTGACCTCCAAATCCTGATGGGCCGCGAGCCCTCCCCGCTCCGACCGGACCCAGCCTCCCAACTGGTGCTTCGCATCGTCCTCGTCATCATCACGACCTGTCTCCGAGCACCGGAAAATTGCCTGACGGCTGCGGATAATCCTGCTGCGGCTGCCTGGCGATGTCAGCAATTCGGCTTTCGGCCGCCGCAATCTCGTCGGCACCGTCAAGGACCCGGAACACCGCATTGTAGGAGCGGCTCTCGCCATGCTCCAGCCAGATCATCTCGCCGCGTTCGCGCGCGGCCAGATTGCCGAGCACATGATGCGTCGACGGCTCTATGCCCAGCGCATACTGCCCTGCCTGGAAATTCTGCCACTCATAGGCGCAAGGCAACTGGTCCTTGCGGGTGACGACTTCAAGGCCGAGGCCAAGACGGTCGTTGACCACGGCAACCGGCACCTCCCCTTTGGCGTCGGCGCCGAGCTCGTGCTGCCAGACCTGTTCCTGGAAACCCAATTGCGGTGCCGGCATCGTGCGGTAACCGACGTTCTGCGCCTCGTAGCGCTCGCCGGCATGGCCGGCCCAGACAACATCACGGATCGGCGCCAGATAGCGGGAACCCTCGTCGAGCACCGGGTGGCTGACATTGATGTGGTAGAAATACATATGCGGCGTCCGGTTGAAGCCGTGATTGACGACCCGGTCCGACAGCCGGATCTCGTTGCCGCCGACATCGG
Source organism: Mesorhizobium sp. M6A.T.Ce.TU.016.01.1.1 (assembly GCF_003997065.1). Lineage (NCBI taxonomy): Bacteria > Pseudomonadati > Pseudomonadota > Alphaproteobacteria > Hyphomicrobiales > Phyllobacteriaceae > Mesorhizobium > Mesorhizobium sp. M6A.T.Ce.TU.016.01.1.1. The sequence continues at coordinate 77,729 of NZ_RZTJ01000013.1, read as the reverse complement.
CCTCGATCCGCCGCAGCAGATGCAGGTCCTCGCCGAACACCGTCGACTGCTGGACGATGGCCTCGGCCCACAGCACGCAGCGGTCGCCGTCCCATGTCTCGCCATAACCGGTCAGCCGCGCCGGAATGGTGCTGACGCGGCCATGCAGAGAATGGCGCACCGTCTTCTTCGGCGGATAATTGTAACTGTCGGCCGGCACTTCATTCATGAACAGAATATGGTCAAGACCGCAGGTGAGCAGCAGGCCGGAAAACGACCGCGCCCAGGCGAGCCCCTCCTCGCCTTCATACTCGTGCAGGCCGGGATGGCGAAAGCCGCTCGGCGAATGCCAGCCGATCGCCTGTCCCCTAAAGTCGCAGTCGGCGACATCGAGCGCCCGGTCGACGAGCGCGGTGAAGCGCAATCCCGAGCCGGTGCGAAATTCGAGCATGCGGATGCCTCGCTCCACGCCGTCGCCGAGCGTCATCAGCCGCACGCCGGCGAATTGCGACAGCATGCCGGAGCGTTCCGAGACCTGCCGGCGCGAAAGCGTCTTGCCGTAAAGCTCTACCATTTGACGGCCAATTCCTTCACTTCGCTCTCGTCTCCTTGAGCAGGGCCGACATGTCGGCGCCGGTGATGATGCTCTCCACCGTCAACAGGTCGGTATCGGCGACCGTCTGCTCGGCGACAATCTCGCCGCGGCGCATGACGATGATGCGGTCGGCGACCTGGAAGACATGGTGGATATTGTGGGTGATCAAAAGCACCGAATGACCGGCTGCGCGGACCTCCTTGACGAAGCGCAGCACGCCATGTGTTTCCTCGACACCGAGATTATTGGTCGGCTCGTCGAGGATGATGACCTTGGCGGCGAACTGCATGGCCCGCGAAATGGCGATCGACTGGCGCTCGCCACCCGACAGCGTGCTGACCAGCGCATCGGCGTCGAGCTTTTTCGAGATGCCGACGCGCTTCAAAAGTGCCGAGGCGGCGTCGCGCAACTTGGCGAGGTCGAGCGGCGCGAACACGCCCAACCATTTGAGATTGACCGGCTCGCGACCGAGAAACAGATTGCGCGCGATGCTGAGATCCGGCGCCAGCGACGTATCCTGGTGGATGGTCTCGATGCCGAGATCCATCGCGTCGCGCGTCGAGCGGATGGAGACCTTCTGGCTGCGCACATAGATCTCGCCGCGGTCAACAGGGAACACGCCGGAGATCGCCTTGATCAGGGTGGATTTGCCGGCGCCATTGTCGCCGAGGAGAGCCACCACCTCGCCCTCGTTGAGTGTGAAGGAGGCGCTCTTCAGGGCGCGGACGCTACCGAAGGACTTTTGCAGGTTCTGCAGCCGAAGCACTTCCATGATCAGCTCCTGGCGGCGTTCTTCTGCAGCAAAGCGTGCAGGATGAGCATGGCGAGGATGATGACGCCGACGAAGATGTTGTAGGCGAGCCCCGGCACGCCGATCAGCACGATGCCGTTGCGGATGCTGCGCAGCATCAGCGCGCCGACGATCGTGCCCAGGATCGTGCCGCGCCCGCCGGTCAGCGCCGTGCCGCCGACCACCACCATGGCGATCACTTCGAGTTCGTAGCCGGTGCCGGCCACCGGCGAGGCAGCCGAGATGCGGAAGGCGCTGATCATGCCGGCCAGACCCGCCAGCACCGAGGTCAGGATGAACAGCCAGATCTTGACCGCATCGGCCGGCACGCCGCGCGCCACCGCCGCATTCCGATTGGAGCCGACGGCGCTGATCCAGTTGCCGAGCTTGGCGTAGTGCAGCACGTAGATTGCCAGCAGCGACAGGCCGACGAACCACCACAACGAGGTGTAGAACCGGAATGAGCCGATGTTGAAGCTCCCAGCCAGCAGCGTCACGAAAAAGCCGGGCTGGTCCCAGGATTTCAGCGGGAAGCCTTGTGTGATGTAGAGCGCCGCCCCTCGCACCACAAGCAGCATCGACAGCGTCACCAGGAAGGAGGAGATACCGATCTTGGTGACGATCAATCCGTTGATGGCCCCGATCGCCACGCATAACAACAGCCCGGCAAGCAGCGCCACACCGATATCAACCTGGCCGCTCTGCACCAGAAGCATGACCACGACCGGCGCGAGCCCGAACACGGCACCGACCGAAAGGTCGAATTCGCCCGCCGTCAGAAGCAGCGTCATGCCGAGGGCGATGATGCCGAGCTCGGGCAGGAACGCCATCATGTTGGAGATGTTGAGCGGCGACAGGAAGTTGGCGTCGGCGATAGCGAACGCCGCCAACAGCACGACGAGGATGACGAGCGAGGAGAATTGCGGCGAGCGGATCAGGCTCGACCTGCGCTTGACGCCCGGCATTTCCTCTTCTGCGGCAATTGTCATAACGGTTTGAACCATATCGTGGAGCGACGTCCGCCGCCTGCGCGGTGGACGTCAATTTCCATCACTTGTTGTAGAGTTTCAGGATCGGCTCGACGCTTGTCGCGTCGTAGAGGCTAAAGGTGTGGATGTCGTAGCCGATCGGTTCGCCCGAGGCGGCGAGACCGAGCAGCGCGACCGGCATAAAGCCTTGCGCCGACGGGAACTGCCAGGCGGCCGCGTTGACGAAGCCGGCCTTGACGGCTTCAGCGGTTTCCTTGGAATTGCCCCAGCCGACGACCGGGATCTTGCCGGCCGGCACGCCGGCGCCGTCGAACACCCGCTTGATGCTGGCCGCCACGGAATCGCCGAGTGCGATGATCGCCGGCGGATTGTTGGCCACCATATAGTCGGTCATCTTGGCGATGATGCCGGCTGGATCGGTGCCGCAATCGACCACGTCATATTTGATGCCAAGCGGATCGAAGACGCTGGCGATGCCTTCGGTCTCGAGCTGCTGATAGCTGGCGCCCGGCACCTCCACCGGCAGGAACACCTTGTCGCCCTGCTTCACCATCTTGTTGTCGACCAGATACTTGGCCCAGATGACGCCGGCCTCCTTGAGGTCGGCGCCGACATACGCCTGCCGCCCGGTTGCCGGATCATCGGTGTTGAAGAACACGATCGGGATGCCCGCAGCCTTCGCCGCCTTGACCTCCTCGGTCCACAGGCCGGGCTGCGCCGATGTGGTGCCGATACCGTCGGGCTTGGCGGCCAGTGCCGAGTTGAAGGCCTCCTTCTGCGCCGCCATGTCGCCGCCGCTGAAGGAGATCTTGCAGGTCACCTTGAGCTGGTCGCAGGCCTTGGTGGCGCCGGCATTCCAGTCGAGCCAGAATGCATCCGATGGGCCGCCATGCGACAGGAGATAGAACGTCTTCTGGCCGTCCTGTGCGAATGCCGGCGAGCCCAACCCTATCCCTGCCAACAAAGTCGCGGCCGTCGCCAGTTTCAATCCGAATTTCAACATTTCGCTTCCTCCATTATATTCCTCCCGGTGGAAAGCGCCGCCGCATAGCGGCGACGCAGGACTCCTATCAGAGGCCGTTGGCGCGGAACTTGCCGTCGAGGAATTTCTTGGCGCGCGGCACGTCGTCTTCCGAGAGATGCTCGATGATGACCGGAATGTTCGGGTGCTTTTCGGCAAGCCGCTTGAGATAGAGGTCGTAGTTGAGCGAACCGAGGCCGGGCGCCGGCAGCTCGATCTCGCCGACACCACGGAAAGTGTGGCTCTCCAGCGCGTCCTCGTCGCCGATATCGGCGTGCTTCTCCGACTTATCGCCGCCCGAACGCTTGACGTCCTTGGCGTGGGCTATTCTGATCTTGTCGGTCAGGGTGTCGAACACCTGGTTCAGGATCTGGTCCATCCTATCGATGTTGTGCGTCTCGAAATAGTTGGTCGGATCCATCAGCAGGCCGAGACCAGGATGGTCGACCTGTGCGAACATCTTCACCGTCTCCTCGACCGAACCGACGACATTGTTGACATAGGTTTCGAGCAGGAACACCGCGCCGTGATCATAGGCCGTCTGGGCAAGGTCGGCGATGACCTTGCGACATTCCTCGAAGCCTTCCTCGGTCTTGTTCTTGGGATGGTGCACCCAATCGGACTCGGTGTTGTAAGTGCCGGTTTCCGAGATCACGTAGGGCGAGCCGAAATCACGGGCGCTGCGGATGATCTCCTTGAGATAGCCGACTCGCTTCTCGCGCTCCGCTCTGTCCGGATGGATAATGTTGGTGTAGCCCGACACGCAGCACACCGGCAGATTGTGGTCGCGGAAGGTGTCGCGAACAGCCCGGGCCTTGTCCTTGGTGATCTGCCCGGCCGACAGGTCAACGTCCTTGAAATGCAGGTCGAGCTGCACCGTGTTGAAATCGAGGGCGCGGATCTTCTGCGCGGTTTCCTTGAGGCTGTACGGGAAATAGCCCGTGAAAATACCTGCCTGCATCATGATATGAAGTCCTCCCTGTAAGTGATTCAGCTGATTGGGTTTGTCGAGATTTCGGAAAGCTTGACCGTGCGGCCCTCGTTGATCGAGCGGTAGCCGGCTTCGATCAGCGCCATGGTCTTGACGTTGTCGGCGACGGAAAGTGCCGGCGGCTCACCCGTCTTCACCGCGTGCTGGAGCTGCTCCATCACGCCGATGAAGGCATGCGGGAACCACATCGTGTCCCAGCTTGGCGTCACCCATTCGCCGCCAGTGGTTTCGGTCGAAGCATAGGTCAGCGTCGAGGCGGAACCAGTCGGCCAGCCGATCGTGCCCTTGGCGACGCCCTTGGTGCCGTCGACGCGCCAGTTGATGTGCTGGTCGTCCTTGTAGCCCTCCTGGCGCGGGCCGGACCAGACATCCTCCAGCGACACGGCGAGCACGCCGGACGGGAACCGCAGCGTCGAAACGGTGATGCCGTCCGAATGATCGAAGCGGGTGCGCGGATCCTTACGGGTCAGCGTGGTGATCTCCAGGGGATCGCCGAACAGGAAGCGCAGCACGTCGAGGTGGTGGACGCTCATATTGGCGAGCGTCAGCCGATCGTAGTCCTCGAGGAAGCTCTGCCAGTGCGGGATCGCGTGCATGTCGATCTGCGCGAACACGATGTCGCCAAGCGCGCCGCTGTCCATGATCTGCTTCAGCACGCGCATCGACTGGTCATAGCGCATGTTCTGATTGACCGAGAGGATCTTGCCGGCCTTGGCCGCCTCGTCGCGCAGCTCGATTGCATCCTTGAGCGACAACGCCAGCGGCTTCTGCGCCAGGATCGCCTTGATGTGCTTCTGCTTCAGCGCATGCCGGATTAGCGCCGGCTGCTGGTCCGGCGGAAAGGCAAGGTCGATGATCTCGACATTTTCGTCCTCGATCAGTTGTTCAGGCGTGCTGTGGACGGTCGGGATCTCCCAGCGCCTTGCGACCTTCTCGGCGCTGGCTTTGGTCCGCGAGGCGATCGCCACCACCGGAAAGCCGGCATCGTGATAGGCAGCAAGATGGCATTCGGCCATGATCATGCCGGCGCCGACGCAGCCGATTCTATACTCTTTCGTGCGGACCTTCACGTCCGGCTCGAACCCGTTGTTTGCCATCTGATCCTCCCGAAGCTCGTTTCTTGCAGCCGCCGTCATCGTGCCAGCGCTCCGCCGCTTTGCCCGAAATAATGCACTCTGGCCGGCTCACAGGATATCGCCACCATGGCGTCCGGCCTTATGTCCGGCTGGCCACGCAGCAGCGCCCTCAGGCGCGCCTGCCCGGCAGCGAGCGTCACCACGGTGTAGCCGCCAAGCGGCTCGACCTCGAACACCCGCGCCGGGCGGCCCGCGCGCCCATCCGATATTTCCCCATCCAGCCATGGCCGGACCTTGATATCTTCCGGCCTGAGCCCGATCTCGACGGCATCGGCCGGAGCAGCCTTGTCCGCGATACGGATCGCGCCTTCCGCCGCCTCGACGCCGCCCTCGCCGCGCACCGATTTCAAGATATTCATCATCGGCGAGCCGAGCAGCTGCGCCACATAGGTGCTGGCCGGGCGATCATAGATCTCGGCCGGCGCGCCGATCTGCCTGATCTTGCCATCCTCCAGGATGGCAATGCGGTCGGCGACCGACATCGCCTCTTCCTGGTCGTGGGTGACATAGATCAGCGTCTTGCCGAGCTCGCGCTGGATGCGCTTCAGCTCGACGCGCGTCTCCTCGCGCAGCCTGGCATCGAGCGCCGAGATTGGATCGTCCATCAGATAGGCATTGGGATCGCGCACCAGCGCGCGGGCGATCGCCACGCGCTGCCGCTCGCCGCCCGAAAGCTGCGCCGGCGGCTTGTGCAGGATGTGGCCGATATGCAGCTTGGCCGCGACATCGGCGACACGCCTTTCTATATCGGCCTCGGCGACCCGGCGTTCGACCAGGGGAAAACGGACATTGTCGCGCGCGCTCATATGCGGAAACAGCGCCAGGTTCTGGAACACCATGGCGATGTTGCGCTCGGCCGGCGACACGGTGTTGACTGGCCTGCCGCCGATCAGGATTTCACCCGCGTCAGGCGTTTCAAGCCCGAGCACCAGGCGCAGCACCGTCGACTTGCCCGACAGCGGCGGGCCGAAGAAGCAGAAGAACTCATTGTCGTTGACCGTGAACGAGGCGTCATCGACGGCGAGCGTGTTGCCGTAGCGTTTCGTCACATTGCGGAAGACTATATCGGCCATGGTCTTAGCCCACTTTCATGGCAAGGCCGGTGGCGGCGTCGAAGACGCGCACCGACTGCGCGGCAGGCGCGACGACCGCTGTCTGCCCGATCGCCAGCCCGACATCATTGTCGAACACCGCCTTCACTGCGCTCTCGCCCAGGCCGAGATGCACGATGGTGCGCGCGCCGATGCGCTCGACGAAGGTTACCGGCAAGGAGAGCCCCTGGCCGCGTTTGACCAGCGCCGCCTGTTCCGGGCGGAAGCCGTAGAGCACATCGCCCCGCGCGCCCCGCACCGCGGCGGCGATTTTGGCCGGCAGCGGCGGCGTCGCACCGAATGGCCCGAGGTCGACGACCAGGCCCCGGTCGCTTTCCGCTGGCCTGCCCTTGAGCAGGTTCATGCCCGGCGCACCGATGAAGCGGGCGACGAAGACATTGGCCGGATTGTTGTAGACCTCGAGCGGTGTGCCGACCTGCTGAAGCACGCCATGGTCCATCACCGCGATACGGTCGGCCATGGTCATCGCCTCGAGCTGGTCGTGGGTGACATAGACCATAGTCTGCCGGAACTGACGCTGCAGCTGCTTCAGTTCGGTCCGCATCACCGCGCGGAAGGCTGCATCGACATTCGACAGCGGCTCGTCGAGCAGGAAGATCGCCGGCTCCATGATCGCCGAACGGCCGATCGCCACACGCTGCAAGATGTTGACCGACAGCCGGTCGGCCTTGCGGTCGAGCAACGGCGTCAGCTGCAGCATCTCGGCAATGGCGCCGACGCGGCGATCGATCTCGGCCTTTGGCGCGCCGCGCATTTTTGGGCCGTAGGCGAGGTTCTGGCGCACCGTCATATGGGTGAAGATCGCGTAGTTCTGAAAGACGAAGCCGACCCCGCGGCGTCCCATCGGCACGCCGGCCATGTCGCGCTCGCCAAACAGGATCTTGCCACCCGTCGGCTCTTCCATGCCGGCGATCATGTTCATCGTTGTCGACTTGCCGCAGCCGGACGGCCCGAGCAGCGCCATGAACTCGCCATCAGCGATGGCCAAGTCCATCGTCTTCAGCGCGGTGAAGTCGCCGAATTTCTTGACCAGGTTCTGCAGATGGATGGCGCTCATGCCGTCACCTCGCGTGCCCGGGCCATGCGCTTCATGGCAAAGACCGCGGCGATGGACAACACGATCAAGATCGCCAGCGCGATCGCCGCGACATAGCCCCAGATCAGGTCCTGCGTGGTGAGCTTGTAGATGTAGACGGAGATCGTCTCGGTGGCGACACCGGGGCCGCCGCCGGTCATGATGTAGAGCGTGTCGAATATCTTGAAGTTCTCGATCATCCTGATCGCCAGCGCGATGATTATGATAGTCTTCATCTTCGGCAGCACGATGGTGACGAAGCGCTGCCAGGGATTGGCGCCGAGCAGCGTCGCCGCCTTGATCTGGTCCTCGGGCACGCCGACCAGGCCGGCAAGCAGGATGAGGAACATCAGCGGCGTCCACTGCCAGATGTCGGCAACCATGACGGCGATGAGCGCCAGCGTCGGGTCCGAAAGCCAGGCGATGGTGACGGGAAAGCCTGATATCGCCGACAGGATGTCGTTCACCGGACCGCCCGACTGGAACAGCATGAAGAACATGTAGCCGGCCACCGCCGGCACCACCATCATCGGCATCAACAGGATCGAGTAGAAGATCCGTTTGCCCGGAAACTCGTCGGCAAACAGCGTGGCGAGCGCCAAGCCCAGCAGGAATTCCGCCGGCACGCAGATGATCATGACAACGGCCGTGCGCTTCAGCGCGCTCCAGAAGCGCGCATCGGCAGCAAGGTCGGTGTAATTGGCGAAATTGTTCCATAGCGACCAGGCGCTCCACCAGCCGAGGCCCGAAAGCGGTGACCAGTCGGTCAGGCTGATGTACAGCTGCATCAACAGCGGGAAGACCGCGATGAACAGCACCAGGATCTGCGCCGGCAATGTCAGCCGGAAGCCGAGCTTTGCGCCTTCGTCCCGCAAGGCTGGCTTTGCCTGGACGGTCTTCATCACGTCCTCCGAAATCGTCGCAGTCACCGCGCTCATTGCTTGAGCGCCCCGAACGTCAGCCCGCGCACCAGATGACGCTGGATGGCGATGCCCATGATGACCGGCGGCACCGCGGCGATCAGACCGAGCGCGGCCTTGGCGCCATAGAGCTGTCCGGTCATCGAGGAGGAGAGCGACGCCATGTAGACGGGAACCGTCACCCATTCGCGCGTCGTCAGAAGCAGCGCGATCAGATAGTCCGACCAGTTGAGGATGAAGACAAACAGCGCGGCGCTGGCCAGCGGCGCGCGCATCATCGGTAGTGTGATGCGGGTGAAGACTCGCAACCGCGAACAGCCCTCGACCAGTGCTGCCTCCTCGATCTCGCGCGGCATGTCGTCGAAGAAGGTCTTCATCAGCCAGAAGGCAAAAGGCAGCGTGACGATGCCGTAGATCAGCGACAGCCCCCACCAGCTGTCGGTGAAGTTGAGGAAGGCCCACATGATCATCACCGGGGTCATGACCGCCATGGGCGGAAACAGGCGAAGCTGGATCAGTGCCAGCGGCAGGTTCTGGCCCGAGCCGAAGCGCGATAGCCCGTAGGCCGCCGCAGTGCCCGCTGACATGGCGATCGCCGTCCCGAATACCGCCGACAGCAGCGACGACAGGATCGGCTTCAGGGCGGTGCGGTCGAGCGCGACGATCAGATTGTTGGTCGATTCACCAAAGACGAAGCGGAAATTGCTGAGTGTCGGGTTCTTCGGCCACCAAGTCAGGTCAGCGCCGGTCGCCGACCATTCGGCGATCGGCTTGAAGGCCATCGACACCATCCACAGGATCGGAACCAGCGTCACCGCCATTGCCGCTGATATTGCGGCATAGCGGAATATCGCGAAGGGAATTGAACGCTTCATCTTGCAGCTTTGCTGGTACCATCGTTTGCGGAGGGGAAGAGCAACTCCTCCCCTCCCTTGGCGCGATCCTGGGAGGATCAGCTGATCGGATCGAGAACGGTGGGCCATGCCTCCTTGTTGGTCTTGATGGCTTCGAGAAGCTTCTCCTCGCCGGTCCGGCGCGCGATCTTCTTCCACTCGGCCTCGGTGTCGGCCATCGCCTGCTCGGCGGTCTTTGCCTTGGTCAACGCGGCGACGAGGTTCTCGTCCAGCGCATTGTGGAAGGCGGTGGCACCGGGGTAGTTGATGGTCGGCACGGTGCGGGCGACCGTCTCGCGCACCACATCCATGTGGTAGGCGTGGTAGGTCTGGCGGACCAGCGGGTCGGAGAAATCCGACAGGCGGAACGGATCGAAATAGCCACCCGGATTGGCGGTCATCCAGGCGTAGATGCGGCTCGATCCGAGCCATTGCAGGAACAGGTAGCAGGCCTCCGGATTCTTGGCCTGCGAGGAGACCGAAGCCGACAGATTGAGCCAAAGCACCGAACGGCTGATCAGCTTGCCGTCGATCTCGCGGCCCGGCGGCAGCATCGAGCCGATCTTGCCGGTGACAGCTGAATCCTTGTTGCCGGCATTGTCGAGGAATTTCGGCAGGTTGGAGAAGGCGCAGGTCATGGCGGCACCGCCCTTGGCAAAATTGCCGTACTGTTCCGGCCAGCCCCACGAGATCGCATCCGGCGAGTGATGGGCCAGCGATGCAATGTACTCGTTGGTCGCAGCAATGCCTTGCTCGGAATTGATCAGCGGATTACCGGTGTCGTCGAACAGGAACTGGTCGGGCGAAGCCATTGAGACATAACGCTGATACCAGTTGGTGTAGCCCCAGCCCTGGTTGCGCAGATCGGTCGAGCCGAACAGGCCCTTGTCCGGGCGCTGGAAGAAGGCCGCGACCTCGTCATGCTGCTTCCAGGTCTTCGGCGGCGCCAACTCGTAGCCATGCTTGTCGGAGAAGGCTTTCTTCTCGGCCGTGTCGCCGAACAGATCGGTGCGGTAGACCCAGGTCTGGAAATCGCCATCCAGCGAAACGCCATAGGTCGAGCCGCGATACTGGTTGAGCAGCGACACGCCCTTAGCGCCGTTAACATAGCCGCGCTCGGGGTCGTCCCATTCGGGCTTATGCTGGGCGACGAAGTCGTCGAGCTTCAGGATGCCGCCGGTTTCGGCGAGGTCGCCGAGGCGGTTCCACTCGACCGCATAGATGTCATAGGCCCCACCCTTGGTGGAGATGTCCTGCATCGTCTTGGTGAATTCCTGGCCATTCGGCACGCCGACGATTTCGAGCGGAATGCCGGTTTCCTTTTCCCACAGATCCTTGATCGACGGCGCGCCGGCGGGAAACGGCTGCGTCAGCTGGCCGATCGAGCCGTCGGACAGGCCGAGCACAATCTTGGCCGGCGCCTTGCCGGCACCCTTCATCGCCTTGGCCGCCTCGATGGCGCGGCCTTCCGGCGTATCTGGGCCATACTGATAGCGCTCCGAGCCGTCGAAGCCCGTGGGGCCGCCGATCATGCCCGGCGCGAGTGCGTCGGCGGCGTAGGCGCGGCTGGGACGGATGAATTTTGGCGCGATACCTGCTGCGGCAACAAGCACTGCCGCCTTTCCACCGGACGCCAGCAAACGGCGCCGCGACATGCGGATCAAATTCGACATTGGAAATCCTCCCTCGGGCCTTGTTCCTCCATGGCCCTCGTGATGGATATTGACGGCACTGGGATAAGGCTGTCAACATCATAAATAATCAAAACACGTCATAACATCGCAATCGAGGAGGAAAAATGCATTCTGCTGAGATCACCATACAGCATCCGATGCTTGCATTTGAGGGAATCATGCACCACGCCAGCAAGTTGTGGTCCGCCCAGGCGATTTGGTGTAGCGCGCCGGCTTGCGCATCGGCTAAGGCCGGATACATCATTTCCCATCAGAATCGCGGATGGCAATGAAATCATCGTCCGGCATCCGTCCGTTAAAATCCGTGATTTTGATGCGCCCGTAGCGCCCTAGCATGAGGTGATCGACTGTGCGGTCCACGCTGACAGACATAGCCCGGGAAGCCGGTGTTTCCGCCGCCACGGTCGACCGTGTGCTCAACAACCGCGCCGGCGTCAGGGCGCGCACCCGCGAAGTCGTGCTCGAAACGGCGCAGCGGTTAGGCTACATCGCCGAAAATTCGAACAGCCCGAACTCACGTACGGCGCTGCCCGGCGATGTCATGCGGCTCGACTTCGCGCTGCCCGCCGGCACCAATTCCTTCATCAAGATGCTGCACCGGCATATCGAGGCGCAGGCGCAGGCGCGGCCCGATCTCGACGTGCGCGTCGCCACGATTGAAGGCTTCAATCCCGACCGGCTCGCCCGCCTGCTGCAGGACCTGCATGGCCAGACGCAAGGCGTCGGCGTCATTGCGCTCGACCATCCGACCGTCCGCGAAGCGATCCGCTCGCTGTCGGCCAGCGGCGTCAAGGTCGTCACCATCGCGTCCGACATCCTGCACGTGCCGAGGGTTGCCTATATCGGCATCGACAATCGTGCCGCCGGCCGCCTCGCCGGCTATCTGCTCAACCGCTTCATGGGCACTGATCGTCCGGGCAAGGTCGCGTTGTTCGCCGGCTCGCTCTCCTATCGCGGCCACGAGGAGCGCGAGATGGGCTTCCGCCACATCCTGACGGAGGAATCGCCCAATTTGCAGATCGTCGAGATGCGCGAAATGCTCGACGACCGGGAAAAGGCCTATTCAGAGGCCTCCGCGCTGCTGGACCGGCATCCGGATCTGGCCGCGATCTACAATGTCGGCGCCGGCAACACCGGCATCGCCAGGGCGCTGAAGGAGCGCGGGCGCGCGCTATCGACCGTGTTTCTCGGCCACGAGGTGACGGAAGGCACCAAAGAGCTTCTACTCGACGGAACGCTCGACGCGGTCATCGACCAGAACCCGCGCGTCGAGGCCCGCGAAGCACTGAACACTTTGAGCCACGCGGTCAGGGGCTTGCCTTACGAACTGCACCAGCCGCGCTTGCAGGTGATCTTCAGGGAAAGCATCCCGGAGATCTGAACGGAACCTCAGGGATGAGAGAGAGGCCGCGCGGGCTGGCGCAGCCCCGCAGCATTTTCAACTAAGTCTACTGGACGGCGGCGACTTCCGTATAAGCACCATCGACAAAGCTCTTGTCGACCCATTTGCTATAATCGATCGAGCCTTTCAAAAGCCCGGCGCCGGCCATGAACTTCTCCTCGCCCTTGAGCGCCGCGATCGCATCGTCGGTGAGCTTCGGATCCTGGTAGAACAGGCCCTGGCTGTAGGTCTTGCGGACGGATTTTTCCGACGATTTGGTCGCCTCGACGAAGGTCTTGATCGTCTCGTCGGGATGCGCGTCGGCCCAGCGCGAAATCTCGATATCGACCTTCAGCAGCCGCTTGACGAGATCGGGGTATTTCGCCGCGAAGGCGCCGTTGACGGAGATGACGTTCGGCACGTTCCATTCCGGATGCGTGCTGGTGTCGTAGAGCACGCGGGCCTCGCCGGTGTCGACCAGCTTGGCCGCCGTCGAGTCAGTCTCGACAATGGCATCGATGTCATCGCGCAGCAGTGAGGGCCCTGACGCCTCGAAGGGTAGGTTCAGCCCTTCGATGTCGCTGGTCGTCAGGCCGACGCTGTTCAGCGCCTTGCTGAAATTCGAATGCCGTACCGTGCCGGTGAGATAAGCGACCTTCTTGCCCTTCAGATCCTGCAGCGTCTTTAGCGGCGAGTCGGTCTTGACGATGATGGAGGAGCCGCCTGCCTTCACATAGCTCGACACGCCGATGAGCTTGACGTCGGCGCCGGACGCGGCGACGCGCAGCGCTGGATTGTTGCCGGTATAGGTGACCTCGATCGCTCCGGTCGCCAATGCGGTGGTCGCCTCCGAGCCGCCGTTGAAGGTAACCAGTTCGACCTTGATGCCGTCCTTGGCGAATTCCTTTTCCCACCAGCCATGCTGCTGGGCGAGGATGAATTTGAGATGCCCCGGTGCGGTGCTGCCGATGCGGATGACCTCGGGCTTGTCCTGCGCGAAGCCAGGCACGACAAAGATAGAGGCGCCGACGAGGCCGACGGCCGCGGCTATGGCGCCCTGCAAGAGCAATCGGCGTAATGCACTGAAAGATATCCTGGACATCTGAAATTCCTTCCTGATTGGCATGAACTGCTTGGTTGGTTCAAATCATTGAGGCTTCCGACTGGCCCTTCCAGGCAGTTGCCCAGCGCTCGAACCAGACGAGCAGATAGTTGACGACAAGGCCGATGACGGTGAGCGTCAGAATGCCGGCATACATGTCGGCCGTTTCCATCATCAGTTGCGAGTTCTGGATGAGAAAGCCGAGACCGGATTTGGCGGCCAGCATCTCGGCGCCGATCACCGCGAACAGCGAAGATTTCACGCCGAGCCGCGCGCCGGCGACGATCGAGGGAATGCTGGCCGGCAGGATGATCTTCCGGAACAGGTCGAAGTCGGACGTGCCCATCGAGCGCGCCGCCTTGATCAGCAGCGGATCGACCGACTTGACGCCGCTGATCGTGTTGACCAGCAGGAAAAACACCGAGGAGTAGAAGGTGATCGCCACCTTCGATTCCTCGCCGATGCCGAGCAGAAGGATGAACACCGGCAGCAGCGCGAATTGCGAGGTGTTGCGCAGCGTCTGCACCAAAAGATCGGAGACCTTTTCGAACAGCGAATAGCGCCCCATCAGCAGGCCGAGCGGGATGGCAACGACCACGCCCAGCGCGAAACCGATCGCCGCGCGCTGCAGGCTGATGCCGATATGCTCGACCAGCACGCCGGAGGCGAGCAGATCCCACCACGCGACCAGCACCTCGCTCAGCGGCGGGAAAAAGATGCGGTTCAGCCAGCCGAGCCGTGGCGCGATTTCCCAGGTGAGAAAGAACAGGCCAAGCAGCGGCAGGCCGTAGATGAACGTGCCGAAGCCGGCTCCTCTCCTGCGCCTGACGGCCGGGGTAGCGCTGCGGGCCTTGATTGCCGGGACCCTGGCGGCGGCCACCGCTTCACCGGCTCCGGCAAACGATTGAAAGCCGCCGGCAGGGCCGAACTTTTCGGTCAGATAGGCCATGCCAAACTCCTCAGTGGCTGAACGCCGGCGACAGCGTCCAGTCCTTTTGCGCCTTGTTGACTTCGTCGCGCAGCACTTCCCAGACGCGGGCGCGGTGATTGTTGAAGGCCGCACTTGCGCGGATATCGCCGTCGCGCGGCCGCGGCAGGTCGATGTCGATGATCTCCTTCACCGTGCCCGGGCGTGCTGTCATGACGACGACCCGATCGGCCAGGAAAATCGCCTCGTCGATCGAATGGGTGACGAAGATCACGGTGGTCTTGATCTTGCCCCAGATCCTGAGCAGCTCGCCTTGCAATATCTCGCGCGTCTGCTGGTCGAGGGCGGCGAACGGCTCGTCCATCAACAGCACTTCCGGATTGCTGGCGAGTGCCCGGGCGATCGCCACGCGCTGCTGCATGCCGCCGGAAAGCTGGTTGGGGAAGCGGTCCTCGAAACCGGCAAGGCCGAACAGCGACAGAAGATGGCGGGCCGTGGCGGTGCGCTCTGATTTGGGCACGCCGCGCACTTCCAGCGCATATTCGATATTGGCCAGCGCCGTGCGCCACGGAAACAGCGCATATTGCTGGAACACATAGCCGGTCTTCGGGTCCGGCCTGGTGATCCGCCTGCCATCGAGCTGGACACCGCCACTGGTCGCCGACGTAAGCCCGCCGATGATATCGAGCAGCACCGATTTGCCCGACCCGCTCGGCCCGACCAGCGTGATGAACTCGCCCTTGCGTATGGCGAGATCGACGCCGTCGAGCACGGTGACGCGGTCGGTCGCCTCGCCATCGACGGTGATGGATTGTCCCGGCTTGAGCTGAAAAGTCTTCTTGATGTCGCTGACGACGATGCGATCCATGTCTGTCTCCGATCGTTTCACTGCGCCACGCGGATGCGGTGCGTCGGGTCGAGCTGCGAGCCGCCGGCCTTGCCGCGCTTCCAGCCGAGCGCACGGGCATAGCCGCCGAACAAATGACGTGCCTCGACCTCCGCCTCGCTGATGCCGGTCGGACCTTCGGCGACCTCGGCCACGTAGAGCGCATCGGTCGGGCAGTAGATTTCGCAGAGAAAGCAGGTCTGGCAGTCTTCCTGCCGCGCGACCACCGGCACGCCGCCCGTCGCGTCGAAGACATTGGCCGGGCAGACCTTGACGCAGATGTCGCATTCGACGCACCGCGTGGCCGAGACGATCTCGATCATGACGCCAGCTCCGCCAACCGTTCGGGCGCCCCACCGATACGGAAATCATCGACGCCGGTGATTACCAGCCGGTGCGCGAAGGCGGGGTTCTTGCCCGGCAGATCGGTGCGGCGATGCATGCCGCGGCTCTCGTTGCGATAACGTGCGGCAGCGATCGACCAGCGCCCGGCGGCAGCAATCGACGCGGCTTCGCGCGTGCGGATCCGCTCCAGTCCCTCGCCTTGCAGGTGATCACGCACGTCGCGCCACAGCGTCTCAAGCCGCTCGCCGCTCTTTTCCAGGCCGGTGTCGCTGCGGAAGAAATTCTTGTCGAGCGGTGTGACCTCATTGCGCACGGCTTCTATCACCTCGCCTGCGAAAACATCGGCACGCGGCGAAGCCGCCGGCCGCAGACCGGCCTGGCCGAGCGGCTGCACCTCGCTGCGGAACGCCTTGCCGCCGCGGCGCCTGGCGTGGGTCGAGGCACCCTTGCCCGCCCACCAGCCGCTGGCCAGCGCCCAAGACGAGTTGACAGCACCGCCGCCCGACACCGCACCGGTCATGATCTCGCGGCTGGCCGCATCGCCGGCAGCGTACAGGCCGGGCACGCCGGTGGCGCAGTCGTCGGAGACGATGTCGATGCCGCCGGTGCCGCGCACCGTGCCTTCGGCGCGCAGCGTGATGCGGAACAGGTCTCTGAAGGGATCGATGCCGGCGCGGTCATAGGGCACGAAGCAATTCGGCTGTCCCTGGCGCAGCCAACCCTGCAGCGCGGGTTCGGCCTGATCGAGCCGTGCATAGAGCGGCCCCTCGATCAGCGCACGCGCCACTTCCTCCTCACGGTCGCCGATGCCGTTGCGGAGCGGCTCGCCGGTCGGGCCGAGGATCGCGGATCCGTCCTCGCGGTGGAACGAGGCCCAGCGGAACGGCAAGCCCTTGTTCAGCGACGAGCCTTGCGGCGCCAGCGTGTACTTGCCGGTGAATTCCATGCCCGAAAGGCTGGCGCCGGCTTCCGCCGCCATCAGATAGCCGTCACCGGTCAGCCCGGTCGAACCGAGGATGCGTTCGCGGAAGGCGCAGCCGCCGGTTGCCAGCACGACCGCCCTGGCATCGACGCGCCAGTCGCGCTCGACCTGGCGGCCGACCCCGGCCGCACCGACGATCGCATCGCCGTCGGACAGGAGTTCGAGCGCCGGATGATGATCGAGCACGGTGACGCCGGCCAGAAGCACCCGGCGGCGCATGAAGCGCATATAGTCCGGCCCGCGCAGATTGGCGATGTAGAGCCGCCCGTCATCCTCGCTCGGAAACGGATAGCCCCACTCAGAAAGTTGCAGCAGGTTGCGGTAGGCGGTGTCGACGCAGCGCAGCATCCAGCGCTGGTCGGCAAGCTCGCCGGTGCGCTGCCAGCGCCGCTCGACCACCGCATGCCTGTTGTCGCCCGGCGGCACGCACCAGGTGCCGGTGTTCGACGGCGCCGTGGCGCCGCTGGTGCCGAGATAACCCTTGTCGGCCAACACCACGGTCGCACCGTTCTCAGCCGCGGCGACCGCCGCCCAGGCGGCCGACGGACCACCGCCCAGCACCAGCACATCGGCTGCGAGGTGCAGCCTTTCGGGAGCGGATCGGACGGCTCTGGCAGTCTTCGGCATGATCACTCACGGAAAGGGGAATTGGTGGCCGGCCGAGGGCGGCAGGTTCGGTCAGGCCGCCCTGGAGAACCACACCGGCTCGTTGCCGGCGCTCCATTTGATATTGCAGCCGATCGACGGCACCTGCTCAGCGGCCGGCGTTTCGCCCTTCAGCACCGTGTCGACCGCGGCGCGCAGATCGGCACCCGTCACCGGCTTGCCGTTGCCCGGCCGCGCTTCGTCGAACTGGCCGTGATAGGCGAGCCGCCGATCGGCGCCGAACAGGAAGAAATCGGGCGTGCAAGCCGCTCCATAGGCTTTCGCCGTCTGCTGTGAAGCGTCCTTGAGATAGGGGAAGCCATAGCCGAATTTGTCGGCCTCCTCGCCGATCCGGGCCAGCGCCTCCTCGGGATGCGCCTCATGGTCGTTGGCGTTGATCGCCACCACCTGCAGGCCCTTGCCGGCATAGTCGTTGGCGAACGCCGCGAGAGCCTCGCGGATCAGCACGACGAACGGGCAGCGGTTGGAGATGAAGGCAACGAGCAGCGCCGGCTTGGCGTCGAAATCGGCCAACCTGTGAAGCACGCCTTGCGCGTCCGGCAGCAGGAAATCGGCAGCCTTCGTACCAAGGTCGATAGGATTGGATTCTGTCTTCGGCATCGATGCGCTCCCTTTGTGTCTCGCAGTCCAGCCGCGAACGCCCATGCCGTTCGCAGTTAGTCTATGAATTTAGTAGAATTATAGGCTGGAGATGCCGTTCGCGGTCAAGCTGGCGGGATGGAATATCATCCCAATGTTTGTTCCGGACCTGCAACTTTGTTCGGCCCGCAAGCGTCCTGGAGAAAACGGCGCTCCGGACCGGCGTCCGACCACGACGGCCGGCGCCTCCACATTTCGCGTTAAATGGCCGTCTCGCACAGGGGCAAAGCGGGCCTGCCGATATTGGCCTTAGTCTGCGTCCGCGACCTCTGGATACAGCGCCTGCGCCAGGTCGCGGATCGCGTCGGCGGTGCGTGGGCCGAAACCGATCATGTAGGCGCCGTCCAGCACGATCAGCGCCTTTGTCTTCGCCGCCGGCGTGGCGCTCAGCGCGCGTGTGCCGAACACCTGCTCGGCGGTCGGCCCGCCCTTGCCGTCGCTCATCATCAGGATGACATCGGGCGCCATTTCGATCAGCTTCTCCTCCGACGCCGGCTTGTAGCCCTTCACGACAGCCATCGGATTGATGCCGCCGGCATAACGGATGATCGCATCGGCCGCCGTGCCGGCGCCGGCCGCGCTGAGCCGCACGAGGCCGTGGAAGAACACCACCTTCTTGCGGCGCTCGGCCGGTATTTTTGCGGTGAGATCGGCGGCTGCCCGGAAGGCATCGAGCACGCGCCTTGAAACCTCCCTGCCCTTGTCCTCAAGGCGAAGCGCTGCGGCGATCAGGGTAATCTTGCGCTCGATGCCTTGTGGACTGTTGTCTTCCGGCACGAAGACGACGGGGATCGCCAGCGACTTCAGCACCTCGATCGCCTCCGGCGGCCCGCTGTCCTGCGCCGCCAGGATCAGATCGGGGCGAAGCGCGACCAAGCCTTCGACGGACAACTGACGCCGATAGCCGACATTGGGCTTTTGCGCGACGGCAGCGGGATATTTGCTGCCACGATCGACGGCGATGATCCGCTCGCCGGCGCCCAGCGCATCGACGATTTCGGTAACGTCGGAACCGAGCGTCAGGATCCTGGTTGCCGGACCGGTCGCGACTGTCCGCCCTGATGCATCGACGACCGTCTCGGCGGCCAGCGCTTTGAACCCGCAAGACGGCGCAAGAACAGAAAGCGCCAGCAGCAGCACCGCCATATTGCTCGATCGAAACCAGCGCACTTGTCCGCACCCGCTATCACTGCCGACCATGCCATTCGCTCCTGTGTTTAAGAATCCTGGAAGATGGTCGTGGCCTATAAAATTAAAGTTGACTAATGTCATCATGTTTCAATAAGTAGCCCTGCCCGACCGCCGGTCGAGGCTTCTCCATCATGCCAGCCAGGGCCGACGGCCGCCGCCAGCAATCTTGCTTTTCCCGGGGGCGGCATCGCTATGAGACTGACAAGCAACAAGACCTTGATGGCGAGCACCGCGCTCGCCTTCGCGCTCGGCCTGTGTGTCGCGCCGCCCGCCGCCGCGCAGGAGGAGCAGAAGCAAGGCGCCGCCGCCAAGGCCGACAGGCCGGTCAAGGTCCCCCAACAGACTGAAGCGAACGAGCCAACCGTGCTCGACCTGATCACCATTTCGGCGACGATGATCAAGACGGCTGTCATCGACTCGATGGCAGCAATCAGTGCCGTCGATCAGGAAGAGCTCGAGCGCATCCAGCCTGACACCGCCGCCGACATCTTTCGCACCACCCCCGGCGTTGCCGCCTCGATGAACGGCGACGATCCGGCGACCGCCATAAACATTCGCGGACTGCAGCAGTATGGCCGCGTGGTGGTGACGCTCGACGGCGCCCGCCAGGACTACTGGCGCGTCGGCCACGGCTCGGGCTCGTTCTATGTCGAGCCCGAATTGATCAAGGATGCGACAGTCATTCGCGGCCCGGTCTCGAATGCCTATGGCTCGGGCGGCATCGGCGGCGTCGTCTCCTTCGAAACCAAGGATGCCGGCGATTTCCTCAAGCAGGAGGAACGCTGGGCGCTGAGCGAGAAGCTCGGTTATGAGAGCAATGGCGACGGCTTCACCACCAGCACCACCGGTGCCTACCGCTTCAGCGACGACGCCGACATCATCGGCAATCTCATCTATCGCGACCGCGACAGCTACACCGACGGCAATGGCGACACTGTGCCGTGGACCGGCGAGCGCATCACCAGTGGCTATATGAAGGCAACGCTGCGGCCGGCCGACGGTCACGAGCTGAAGCTTGGCACCATCCTGCAGCGCTACAGCGACCAGATCACCGGATCGAGCGGCTCGACCTCGCCGACGCTCAGCCGTTACGACACCGACACAACCAATCAGACCTACACGGCCGCCTACACCTGGAAGCCGGACGACAACGAGCTGATCGACTTCAGTGCCAATGCCTACCACAACCGCACGCGCGCCGAGCAGACACAGGTCTGGCCGACTTCCGCGATCGGAAACTTCCGCTACTATGACGTCGCCACGACGGGCTTCAACGTGAAGAACTCCTCGCGTTTCGACGCCTGGAAGATGGCCCACACGCTCACCTACGGGCTCGACTACTACTATCTGGAAGCATCATCGGAGGCCGCGCATTTCGGCGCCGGCGAACAACAGGGCTATGGCGGCTTCCTGCAATGGCAGGGCGACTATGATAACTGGCTGCAGCTCATCGCCGCCATGCGCTATGACGGCTACCAGCTCGACGGTGAGACAAAGACCGTGCCGCCGGAGGAAGCCTCGATGTCGGGCGACCGCTGGTCGCCGCGCCTCACCGTAGGCGTCACGCCGCTCGAAGGCTTCCAGCTCTACGGCACCTATTCCGAAGGCTACCGGGCACCGGGCCTGCAGGACGTCTATCGCGGCGGCGGTGCGCACGGCTCTGGCGACACCTACGTGCCCAATTTGCTTCTTCAGCCCGAAACGGCGAGGAACTGGGAAGCCGGCGTCAATTTGAAATATGACGACATACTGGCCGCTGGCGACCTGTTTCGTGCCAAGGTCAACGTCTTCCACACCGATGTCGAGGATTACATCGAAGTCGACCTGCGCCCCGACGTAACGCGCACGGCGATCAATATCGGCGACGCGCGGCTGAAAGGCATCGAGGCTGAGGCGGTCTATGACTATGGCTGGGGTTTCGTGAACCTTGCCGGCGCCCTCATCGACGCCAAGGTCGTCAGCGGCGTTTACTCCGGCCAGGCGCTGAGCAACACGCCGCTCGACCGCTTCTCGGCAACACTCGGCTTCAGGATCCTCGAAGACCAGCTCACCGTCGGCGCGCAATATCTCAGCGTCGGCAAGATCACGCGCACCAACCGCACCCAGCCGAACGAGCCGACAGTCGTCGATGACGGCTTCGATCTGGTCAACGTCTTTGCCAACTGGCGGATCAACGACCACGCCAAGCTCGATTTCGCTGTCGATAACGTCTTTGACACCGCCTACACCGACCCGCAAAGCGCATGGTCGACGTCGGCGGCGACGGAACAGGGCAAGGGCCGCACTTTCAAGGTGGCGCTGACCGGCAGGATCGGAGGTTGAGAGTGAGCGAAGCATCGGCAAGCGGACTGGTCTGCGAAGCGCGTTTGAACCTACGCAACCTGCCGCTTTACATCGACCGCATCGCCGAAAGGCTGCAGAGCTTCGATGCCGATGCCTCGCAAGAGGGGCAGCGCCTCGACTTTCGCTTCGCCTTCGGCGGCGCTTCCTTCGACATGGAGCGACTGGTGATGCGGGCCAATGCAGCCGACCGCGACGGCCTGGCCCGGCTCAAGGACCTTTTGGCCACCGCGGTCGAGGTCTATGCCAAGGATGAGAATCCCGAGATCGTCTGGACCGGCGATCTCGCCGGGGAAACCCGCCTCGCCCAGTTCCGCGAGATGGTCGTCACCCAAGTTGGCGACCTCACCCCGCATATGCGTCGCATCCGCTTTGCGGGCGAGGATCTGGAACGTTTCGCGAAATTCGGCGGCATGCATATCCGCATGCTGTTCCCGACCAGGGAGGTGCCGGATCCGCTCTGGCCCATGCTCGGCGGCAATGGTCTGCCGGTCTGGCCTTCGGACGACAGGCGCCCGGTGGCGCGCGTTTACACGATCCGTGCGCTCGACGTGGCCAAAGACGTCATCGATGTCGATTTCCTGATCCATCCGGGCGAAAGCGTCGGTGCCGCATGGGCCATGCAAGCGGCACCCGGCATGAAGGTCGGCATCATGGGGCCGGTAGGCCGTCCGGTGCGGCCAGCATCATGGTATGTGCTGGGTGCCGACGAAACCGGCCTGCCGGCGCTGGCGCGGCTGTTGGAGACGCTGCCCGCCGAGACCAAGGGCGTGGCTTTCGTTGAGATCGCCGACGATGGCGAGCGACAGGAGATCGACAACGCCACCGGCATCGAGCTGCATTGGCTGGCCAGAAATGGCGTGCCAGCCGGCGAAGACAGACGGCTGGCTGACGCCGTCTGCGCGGTGGCGTGGCCACAACACGATTCGGCATTCGGCTGGTTCGCGGCGGAAGCGGCGGCGGCGAAAATCGTTCGCGAATACTGGCGCGACACGCTCGGGTTCGGCCGCGACCAGACTTTGGCCGCAGCCTATTGGCGGCGCGGTGCTGCCGGGCTGATGGCCGGCTAAGTCAGGTTGACGATCGCCTGGGCATCCTCGCCGATGCCGATGGCGATCCTATCGCCGGAGACAATGCCTGATATGTCGCAGACGACCAGCGGCATGCTGATGTCGTAGAGGAATTCGGCGATAATGGCGCCGACGGGAAGGATCGGGTCCGGCCGCTCCAGGATGATGCCGGCCGGCGCCGTGCCTCTGCGGATCGCCTCGGCCAGGACCGAAGACGAAGACGACGAGCCGCGCCCGCTCGGCATCACGAGGATTTTGCCGGCGATGTTGCCGCCCAGGTCCGAATGCGAATGGTCTATGATCTCGCCTGTTTCGACATCGATCCCGCCCCAGAAGCTGAGCGCTTGCGACAGAACCAGCGCCGAGCCTCGCGCTTCGCCGGCAAGCTGGAAGGTGCCAAACCTGTTCAGGGCTCGACTTTCCTGTTCACTCATTGCGTACCCGTATGACATGGCCGGCCGCGGCGGAACGAATGCAATCCGCCATCTCAGCAAAGGCGACTGAGACGCCGATATTTCCGGGCGCGTAATGCGCCCATTTGCCGGAATTGGTCATCACCACGCCATCCAGCCGCTTGATGATCGCGGTGACATAGGTGCAAGTATCGGCGACTGGAATAAGCCCGAACGCCTCCGTGCCGTCCAGCGCCCCCTCATCGTGCAAACGCGTCAACGTCGCGCGCCCGGTGTTGACGTAGATCGGAATGCCTCTGCCCGGCGCCACCTTTCGCAACAATGGCAATAGCCGCATCCATTCGTCGTGCGAGAAATGCGGCGTGCCCAGAGACACGGCTGCCAAAGGCGCGCCGTCGGGGACGCTCGACAGCTTGGCCAGCGCTTGGTCGATGTGGGCGCGAGAAATCCGGATCGTCTCCTCCGGCGCCAGGCCATGAAGGGCTTCTTCGAGCGTGTTCGCTTCCGGCGTGATGCCAGCCGCATGGAACAGCGCCACGGCGCCCGTCGTTGCGGCGGCTGCGCCTAGCGCCTTCAGCTGGTCCTCATCGCGTGGTTTTGGCAGGCCCGAGATCACCGGGATGCGATCGCCACTCGCTTGCCCGATGATCAGCCCGACGGCGACGAACAGGCTGTCGCTCGGTTCCAGGTCAGAACCGATCAACTCGAACAGAACCCGGCCACGTCGGTTTTCGCTCAGATGCAGTCCCCAAGCCGGCGCGCGCCCGGTCATCGCGCAGCACAAATCGATGAAATCGCCATAGCGGTTGGTCCGCGCTCCGATTACCGAATTGGCAAAGACGATGGCGTTGGACTCACCCCAGGCGATCTGCTCGCCAAAGCTTGGCCGGAACCGCGTCTGATAGGGCGCGCAGGTGAAGGTCGCCTGGCAGCCGAGCTCCAGATGCGCCTTCATCAGCCGGCGTGCCGGCGCCTCTTGCGACAGCGGCATCTTCACCAGTCCGGGATGGATGAGGTCGAACGAGCCGACATTCAGCGTCGTCGGGACCCGAACGTGGCCGCCGCCCTCGATCAGCCTTTCGACGAAATCGAGGCTGGCCTGGCCGTGATACAGGCAGCCATCGATATGAGCACCGGCAATGTCTAACAGCTCGCGCGCACCGACCGCCTTCGAAAAGGCGACTAGGATCTTCATCGCGGCGGCCACGGCCGGGCCCTGCTCGCCCTGCAGCATCGACTGGTCGCCCGCATTCAGCTCAAGCATCATCAGGTATTTCGCTTTTCCGCATTGTGCCCGACCATGCTCTCACTGATTGCGGTCCGCCTGGCAAGATCAGTTCGCGGCGATCAGCACCGTACTCTCCGGCGACCAGCGCAGCACCACCTCTTGTCCTTCCGCCAACCTTTCAATGCCTGTGTTCTGCACGATGACCTTGAGCGTTTGCCCGTCGCGATCGACAAAATAGGTGCTGTTGTTGCCGGCGAAGATGCGCTTGGAGATTTGGCCACGGAGCACATTGGCGTTCGGATCAGACGTTCCGGAATCGGTGGCAATGCGGATGCGTTCGGGCCGCACCGCGCAGCTAGCTTTGGCGCCGGCGGCAAGCGTCGCGCCTGCCCCGGCGGCAATCGCGGTGCCATCGACCAAGCGGATACCGGTTCCGGTGCTGTCGCCGCGCAAGATATTGGCATCGCCGAGGAAGGTGGCGGCGAACTCGCTCTTCGGGCTGTCGTAGATCTCCTCCGGCGGCCCCTCCTGCACCAGCCGGCCGTCGCGCAGGATACCGATGCGGTCGCTCATCGTCAGCGCTTCTTCCTGGTCGTGGGTGACGAAGATGGTGGTGATGCCGATCTCGCGCTGGATACGCTTCAGTTCTATCTGCATATCGACCCGCAGCGCCTTGTCGAGCGCGCCGAGCGGCTCGTCGAGCAAAAGCACACGCGGCTTGGTGACGATGGCGCGGGCCAGCGCGACCCGCTGGCGCTGGCCGCCGGACAGCTGATGCGGCCGGCGGCCACCGAGCTTGCCGAGCTGCACCAGGTCGAGCGCGCGCTGCACCTCGCTGGCGATAATAGCCTTGGCCTCGCCACGCACCGACAGGCCGAAGGCGACATTGTCGGCAACGCTCATATTGGGAAACAGCGCATAGTTCTGGAACACCATGCCGATGCGCCGCTTCTCGACCGGCACCCGCTCGACGCTCTCGCCGCCAATGGCGATGCGGCCGGAGTCGGGAAAATCGAAGCCGGCGATCTGGCGCAAGAGCGTGGTCTTGCCGCTGCCCGACGGCCCGAGCAGCGCATAGAAGCCGCCGTCGGCGAAGTCGATGGAGACGTCATCCAGCGCCTTGTGCGCGCCGAAACTGCGCGACAAATTCGATACCTGCACGCCGGCCATTATTTTTCTCCGCCGAATTTGAAGAACCGTGCCGTGAGCAGCATCAGCGCCATCGAGACGACGATGATGATCGTCGAGACCGCGTTGATCTCGGGCGTGAAACCCTTGCGGATCGCGGCGTAGATTTCGACCGGCAGCGTCGTCTGGCCCGGCGTCGACAGGAAATAGGACACCACGAACTGGTCGAACGACACGGCGAAGGCGAACAGCCCGCCGGCGATGACCCCCGGCATGATCCACGGCAGCGTCACGCGCGAAGTTACCTGCCATTGGTTGGCGCCGAGCGACCGCGCCGCCTCTTCGAGTTCCGGCGCAAACGTCTGCAGCCGGGCCGAGACGACGACGATCACATAGGGCAGCGCCAGCGCCACATGGCCGAGCAGGATTGCAAACAGACCTCGCCCGATACCAACGCCGAAGAAGAAGATCAGCATCGCCGTGCCGGTGATCAGCCACGGAATGGCGATCGGCGGAAACAGCAGCGCTTGCAGGAATTTCTTGCCGCGAAATTCGTAGCGGAAAAGCGCTAGCGACGCCGCCGAGCCGAGCACGACGCAGATGATGGTGGTGATGATCGCAATTTCGAGGCTGTTCCAGGTGGCCGAGATCAACTGATCATTCTGCCACAACGAGGCGTACCACTCTTTCGTCCATTCGAACGGCAGTTGATAGAAGGGCGAGACGTTGAACGACATCAGCGCCATGATGATGATCGGGAGGTAGAGGAAGGCGAGCAGCACCCAGATGTAGAGCCGGCCGAGCCATTCCAGGATACGGGTCGTTGCCATCACGCAGCCCTCCGCAGCACCGGCGACGCCAATGCCAGGATGACCAGCACGACGGCCAACAGGATGAAGGAGAGTGCTGCACCCAGCGGCCAGTTGAAGACGGCAACGAACTGGTCCTCGATGACCGTGCCGTAGAAGGTGCCGGTGCGCCCGCCTAGGATACGCGGCTCCATGAACGAGCCGACGACGGGCACGAAGATCAGCGCCGCTCCGGCGACCAGCCCCGGCATGGACAGCGGGATGATCACCCGTCTCAGCATTTGCAGCCGCGAGGCGCCGAGCGAGCGCCCTGCCTCGATCAGCGAGTCATCGATGGCCTGCAGCGTGAGGTAACAGGTCAGCACCATGTAGGGCACGTAGGAGTGCACCAGGCCGATGATGACGGCCGGATAGGAATACATCAGGTCGATGTTGATCTTGAACGGCAGCACGGCGTTGAGCGCGGTGTCGAGAATGCCGCCTTCGCGCAGCACCATCGCCCATGAGAAGATGCGCACCAGCCCGTTCGACCAGAACGGCAGGATGACAAGCAGGAAGATCGCCTCGCGGCTGCGTCCCTTCAGCACCTTGGCCAGCACATAGGCCGCGGGATAGCCGATGAAGACGCACCACAGCGTCACCTCGAGCCCGAGCCGGAGCGAGGCCAGCAGCAGCGTCCAGTAGAGCCCTTGCGAGAAGAAGGTGGTGTAGTTCTCCAGCGTGAACGCCCACGCCTTGCCCGACAGCGGCAGCTCGGTCATGAAGGAAAAGAAGACCATGGCCGACAGCGGCAGGAAAATCGCCACCGTCAGCCAGAGATAGGCAGGCAGGAGCAGGGGCAAAGCCGATCGCAATCCGCCCCTCGAACCGCTCGCGACCTGTCCAGCCATATGCCCTCCTCCCCGAAAAGCCGGCCGCTACTTCACATTCACCTTCAGTTCCTGCCATAGCGCCAGATAGGCTTCGCGCTGCGCATCGGTGATCGGCGCCTGGAACTGGATGCGCTTGGCCACATCGGGATCCCCCATCACCTTGCGGTTGAAAGCATCTTCCGGAAGGGCTGCGACCGCCTTGGTATTGGCCGAGACCGGCGCGCCGACCTTGGTGACCCATTCGACATAGAAGGACGGATCGATCATGTAGTTGATGAAGGCCTCGGCGCCGGCGACGTTCTTGGAGCCGACTGGAATGGAAAAGGCGTCGAGCCAGGCGACGGCGCCTTCCTGCGGGATGACCAACGCGACCGGCAGCTTGAAATGCGTCTTGGCGCGGTCGGCCGAGCCGCTCCAATAGGTGCCGATGTCGATTTGGTTGGAGGCGACCATCTGGTTCCAGTCGTTCTCAGAACTCCAGAATGTCTTGATCTGCGGCATCAGCGAGGTCAGCTTCGCCTTGACCGCTTCCATGTCCTTGATGTCGTTGATGTTCTGGCCGGTGGCGATGGCGCCGAATTGGACCGCTTCGACAGCGTCGTCGCGAATGACCACGCGACCCTTATGGGCCTCGTTCCACATTTCGGTAATGCTGGTCGGCGGCGTCTCGAAGGCCTTTTCGTTGATGGCGAGCGCGGTCAAGCCCCACACCCATGGCACGCCATAGACCTTGCCGTCGCGGGCGAGCATGGGCGAGCCTGCCTTGTCCGGGCTGATGTCGGCATAGTTGGGGATCTTCGAAACATCGATCGGCTGGATCAGTTTTTCCGCCATGGCCTGGTCGTTGAAGGCGGCGTTGATCATGACGACGTCGTAGAGGCCGGGATTGGTCCTGAGCTTGGTCAGCATTTCCTGTTCGGAATTGAAGAAGTCGTTGACGACCTTGTTGCCGGTCGCCTTCTCGAAGGCCGCGATGGCCCAGGGCTCATCGGCCCCGTAGCCCTTCCAGTTGAGCACATGCACTTCGGCGGCAGTGGCGGCCAGCGTGTATACGGAGGTGACGACGGCAGTCGCCGTCAGGAAAGCAGTCAGTTTGGGCATGCGCATGTTCGTTCCTCTCATTGTTTGCCCGGTTGGCGGGGCTTGTTACGTCTTTAGGCTGTCAGGCCTCTTGCTCCCGGCCGTGCACGGTCGTCATTCGATCGTCATGGCTGAGGAATGTCTGGATCTCCTGGTCGGTCGGCGCGGACGACCCGCCATGGCGGGTGACCGAGAGCGCCGCCGCCGCATTGGCGTAACTTGCCGCCTCGAAGGGCGGCACGCCGCGCGACAGTGCGCTGACGAAGGCGCCGATATGCGTGTCGCCGGCGCCATTGGTGTCGACGGCGGCGACCTTGAAGCTGGGCACGGCCTGCCTGCTACCGTCTGCCAGCCGCACGAAGCAGCCTTTTGCCCCGGCGCGGATGATGACCCCGTCGGCGCTCGGGCAATGATTAGAAAGAAGCCCGGCGGCAATGGCCTCGACATCGCCGGCACCGGCGATCTGGACCGCTTCGGCGGTGTTGCAGCTCAGCCAGCTCGTGCGCGCAAGCACCCGATCGAGAATGGCGCGCGGAATGTCTGATATGACCGGCGTCGGATCGAAGACGAAGGGAATTTCCGCCGGCAGCGCCTCGATCCAGTCGGCCAGCGCATCGCGGCTGCCGGGATAGCTCAGCGTGTAGCCGGAGGCGAACACCCAGTCCCCCGGCGCAACCCGGACAGACGCCATCATGTCGAGATTGAGCATGCTCTCGGCGCCAGGCCACGACACGAAGGTGCGCTCGGCGTCGCCGCTGATCATGGCGACGCAATTGCCGCTATCCATCACTGGCGATGGTGGCGTCAGCGTTGCGATGTCTTCGGCGGCGAAGGCGGCCCGCAGGAAATCGCCATTCGGCCCGCTGCCGAGCTGGCCGCCGAAGGCGACCTTCATCCCGGTGCGGCTGGCCGCGACCATCATGTTGAAGCCGCCGCCGGCGACCTGGGCATAGCTCGATGCGGTCTTTTCGGTGCCGGGCGCCGGCAAGGCGTCGATGCGGTAGACATAGTCCACCACCGCGCTGCCGACATGGAGGAGACGGCCGCTCATGCCGCCGCATCCTTGCCGGAGCTGCTTTTCGCCATCCGCATAGCGACCAAGTCGGCGGCAAGAGCGCGCACCTGAGCAATATCGAGGCCTTTCAGCCGGGCGATGTTTTCCTGTGGCAATCGGGAAAAACCGGCGCAGGCGCCCGCCATGCCGGCGGCGATGGCCCCGATCGTGTCGGTGTCGCCGCCGAGATTGGCGCTGATGACGGCCGCCTGCCAGGGATCGCCGCCGGCGATTTCCAGCACCGCGAAGGCCGCAGGAACCGATTCCTGGCTGGCGACGCCGGTGCCGACCAGATCGACGATCAGCCGGATTCCGTCAGCGACAGCCTTGCCGCGGACGAGGTCCCTCCCCCAGTCGATGCGTGCGGCAATATCACCGCCGGTGACCCAGTGTCCGAGCACTGCGCCGCGCCTAGCCGCCGCGATAGCTCGGTCCGAAGCTGCGCGCCAGCCGCCGCCGGCAACGCCGCAACTGACAGCGGCGGCGACGGCAGCGGCCGAGGCGATGGCGATCGAGGTGTTGTGCGTGGCGCGGCAGGTTTCGGCGACCTTGGCGACCAGCGCGTCGAGCGGCTCGGCTGGCATCATGATGCCGACCGGCGCGATGCGCATGGCCGCGCCATTGGTGTCACCGCCGCTTCCGGCCTCCTCAGCCGGCACGCCGTCATTGATGGCATCGATGGCGCGCTTGGTCGAAGGTCCGAGCAGATCGTAGCTGCCGCGCGCCTTCACGTCGCGCTCCCAGTCGAGCAGTGCGTTGACCCAGCGCGTATGGTCGAAGCTATCGCCTGAAACAACCAGGATACGGCCGAGCAGCAGCGCCTGTTCGGTGTCGTCGGTGACAGTGCCGGCGACCAAGCCTTTCGATACCGGATGGTCGACGACGGGCGCAACGAAATCCTCGACATTGCCGTAGAGCTCGGCGATGCGGGCCGGCGACAGCAGCTGCGTCGGCATGCCGAGCGCATCGCCCAGCGCACCGCCGATAAGCGCCCCCATCGCTCGGTCGATCGCCTCGGCGGCGTCCATGCTCAGAACTCCAGGTGAAGGGCGAAATGCGCCGGATTGAGCAGGCTGGTGACATATTCGATGGCGCGGCCATCGGCGGCGCGCGTCAACCGCCGCGTGCGCAGGAACGGCGCGCCGGGCGCGCAGTCGAGAATGGCCGCGTCCTCGGCGCTCAGCATCTCGATATCGACCCATTCCTCGCCATGGTCGGGGACAAGCCCCGCCCCGCGCAGTGTCTGGTGCAGCGAGCCCTCGCGCAGGCCGCGCAACGGCACGTCCTCCAGTTCGGGTGACAGCGGCAGGCGGCTGCGCTCGATCGAGATGGCGTGGCCGTCATCGGCGTTGGAGCGCACCCGGTCGACGGCGATGAAGAACGGGCTTTCGACGCCCAGCCTGGCGGCGAGCTCGGCATCCTGCATGACTTCGAGCCTGAGCGTGCGCGTCTCGGCATTGGCGCCGGCATTGGCCAGCGCGCGCGACCAGCCAACGGCGTCGTCGACCGGCATGCCGTCGAAGGTGACGAACGAGCCGATGCCGACCTTGGTGGTGATCAGCCCACGGCTCGACAACTCCTCAAGACCTTTGCGGATGGTGTTGCGGCTGACGGAGAAGCGCTGGACGAGTTCGTTCTCGCTCTGCAGGCGGTCGCCGAAACCGAGCACGCCGGAGCGGATCTCGTGCTCGAGGACGGTGGCGATCCGTTCGGGCTTGCCCGTTCCGGGAGATGACAGAGCCGTGCGACGCGCCATGGAATACCTGTTCAGTGGACCTGTATAGTCCTGTTCAATACTGTGACGTGGCCGTCATGTCAACGGCTCATGGCCGGCACGCTTGTTGAGTTCCCTGGCGTCCTCCATGCCGGGCAAGATCGCCCTGCTGATCACGAACGGTTCGTCGCAGGCCGGAATTTTATGGGAACCTTCACCACCCCCGAGCGGTTTTTTCCATAGTCGCAAATGCGGCGACAATCGAAAAAATGGAGACAAATGGAGACAAGCTATGCTTACGAAAATTCTCGCAGCGTCCTTACTCGCCGCTGGTCTGGCGACCTCTGCGATGGCCCAGAATGCCAGCGACCCAGACGCTGACATGGGTACCGGCAGCGACAGAAGCGTCGTCACCGACCCGGCCCCGATTGATCCGAACCTGGCCGAACCGGATACTGTCGATCCCGGGATTACTGGTAGCATTATTGCGGGCCCTGATGGCTTGAATTCCAATGCCGATCAGAACTGCCCTATAGGCCCGCAGGGCGCGATGCCCGATGCAACGAACAAGGCTCCCGGCACGGTTTCACCGACCGTCAACGACAATCACTGCGGCAAGTAACCGAGATCGATTTCGGGAACTCACGCTTTTCGGCCGCGGCACGGACAGAGCTTCGTCTCGCGGCCGAAGCGCTATATGTTCTAGCTCGCTGAAGCCTTGCGCGGCCGGGCAGCCTTTGGCTTAGTGCCCTTGGGCTTGCTATCCTTGGCCGTGCTATCCTTGGGCTTGGCGGCCGCCGGTCCCTTCGGCCGAGCCGCCTTCGCTTTCGGCTTGCTGTCCTCACCGTCCATCTCGGCTGTGGCCTGGTCCCAGTGCTGCTGATGCGCACCGTCGGGCCGGCCGGCTTGTTCCCAGATCGCGTGGGCCCGCTGACGAATGCGTTCTTGCCTGTCGTCCGTCACTGTTGCCTCCATCGGCTCGAATCCGTGAGCGACAACTGTTTTAGCTGAAATTTCGATCGGCGTCTTGAGCGGCTTCAGCCCTAGTCGGATAGAACCGCGACACCGAGGAGTGCTGCCTTCTTGGTGATCAGCCCCGCCAGATCCGCGTCCGAGCGCTCCGTTCCAGTTCGCTCACGCACCGCTGCAATCAACTCCTTCATCGACAACAGGGCAGTGCCCCGTTCAGCAAGCAATTTGTCGACAGATGCGGCCACATTGACATTGGAAGACTCGACATGCGGCAACATGGAAATGGCTCCTTCCCGCGACAAGACGATCAACAGCCGGCTGCCTGCCGGCGAGCCGCCGCTCCCTCTTGCGTCTTCCCGAGAGAGCGGCGGGTGAAGGTCAGTCGATGACCTGCACGATCCTGCGGGTGCCGGGATCGACCAGCACGGTGCGATCGTCGACGACCACGTATCTGTATTCCATGTCGGGAACGTCGATCGGATGAAGCTCAACCGTGTCGGGCAAGGTGGAACCGACATTGAGCTCCACTCCCAGAAGGCTGATCGACGCCAGCGGGTGCCTCTGCACGTATTCGCGGACGACCGTCTGCTGCTCGGGCGTGATAATCACCTGGTCTGCGGTGGCCACGCCGACACCGGCGAGCAGAACCAGCCCGGCGGCGGCAGGAACAAGGTGGATTTTCATCGTCTTCTCCTGTCTGGTTTGCGGACTCCGCCTTCCACAGTCAGGAACGGCAAGCCCAGATTGCAAAACGCCCACGCAACCTTCTTGTTCCGTGAGCGGCCGCTAATCGATCGCCGCATTGGCGCAGCCTTGATGCGTTGCTGCGAGAAATCGCAGTGGCCCGCGTTCCTGTCCGCAGGCACGCGGGCCGATCGGATCTCCCGATCAGCAGCGATACCGGAGGGGGGTGATATCGACTGCTTCGACAAGAACAATTAGCAAGAACTAATGTTCCGGGCCGCAAGCGAAAAAGCCTGCGAACCGCCGCGAGACGGCGAGCGCGGCCTATTGTTTCGGCGGCTGCGCCGGCACCTCGCCGGGCTTGATCACCGGCGTCCTGCCTTCGTCCGGCGGCGGTGCGGCCATGCCCTGATCGCCCGTCGGCGGCGGCTGCAGCACGCCGTTGCAGGGATCAAGCATCTCAGTCAGGCTGTTGTTGATGGCCGGCGGCTTCTGCTGCTGACCGTTCTGCGGTTCGGCCTGGCAAGGGCCGGCGGGCGCCTGGTCGGGTGTCTGGTTATCCGTCTGGGCGGCAACCGGCGCCGCCAACGCCAGTGCGCCCAGCATCAACATGCTCGGCAAGAGTGCGAAAGGTTTCATATCGAACTCCTTTCCTGCGAAGGACCATCTCCTAGCCAAAGCAGTGGGCGGCGATTGGTTCCCGCATGCGGCAACGCGCCCAGCCCCATGCTGGTTCAGGAAACGCCCGCAAATTCATGAGCTCCGTGCTATTCGACCGACACGATAGTTTTGAGCGGCAAT
This sequence comes from Mesorhizobium sp. M6A.T.Ce.TU.016.01.1.1, assembly GCF_003997065.1. NCBI lineage: Bacteria > Pseudomonadati > Pseudomonadota > Alphaproteobacteria > Hyphomicrobiales > Phyllobacteriaceae > Mesorhizobium > Mesorhizobium sp. M6A.T.Ce.TU.016.01.1.1. The sequence goes on along the minus strand of NZ_RZTJ01000013.1, from coordinate 44,249 downwards.
GCGGATGACATCCGTTGAAGACGCAAAAAAACCGCCCCGTTTCCGGGGCGGGCGCGGCATGTTGAGGAATCGTTAATCAGCGATTGCTACTATAGCGAGATCATGACCAAGAACCTCGGAAACGCCGTCAGGAACGCCCCAAAGGAACCGGCAAGGAACTCCGTGCTCAGCCGGCTGGCGCCGGCCTTGTTTCCCCTGGCGGTCGTCGCGCTGGGGTATCTGGTCGGCCGGCAATTCTTCGGCTTCTAGGGCATCCGGTCCCGCGGCTTCACACGAAAAACCTTGGATCGAGCGCCGGCTGCTTCTCAGTCCGGGAAATCGAAGACCGGTTCCTCGCATCGATGGACACGACATTGACCGTCACGCGTCCGGATATAGGAGGTGACAGGCACTTCGGGCCAGTCGCATTCATTGCCGAATTGGCGGACATATCGATCATAGGTGTTGCGGCCGGTGGTCAGGACGACTGCACGCCGGCTCTGGATCAGAAGTTGCGTCTGTTCGCATGTCATGGTGCGCGCATCCGGCCGGGCGTAAGCCATGCTTGTGGCGGCGAGCAGGATCGCTGCGGCTGTCGAGACGATTGGGCGAGCTGGCATGGGTACATCCTCACAAGGGTCGTGCCTAACGCGCACCTTCGCCCGTGGTTCCGCAATCTTCACCCCGAGCGGTATCTCCCGCGGGAGACTGTTTACCGCGGCGCAATAAGACAGGCGCAATCACTCCTCCTTCCCCGGCTTGAACCGCCTCACCACCACCTCGAAGACGATGTCCGAGATCCACATCGCCGAGACGCCGATGAGGAACGCCGCGGCCAGCGTCGTGGTGTCGTCGTCAGGCGACGGAATCGGCAGGCCGGTGGCGCGGAAGTAGTGCACCACTGGCAATGTCAGGTAGGCCGCCGCCAGCGCGCCGCAGATCGGCGACGCCACCATCTCGCGAACCTTGTAGCGGTGGCGTGACAAGGCTCGCAAGATGCCGCCGGAAAGGCCGGCGACCACCACCGGCGCCTTGATGCCGAGAGCATCGAGAAGCTCCTGTATCATGGCTTCCACCCGCACCATCTGGCGCCCTTCCCGTTGTAGGCATTCACCTCGTCGAGCTCGGGTCGCGTCATGGCTGCGACGACCGCCACCGACGGACGGCGCTGCTGGTTGTGTTCGCACCAGACCTGACGCGCCGGCGAAACCGGCGTTGTGCATCCGGCGAGCAACAGGCAGAGGATCAGTGCTTTGCCCATCGCATCGCCTCCCGCCGTGCCGCTTCGTCCGGCAGGTCGCGCGCCGCGCGTTCGGCATCGGTCGCCTCGCGGCCCATTTCGAGGCGATCCTGCGCGGCGGCGAGCTCTTCCGCCACTCGCCTGGCCGCATCCTTCTTGGCCTGGCTGACGCCTCCGGCGACATAGAGCCCGACGCCGCCGACCAGCGCGGCGAAGATCGCCATGATCGCGTTGTTGCCGGCGAGCGCGCTC
>NZ_RZTJ01000013.1:0-42768 GCF_003997065.1 Mesorhizobium sp. M6A.T.Ce.TU.016.01.1.1 | reverse complement strand
CAGCATGGAAAGCACCCACATCTCAATTGCCCTCCACGGCGGGTTGCTTTTTGACGAGGCCGGCGACGCCGTCGCGGACGACATTCATCAGGATCTTGAGCAGGGTCAGCACCCCGGCGATCTTGAGCGCCAGGGCGGCGTCGATGCCGAACATCGTCCAGTCGAAGCCGACCAAGCTGGTGAGCAGCAGGATCAGCACATTGATCAGATTGTGTGCGGCATTCGTATTGAACCACTTCATGGCTTTGCCTTTCGAAACAAAGAGGGGACCTTTCGAAACAAGGGAAGGATTGCGGCGACCAAGGAGGCCACGACTACGGCCCAGGGCCGGACTCCAGCCTTGCCCGGCTCTGCCTTCGGAGCCGAAGGCGTGGGACCTTCCGGTTGTGGAGCCTGTGGGATCGGGACAGGCGCTGGAGGCTGCGCTGGGGCAGCGGGCGGCCACGGCGTGTCCTTGATCCCAGACCATTTGCGGAACGCGTCGGCAAGCCGGGTGTCATAGGCGTTCTTCCTGTAGGACGCGCCGTTGTAGCCCTTGGCAAAGCCGGCCCAATCATGCTTGCGCAATTTGTCGTCGAGCCGGTTCGCGGCAATGAAATTGACCGCCGCCGCCAGCTGCAGCGCCTCGTCCTCCATCATGGCTTCGACCATGGCCTGCACGGTGAGGAAGCCGGCCGCCTTGAAATTCTCGCCGAGAACCTGGCCGAGACCCCATGACGCCGATCTGAGCGCCGCCGTCTCGTCGATCGCGCAGGCGGCTTTCAGGCGCGGATAGCTGTCCCGGGGATACGGCTTTTCGCCCCACCTGACATAGGCAAGGCCAGCCGCGACAGCATGTGCCCGCGCCGTCCCCGACAGGTTGCGAAAAAAGACATGCGGCTCGAACAGGATGATCGGCCGGCCCTGGGCGTCGAAGCCATGCCCGCTGGTCTCGACATCGAGGAAGGCATGGATCTCATCCTCGCCGACGCCGATCCTGGCGCCAAGCCTCGGCAGATCGAGATCGGTGAAGGCGCCTGGCGGCGCCCTTGAACGTGGTGTCCATGGGTTTCCTTTCCGCCCTCGCGGGCAGGTTGATGTTTGCAAGCGATTGTGTGAGATGAGCCCAAAGGGGAGGATGGGCCCATGTCGCAAGATGACGGAACGGCCGCAGCGCGCTGGACGGTGAAGGCCGAGCTATGCGCGGTCGGCCGCGACAAGCCGTTGCTTGTGGCTTTGGCAGCGATCTTCTGCCTCTATTGCGGGGTGGTCGCGGGGCCAATCCTCTATGCGTTCCTGGCCATCCGGGGCATGGCGGAGTTCTTCAAGTGACGGTGTCGACCATCTGAGAACAGCTCGATCCGTCTTGCCACCTCAACCGAAATTGCTTAGCCGGGATGAAACTGCTCCCATCAACCGTTCGTACCTTGTGGGACACAGGGTGCGGGAGGGCACGTGACAATAAGGATCAGGCTTCCGGGCGGGACGTTGAAGATCAAGAAAAGGGACGAGCTTCGCCGCCGCGAGCAGAAGCGCGAAGTCCCGGTCTGGCAGGTCGGAAAGTACTTCATCGTCTGGTGGCCGAGCAGCATGTCGCCGTCTGGGCGCCCACCAAAACAATGATCCCGAGCCTGCGACCCGGACCCATCTGGAACCAGTTGCAGAAATAGCCCCAGAAATAGTCAACGACCGGCCATTGACTATTCCGCTGCGGAAGCTCTCTAATTGCTGCACTGCACAATTGGGATTGGGCTGATGACGGTTCGTATCAAGTTGCCGGGCGGCACCTTGAAGATGAAGGTGTATCGGGAATTGCGCGAGCGCGAGCGCGCCCGCCGCGTACCGGTTCTGAAGATGGGTTCGCTGTATTTTACCTGGTGGTCGAACCGCCAGCGTCCTTTGAACGGCCAGCCGGGTGCACCGGACGATCCTGACCGGCCCCAGGCAATGCGTTGACACCCTGGACCGTCATCGGGCGCCTGCGCTCAAATCCTTCCGGAAATAGTCAAAGAACTTGCCTATCGGCTGTTGACTCTTCCCTGGGGGAAGTTCTCTAATTGCTGCATTGCACATCATCGTTGCGTTGCACGGCGGGAGTTGAACCGATGGCAGTGCGTATCAAATTGCCGGGCGGCACCCTGAAGATGAAAGTTTATCGCGAGTTGCGGGTGCGCGAACGCGAGCGCCGCGTGCCGGTCATGAAGATAGGTTCGCTGTATTTTATCTGGTGGTCGAACAGCCAGCCTCACAACAGGCCGCAAGACAACCATCAATAGCTGTTGCGCCATTCGCCTGCGTATTTAGCGCCGCTACGGCCTCGGCGCCGTTGATAAAGTTACCGGACCACTCATCCGGTATAGCCCAGCCGATCCGGCGTCACCCGCTACGTTCTTTCCAGAACGTTCCGTTGGATTTTTGCGCCTGGCGACTACGCAGGGGGCTCTTCTTCGGAGCGAGAGAATTCTCTTCGGCAATTTTGAAGGGCGTCTCGATCAGAGTCGCGATCGATATGCAAGTCCGTGCGAATGGCGAACGCCAACTGCGCAGGCTCTCCAATCAGAGACACTGTTAAGCCAAACGTATTAGAGCGTGAACGCGGGACTATCGCGCTTGCAAAGCGCCGCCGCTTGCCGCAAATAGCGGCAGAAACGTGGGCAGCCTAATGATAGTGATGCGTACTGACCAGCCGGTAGCACAAAGCCTCAAGCGCTTTTCGGCCCATTTCCGATTCTTCGCGGGATCGCAGCTTATCGCCGAAAGGTTGCCGAAATCGCGTTTCGGGCGAAACTGAGATGCCGTTCGTTCCACGGTTCATGTATCGCCTAGCTGGCATCAACGCCGGCGCCGGCGCGAAGATGAGTATCCAAAGCATTCGCACCGCACGGCGCGGCCATCATGCGATCGGCGAGGAATGTATCCTCCACTGCGCTTTTTCCTTTGACCGGCCCGACGCAAAGATCACCGTCGGCCAGCGCAGCTACATCGGCAAGAGCCACCTCGTCGCGGCCGAGCGCATCGAAATCGGTAATGACGTGATCATAAGCTGGGGCACCACGGTCGTAGATCACAACTCGCATGCGACAGGATGGCAGAATCGGAAGGCCGATGTCGCCGACTGGCATCAGGGAAAGAAGGACTGGTCGAACATCACCATCGCGCCGGTGAGAATTGAAGACAACGTCTTTATTGGCTTCAACACCGTTATTCTGAAAGGTGTGACGATCGGCAAGGGCGCAGTCGTCGGCGCCGGATCGGTAGTAACAAAAGATGTGGCGCCCTTCACCATGGTTGGCGGCAACCCTGCCAGGCAAATCGGCGACCCAGTGGCTCGATCAGTGGCTTGAGCACAGAGCTCCGGCCATGTAAGCGACACTGCGCATTGCGGCTTTAGGCGCAATTTTCAGGAACTCTGTCCGCACCTTGTACTTCAGCCATCCTTTTGTACGACCTGCCAAGTGTTGCTCATAGGCGAGATCATGAGGAAAGACTTTAAGCCGCTCGACCGCCAGTCCGGAGGTCTTGAGCAGGTTTTCGAATGATAGGGTGGTATAGAAGTTGATATGCCCAGACGGCCCCGACATGCGGATGGCGCGGTCTAGCCTTCGCGTATGCTCCAGTGGGACCTCGATATAGAGCTTTTTGCAGACCCTCGCCGCCTCTGCCAAGAACAAACGTTCGTGTTCGACGTGCTCGACGACGTGGATCGCCAACCCCAGATCGAACGACTTGTCGGAGTGCGGAATGTGGTAGCCGTCAAAAACATCGAGGCTCTTCAGACTAGGGATTTTCCGTGCCTTGATGGCCTCAATACCCGAGGTCGAAATCTCGACCGCTCCGAGTGTCTTTGCCAGATTTCGCTTGTTGAGTTTGTCCAGCACAGCTCCTTCACCGGCCCCAATATCAAGGATCTTTTCGAAGGTCTTCCCCTGGAGGATCGCTTCGATATGACCGACTGACTGCTGCGAAGCAATTTCGCGTTTCGCAGCTACTTTGCCATCTGCGTAGTAATCATCATAGATCGCTATAATGCTGCCGGCGTCCGCCATCGACAAATCCTCCTAAGGATCGCCCCCGCCAACCCGACCGTGCCATAGCGCGCGAACCGCGTCCAGTACGGACTAGGAGCCACCAAGCCACATTTCGACGAGACCTTCGGCATCGTCCTTAGGCATTGTGATTTCTCGACAATGAGTCGGGTCACTGGGCTTGGTAAACAGAATTTTCTTGCCGACGATCACCCATTCCTCACCTTCTTCGAGCGTCGCGATCACTTTACCCTTGCGTCGAATTGCGAGTGGCATCGGCTATCCCCTCTCCGCGACGTATTCGACGAAGCGCAGCGCGTTGCCATAGTGGCCGGCATCGTTGTAGTGCAGGCCCTCTTGATAGGCTCCTGAATTGATGTAATCGAACCCGTCGATCGGGATCGTCAGCACATTTCGCGACCGGTAGGTTTGGCGAATCGCGCCAAGCGCTGCATCGTAGGTTCGGCCACCCGTATAGCTGCCGTTCCACGAAGATGATGGCCGCGTCGGCGGCATGACAATGATGCGGGGCGCCGAGGCCGCTTCCAAAGTGTTGATGATCGAAGTGATGTTAGCCGAAATCGTAGCCGGCGGCGTGCCGAAACTATCGTTGATGCCCAGGGCGAGGACAGGCACAATCTTGCCGCCAGCATACCCGCATTGAGCGATGGTCGAGGCAAGGCGCGGCGCGTTGAAGGACGCGAAGGTATAACTTCCGTGCGCGGCGCGCAACGTGCGCAGGCGCGGGCGCGAGCCGGCCGCCTTGATGCCGAGCCGGATAACCCCCGTGATCTCCACAGGTCCGCCTACGGCCGTGAGCGTATAATTCCCGCTCGCAGCCTGCCCTGTCAGGGACGGGCCGGAATATTGATCGAGCGCCAGGGCGCCGGCAGCGTTCACAATCTTGTAGGCTGCGTCGCCGTTAAAGGCGAAGGCGAGCGAACCTTGACCGGCGTCCTGGGTGTAGTGGACGTCGACCTGTTCATAAGCTCCCGTGAACGCCAGGGACGCGCCATCCGCAAGGATGATGCTTTCGCCGAGCGGCCCACGCGTTCCCGTCGAGACGATTCCGCTGGTCGTAACGCCATAGAAATCCGGGGTGTACGTGGAGCTTGGCCGGAGCGCCGTCATGCCCGGTTCATCGGCCGCGATGCCGAGGTTGGCGAAGCGGGTAACGAGATTGAACCAGTGCGCCGGGCCGTTGCTGGCCAGCGCCCAATGACCAATGCTATCGGCGATCAGGCAGAGCACATCATTGTTAGCGATATGCTCCGCCATCTTAGTGCGGAAGCCGTCATAGAGGTTGTAAAGTGATGGCTTAGGCGAAATGAAGAACCTCTCGCCGTTCACTATAGGCTTGCCCGGTCCATTGAACCCGTTTCCGGACGCAGGCATGGCCGTCAAGGCGAAACTGCCGGGCGGCACATAGGGATATGGATGCGCGGCCGCAGCGGCGGCAAAAATTGCTGTCGCATCAACGACACCATTTGGGTCGGCGTCCGCCAGCAGAGCCAGCCCCGTGTTCTCCCCTCCGCCGGTCAGAGCCCGTGAGACGTCGGCAATAAGCCCAGTCTTGATCGTGAAGGCCACCTCATAGCGGTGCTGGGTGGATGAGGCCACCGTCGCGCCGTTCGACAGCGCGCCGGCCCTGATCCATACGGGGATGCCCTGCGGATTGACGCTGTTTTGAAACTTGTAACCGCCGCCGCTGATCGCCGGATACTGCCCCGCTGCAATCGGGATGCTGAGAGGGATTTTGCTCATACCATTGGCCAGCGTGATCTGATGGGTGCTGATCACGTCGACGGTCGGGTCGCCATTGTACTGGATTACGTGAATGTTGGCAGTTCCGGGTCCGCTTGCGCCAACGTCGACATCGGTGATGTAGCCATCGGCTTCTGCCGGAGTTTGGAAAACGACGCTGTAATTTGCCGGCGTATTCGTCCCGGTGTTGACCAAGGCCGGCCAACCAATCACCTGCTCTGCACCCACCGTCTCTTCGAGTCCGGAAATCGAAGCATAGGCCGTCCGTGCCTTGGCGGAAACTTCGCCCGCAAATGTAGCTTTCCATTGTGGGCCATTGGTGAAACCGACCGATTTTGCCGTACTCACTGTCGGGACAGCGGCCGTGAACCACTCGCTTTCGCCATTCGGAATTGTCCCCAGCGTATAATACCAGGTGCCGGAAATCCACTGGACGCCTACAACACTGCCGGCCGGCTTCAAGATTGAAAGCCCGCTGAGAGTTGAAACGCCGGTCGCGACAATGACCTCTTGCTCGGAGACCTTCGTAAGCGTGCCGTCACCTTCAACATGGGCTATGACCACGTTCAAAATGCCGACCGTCCCCATGCCAGTCTCTAGAGCCGTCAGATACTGGTCAACGGTCTTCAGAGAGAGCGGCCAAAAGTAAACGCTTGGGTTGCTGACGGCCGTTCCCGCACCGGTAATGGCGACGGGACCGGCCTTTTGCGACCCGATCAGGGCGGCGATATCGGCCGGCGTCGACACCAAGCCAGTCTCGGTCGCAACCGGCCCTGCCGCCACTTGGTAAAGTCCGAGCTCCCTCGCCGTGACTGGCGTCCAGAAATATTCGCCAACGCCGACATTCCGGCCCAGGACCGCCGCCGCACTTGCGCCTGCCAACCCCGCCGATGCCGCGAAATTGAAGCTCGGCGCCACTGTGTAGAAGCCCGGCGCTGTGACCAGGATCTGCGTCAGGGCGCCGCCGGCGACCACGAACCGCCCGGCGGCACCCGAACCGGCGCCGCCGGTAAACGCCAGGTCGAAGGCACCATCAGTGCCGCCGGAGCCCGTAGTGATCGCGCCGTTGCCAACAACGCCAAGGCCGATCGCCGCCGCGATCGTCGGAAAGATGCCCTTGCCATACAAAGACGCATCGCGCGCCGCCTGGGCGCTGGCCAGATTGGCCGCGGTAGTGACGACATCGGCGGCGGTTTGTCCGGCATTGGCGGCGGAGGTGGACGCGCTGGCGGCTACCTGGCCGGCACTGGCCTCAGTGGCATCCTTCAGCACCTGCGTTTCATCGCGCAGCGCTTCGACCTCATCGACAACGTCAGAAATGTCGGGCGGCACAAACGGGATAATCGCAATGGCATCGGTGCCCACGACCGGCTCGTCCGCCGTAAACTGGAACACCCGGTCGGAATTGGCTGACCCGACCTGCGTGTGAACCGTCGTTCCCTTCTGCAGGGTGCGGGCGGTGCGGGCGTCGGCGGCGCGGAACCATCCGCCTTCGCTCACCGTGTAGATGCCGTTCTGCGTCGGGTCGGCCTGGTCCTTGACCAGCACCCGGTCGCCGACCGCCGCCGGCACATCGTCGATGGTCTGCAGGCCGTAGAGGATGACATTGACCGTGGTCGCCAGACGCACGGGTTCGCGTTCGCCGGTCAGAAGTCGAACGGCGGCAGTTGCAGGTCGGGCCATCAGGCTTGCTCCATGAAAAAAGCCCCGCGAAAGCGAGGCTGGAAAGTGTTCTGAGATTTCGCCCACGGGACGTGCGGTCCATGGCGTATCGGGGGAAGGTTCCGGCCCTTGGGGCGCGGAAGAAACGTAGCTGGCTTAGCCGGGGTGTCCGCTGCGGTTTATATCAATCTGCCAACGCGCCTCTTTGTCCAGCCTGCGATTGTCAGCCCGCACGCCATGCCGGCGCAGTCGGCAACCCAGTCGAGCACATCCATATCGCGCCCTATCAGTTGCACGCCTTGAAGAACCTCGATCGCCGCGCCGGTCAAAGCGAGGAGAACAACCAGCCTTGCCTTGTGTTCCGGCCAGCCGAGGCTTCCCAAGGCCGCCAGCACGACGAAGGCGATGGCGTGGTTGAGCTTGTCGTCATGAAACGTGACCGCCATGCCGAGATCCGGCAGGAACCGCACCGGCAGAAGAGCAAGCAGGAGAACGCCGGTCAACGTGACCAGAAAAACGATCCTTGCCATGATCGGAAAAGAGTCTACGCGTAACAAGATAGGTCAGTCCTTCATCTGAAAAGTCTGGCTCGCCTGACATGGTCCCGACAGGGAACTACCAGCTCGCGCAACATCCGAGCCTGCGGCACGCCATAGGCTACCATCATGACCATAATCAGACCACCGGCCGGTGCGCGCACGATTGGCCGCGCTTGTCGGCGAGCCCAGTACATCACTCTCGAAGTTCCGGCAGAACCTTTTCGTCGAGGAATTTGAGACGGCTGCCCAACATTTCAGCGTAGCGGGATTCGCCGGCACATTGACAGGGATCAACTTCGCCACCGACTTCCCCTGCCGCGCGGCTTCAACCCATTCTTCCATGGCGCCTATATATCCGTCCAGCGCGTCATAGGGATTCTTGGCGTCGTCACAAGGTATATATGTTGGAGGCACATCGCCAACGATCACCCATATCCACTGAGCCACATCGGGTCTGCCGGGCACGATCTCGAACAAAAAAATGTAGATTATGCCATCGGCGCCGTATCCGAAGTATTCAGCTTTGATGGCTGAAACCCAATCATAGAATTCAAGATATTTCCGGGCTTCCCGACGTGCAGCATCAAGCTCTTCATCGCCTGTGCTTTTGTCGGTCGACGGCAGGCGAGTGACGCTGCTTAGGTCTGGGATGGCAGTGTTCATGTTATTTCCTAGGATTTCCCAACGTTGCAAAGGTTCAGCTACGGTCAATGCAATGGAGGCCCGAACAAGATTGCACCTTAGAGCCCACAGAATTTTCGGGGCAACATCTCAAACAACTCGGTGGTCATCTGCCACCCGGACCTTGTCGTTAGCTAAGGTTGATACGAACGGGTGTTCCCGGTGGCAGGTCTTTAACTTGAACTATCAGTTGGCCCATGAAGTGCCAATAGATCTCCAAGTCCGATAGTTCCAGATTTTCGATTTCGTCCTTGCCGTTCAGAAATAGCGGTTCTTTATAGCCTATGCATTGGTTATACGCAGGCTCGGCGCCGCCCGCGCCCCGCCAATCTGCGTACATGTTGGCGGCCAGCGCTGCCTCTTCGTCCTCCATAAGTTCGACTTCGTGGAAGGTCCGGATATTGGCAGGTATCTGAAGGGCCTGTCCCGTGCCCGGTTCGAACATCACGACACCTGGTTCCCCCTGCTCTAGCCGCCACGTATCGGTCGCGAATGCGGTCCCCTGCCAATCGTAACCAAAGCAGGTGATCCGCCCAGTGAATTTAGGGAAACCCAGGCAGACACGTTCATTCCAATCCGCCACCTCTGACGCACGAATGATGCGGTACAGACCATGCTTGAACGAAGCACCGCCGAAACTGGAGAGCAACTCGCTCAATCCGCGGATTTTCGAATCCAACGGGAAATTGCCACTGTCGGTCGGTAACCTGCCGTCCATTGGAAAGTTTCGAATGAACCTCTCAAACACTAGCGATCTCCAATCGTCACTTTGTTGATTCTCGTCCCGTGAGGGAGATTCTTGATTTGGTTCTTTATCTGGGCGCCAAAACTCCGATTCACGCTCAGATCTAGGCCGCTAAAGTTAGATAGTGTTTCTTGCCCATTTAATTGCAAATCAACTATATGATCGACGTCCTCGTTAGGCGCGACCTCGTTGCCAGCCTCAATATACCTGCGGCGAGCCGGTTTCGAATCCCGAACCGAGTGATGGTTTACAGAGGTCTCACGATCAGTCAGCCGCTGGGCTTTGAGGCTTGCTGCTTCTCGTTGCGCATCATTCCATTTTCGCATGTAGCGCATGCGCAAGTCATCACCAACGGCGATGTGGCTGCCGCCGCCGGCGACGCCCTCGCCCTCCATTGTGAGCGGCTCTGGAACAGCCTCCGAAACCAGAGAATTTGTAGGTTCCGGGCTTGCGGCAGGATCAACATCGGCGGGCCGACCGGTGAGCCTTGCCACCACCTGGCTGCCAATTGCACCGAGCCCCTCGGCAAGGAGATTGCCGCCAGCGCCCCAAAGCGCGCCGTTGGCAATCCCCCACGGAACGTTCTAGCCTGTGTTGAAGGCGTATGCCCCGCCATAAGCGCCACCCGCCACGCCCCCTACGCCGGTTCGGGCGGCAATGCCGGTCAAGCCGGTCTCCGCCGCCGCGCCGATGCCTGCCCGGCCTAGCAAACCGATTGCGCCCTTTACCAGGCCATATCCGCTCAAGCCGGCGCCGAAGGCCTCGGCTGCCCAACCGGCCGAGCCGGCCCGGTCCTCGGCGTCCTCGGTCTCGGCCCGCTCATTTTTGAGAAGGTCCTCGTAATTCCCACCCGACAAAGCGGAGTCCAGCTTGGCGGAGATCGCATCCGCACCTCCGGCGGCCGCGCCCTTAGCCGTGAGGCGACCGACATCCGAGAACGCCAAGCCGAATTGCTGTAGCCACGGCATGGTGCTGTACTGAGCCTGCGCCGGATGTTCCCCGATCCACGCCAGCCCATTCTTGAGCACCGCAACCTGGGCTTCCAACAATTCTGACGTGACGTTCGGATCTTGGGCAACCTTGGCTCGCCATTGGGCTTCCGCCGCCAAGGAAATCTGTTCGGCCATCGCCTTGCGTGCATCCGGGTCACGAACCGCCAGGACAATCGAACTCAACTCGGCAAGACGCGTTTCGAACGGCACGCTTTGGTCGATATATTTCGCGGCCTGTTGGTCAGCTGCGGCCCAGGGCAGCGGCAGCATCCCGTCGAAGCCCATCTCTTGTTGGGCAGCGACGGCCCAGGTTACGGCAGTCTTGTAGTCGTCCGGAGTTGAGACCTTCCTCCAGTCGGGAGCCTTGTCTTGGAATAGTTGGCTGATATAGCCGACGGGGTCGGCGCGTCTGGCACCCAGTACCAATTGCACGGCGCCGGCCTTTATCTCGTATTGCTCGCGCTCTTCTGGCGAACCGTTTGGGCCGGGTTCAAAATCCCGAAGCTCAGCATGTATTGCTTGGTTCGGCGCCGAGCGCATGTCGAAGACCGCACCGGCAATGCCAGCCGTAATGTTGAATTTCTGGAAATGCCTGATGCCCTCTTCGGCACCGTAAATGTTGACGAAATCCTGCTCGGTCGGCTTCTTCTCGGGATATTTGCCCGTGGTGGCGATGACGGCCGGGGCATTCTGCTCTGCGAGTTGCACCTCGGCGCGGGCATCGACGAGTTGCGCGGCATTCGCCGTGTTGGCCTGATTGCGTAGCGCTTCAACTTCGCCGGGCGCCAGGTAGGTGATGGCGTCGATGGGTGCGGTGCCAGTCCCGTCGCCCTTCAGAGCCACCGCGCTGGAGCTACCGCTCGATGCATTGGCGGCACCGGCGACTTGGGTGATGTCGCTGCCAGAGGAATTCGCTGGCTGCACCACGCCGAACATTTCGAGGGCCCGCGTGGGATCCTTGGCAATCAACGCCTGGAACCGGGCCTTTGCCGTGGTGCTGAACCAGTCTTTCACGATCTGCTGCCTGATCTGCGGGTCGAGCCCCATCTTGTCGATCAGGTTGAGCCCGTCCTGCCGGGCCGCTTCGAATGTGATGGTATCGTCCGGGTCGCTCTGCGCGATGGCGGTAGCGTTGGTTTCCAGCACCGTGCTGAGCTCGGTTTGCTCATAGTCCTGGCGGCGCTGAACCTGTTTCGCCGCGATGCGCGCCGAACCGGCCGCGCGCAGGATTTCCTTCTGCTTGATAAAATTCGCGCGCTGACTCTCGGGTATTTTCGGCAGGATGCCGTCGAACAGCGTGTCAAACAGGCCTGGCTTGACCACCTGGCCAGTGCGTGGATCGACCTGGCCATACATGCTGTCATGCAGGCCGCTGCCGTCTGCCGGCGCGTTCTGGGTCGCGTCATTCTCGGCCTGCGCGATCTGCCCGTCGAACTGCCGGCGGACGATCTCGGCATCGAACGCTTCCTGCTGCTCTTTCTGCTGCCGATACCGCTCGGCGACGGCCGAGAGCTCGTCGCCAAAGCCTTGCATGGCGGCGCCGAGCGGCGAGCCGCCGGGATAGGAAACCACGTTGCCGGTATCGAGCCGGCGCTGGGCGAGCTGGAGGGGAATGGTCGCCATTTATCGCATCCCCGCCCACGGATCGTTGAGTGCCGAACTGCCAAAGATCACGGCCCGGTTCGGCGCCGATGCTGTCGGGGTCGAACCCTCGCTCGGGTCCTGGATTTTGGAGAGGCCATCGACGAGATTGCCGCCGGCCTTGAAGATTGAGGCGGTCACCGCCTGCTTGCCGGAAAAGCGCGAGATCGCAGCCTGGGTGGTGAGGCTGTTCTGGCGCAGCTGCGAGCCGTATTGGATCGCCTTGATGTCGAGCTGGCCCTGCCTTGCATTGGCGGCCAGCACCTCAGTCGGCGAGCCTGCGATGCCGACGCCCGAGGCACCCGCCTGGGCGCGCGCCTGCGACAGCAAGAGGTCCTGCTTGTGAAGCTCCTGGCCCTGTTCGAAGGCCGCGCTTTGAGCCTCGGCCTGCGCCTGCTGCTCATAGGCCTTGGCCTGGTAGTCGGCCATCTGCCTCGACTGCTGGCCTTCGACCAGCGCGCCGCCCACCGAAAGAGCCGTGCCGATAAGGGCAAGTGTGCACATGGTCAGCCTCGTTCGCTGGCGGGAATGAATTTGCTTTTGACACCTTCGACCGGCGCGCCGAGCGCCGGGCGCGGGTCGAGCGCGCCGCCGGGGCTGAGGAAGGACAGAAGCAGCCTGTCGGCCTGAACCGCTGGCCGACTGAGACGGGCAGGCACGGCCGCGTGCGGTCCGGCCATGGCAGCGCGCCGGGTGGTGGTCAGATTGATTTTGAGGTCAGCAACGCCGGCGGCGTTGAACAGGCCGTTGGCAGTGGCGATCGCGCGGACGAGCGCGTCGGCCTCGAACAGTTCCTGGCGCAGTTGCTCGATCAGCCGGTGGACGGTGCGCCAGCGCTCGCCGAGCGAAGCGGCCTTGGACTTGATCTCGTCGCCCAGGGCGACGATGTCGGCCCGCGCTTCCCTTTCGGCGGCTTCGGCGCGGCGCTTGTTCGCCGCCTCGACGGTTTTCTCCAGCAGCGCGATTGCCGCATTGCAGTCGGTGAGCGCGGCGCGCAGCTCGCCCAAGTCGCCGTCGCCGAAGATCGCGCGATCCTCGGCCCGTTCCAGCTCCTGTTTGCGGGCGGCAGCATTGTTGAGGTCGGTGTCGAGCAAGGCGATGACGGCAGCGAAATCGGCAGCCGTCCGCGCCCTGCCGAGATCTTCGGCATGGGGGAATGGGGTCACGGGGAATTCCTTGTGGGAAAGCGATGGAGGGCAGAGCGGGTGATCTCCCCCCTCGAGGGGGAGATGGCTGGCAGGCCAGAGGGGGTCGTCCCGCGTGGATCGGCGACCCCCTCTGTCGCCTTCGGCGACATCTCCCCCTCAAGGGGGGAGATCAGCAGTTCCTAAGGCTCGGCATCAAAAACCGGCGTGAACGCCCGAATGGTGCAGGGCGTCGGGTTGACGTGGCGGATCTTCACTCTGCCCTGCCCTTCCCAGCTGTCGTCGATCGGTACCTCGACATTGCCGGTGAACAGGCTGGCTCTGCCGTCAGGCGCGACAATGCTCGGCATGCGCACCTTCTCCCAGCGGCCGCGCAGGGAGGACTGCACTTCGAGCCCCGACATGTCGGTCTCAAGCAGCGAAAGCATCACCTTGGCGATCTTCTTGCGGCGGCCGACAATGGAGCCGTCGCGCCCGCCGACATCGAGTTCCAGCGTGTTGGCCTCACAGCGGTAGCCGAGCCCGACCTGCCATTTGCTGGCCACGGCGCCGCCCGGTAGCGTCACCTGGCCGGCAGCGACGGGCAGGCCCTTATAGACTTTGCCGCCGGCCAGCACGTCGACGCTCTCGCCGTCGAGATGATCGAGCCCGGAGATGGCGTTGACGGCGGCCCCCAAATAGGTCAGGCCGCAATCGACCTGAAAGGCGTCGTCGAGGCCGCCATATTCGAACGGCGCCGTCATGATCTCGATGGTGCGCTTGGTCACGCCACTGAGCGTGCGCTTGACGAACAGCCAGACATCGTCGGCGCCGTTCTGGCCTGGCGTCACAACCGCACTTTCAACGATCGCCCATTCCGAACCGGCAAAGCCGCCACCGAGGCGATGCCGGTGCATGCCGCGCACATCCTGCGACGGCTGGTGCGTGTAGCCGCCGAGCTCGCCATTTTCGAGCGGGAACCACAGCACCGGATCGGGGTCGGTCTGGAACGCCAGCTCGACGACGCCTTGCTTGGGAATATGCTCGGAGACCTGGCCGATATCGTCGGAGGTGAATTTGCTGACCGAGGTCTGCACCAGCTCGGCGATCGACTTGCGGCTGCGGGTGACATAGAGGAACGACTGCCCGGCGGCGACCGGGCGGATGCGGGCGCAGCCGAAGGTGCGCGAATTGCGGTTCTTGAACGACGACGGTGTCAGCGCCTCGTCGATGCCGGAGCCCGACAGCGCCCGGACACCGCCTGATGTGCCGATCAAAAGCGCACCGTCGGAATCGGCGATCCAGACGATGTCGTTGGCCTGGCCGCCGCCGGCCTGCACGAATTCCAGTGCGGCGTCGTCCTTTTCACCGAGCGCAAAATTGTCGAAGTCGCCGGTCGCCGAGGCATAGACCGAGAATCTACGGCTGAAGGCCAGCCGTTCCTCGTAGAGCGAGCCGGTCTCGACATATTTGCCCGGCACGAAGGTGCCGAGCCGCCAGCGGGTGATCGGGCTCAGGTTCGGCAGAGCATGGTTGTGGAGCACGATCTTGACGACGGTGGGGCTGGTGCGGCTGGTGATCCTGGCCCAGCGCCAGCGACCGTCCGAACCCAGCAGCCGGATGGCGCGGCCGACATCGCTTGACTGGAAGCCGGCGTCGCCATTGATGCCGACGATCGAGGAAGCAGTCAGGTTGAATGGCGTCTGGTCCGAAGCCTTGATGTGGAAGGCGATTTCGGCGCAGCGTGTGTGCGTTGCGTCGTCGCCGCCGCCGCCGCTGAAGACGATCTGGTGGTATTCATAGGCTGTCGAATTGGTGAATTCGTAGAACCTTGTCTCGCTGTTCGACCAGCCAGTCTCCGCCGTCCTGGTGTCCAGGGTGACCCAGTTCGCTCCATCGTTGGAACCCTGGATTTCCCAGGCCGTGAAGAAGTCGAAATTGGTCGTCGCCTTGCTGGCCGCGGTGATCCAGTAGGCATCGACGACGCGCTGCGCGGCGGACGCGTTGCGGTAGCGGATATAACCGATCGAGTCGCCGGCGATCAGTATGTTCTGGACCCTGTCGCGGTCGAACATCTGGTAGGCGTCGGGATCGCCGCCCGCATTCGAGACCGTCCCACCTGGCGTCGTATTGCCAGTCATGGCCGGCGTCAGATGACCGGTCTCGGCTGGCGTCAGCGTCGTGCCGGTCTCGTTGATGTCGTCATAGGGACCGTCGAGGAATTCGAAATCCTCCAGCGTCCATGTCGTGTGCGCGGTGCGCGTCAGCACCTTCGGTGGATAGTCCTTGTGGCTGATCCACATCTGGTCGGCAGACTGCACATAGGCGAGATCGAAGAGGTCGGCTTCCGCATAGGGCGAAGCGACCTCGACCGTGCCGACGCGGGCGCCATAGGCATAGACGCGGATATAGAAATCGCCGAACTCCAGGCAGTAGGCCTGCTCGGAGGAGAAGATGAACGGGATGCCGCGCGTTGTCTTGGCCGCGTTCTTTACCTCGCCGACGAAAATGGTGCCGCCGCGCTTCCTGATGCCGCCATGCGGCAAGGTGACGAAATTCTCGCATTTGGAAAGCGCTGCCCGATAAAGATCGAGCGAGGCGCGCGCATGCAATCGCGGACTGATCTCGCCACGAACGAATGTGTCCTGGACCGGATAGAGCGTCGTCATCAGCGCGCAAACCGGTTGTCGCCGCGCTGGATCGCCCAGGACGACGTCGAAAGCCTGCCGCCTCGCTGGATGGCGTTGGTGTGGAACGCCGCATCGAGCGCCCGGTCATAGGCACCGCGGGCGATGTCGATCATGCCCGCCTTGTGGGTCAGCGGATGCGCGATCTTGATGGCGAGTGCTGCAACCAGCACCTCAGTGAACAGCGCGTCCCAGTCGTTCGGATCGGTGAGATTGGCGACGTAGCGGATGAGGCGCGGCCCGGGCTGGTCGCAATAGATCAGCCCCGCTTCCTGGCGCCACGAGATCGGCATGCCGTCCGGCTCGCCATTGTGGGTCAGCGGCAACGGGCGCAGGCAGTCCACGGGCAATTCATAGGCAAAGTTCAGCGTGCCCGCGCCGCTACCAGTGTCGGCTCCGGCGACCGTGGCCGCCAGGATGGCGAAGACCCAGGCGTGTTTCGTCAGTTCCGCCTCCCGCGTCAGGTCGAAATGCAGGTTGAGCAAGCGCGCGGCTTTCACATCCTGGTCAAGGCTGTCGATCGGCGCCTCGTCGAGGACGCCAAGCGCCATGTTGGCGATGTCGAGCGGGGTGATGGCCATGGTTTTAGGCCTCCGTGAGTATGGATCGGGAAAAGCAGGGCATGGCGGCCCCACGGCAAAAGCCGCTTCGTAGCGGCTGGGGATTTGGTGATTTTGGGCTTGAGCAAAACGTTCGCACGTCTTGTGCGTGGAACCCGTCACGATACCAACCACCCGTCAGGAAACGGGTGGCGTGGGATGTGTTTTCAGTCCCTTGTGCTCGTTCGAGCAAGGAAAAGACGATGATATTGTCGCTATTGCAGTTTCACGATGTCGCCGCGCAACGCGGCGATGACTTGCGGCCTGAATTCCTGCGGCATCAGCCGAGGCGTGCGCTCGTCGAGATCCGCCGCCCTGCTTCGGCTGACTTGGCAAAGGCGCTTGCTTGCAGCTTTCCGGCACCTCTTCCCATCGCCAAACCCTTGTCCAGGGCGTCTTGAAGACTTGTCGTGTAGTAGGCGGTGTTTTCCAGGCCGCTGAAGAAGTTTATACGGTGAACTTCCCCCTTTTTGCTTATGACAACGCCCGCTTTTCGGAGCACTTCCTGAACCGCCTTATATGTCATGTTCATGGTTACCCTCCTTTGCCAAGACAAGGCAGCATCGCCCTTTTGTGTAACCGTTTGGTGACGGCGATTGATTAAAGTGCAACATGAATATGTTGCGAGCCCCCAAGACTTGTTTCACTCTGGAGCAGCGCAGCGCGTGAATCTGGAATTCGCTACATTGGCCGACCTGGCGTCCGGAAGGGGCGGGAGATCTGATACTCCCGCCCTTCCGGTCCGATCACGCCTCGGTCGTCTTCAGCGCGATGAACGTCATGTTCTTGACGTTCGACGCAGTACGGTCCCAGTTCGCCGCCAGCGCAAGCTCGGCGTCAGTGGCGAATTCGCCGGCCGAGGAGGCGTCGAGGAAGCGCGTGCCCGGAACGTGCGGGACGAAGTGCCGGCGGCCGACCATTTCGGTGACGCCGCCGCCATGGCCCTGGCGCGGCTTGCGGTCGAACTCCAGCGGCCCGCCTTCGGTGTTGACCGGCAGCTCGTTCCACAGGATCGCCTTGTCCTTGAACATGAATGCAGTGTAGACGCCCGCCGCGACCGGGATGTCGTCGTCGACGACGGCCCGCAAGCCCATGTAGTACGGGATCAGCGGCCCGCCCTGCTCGGAGGGCGGCACATAGTCGATGAGGTCGGCGAGCTTCAGCGCCTTCATCTGCTTCGAATGCATCCAGATCGTCTTGAACTTGTCGGCGCGGTCGCCCATCAGATAGGCGGCCTCGATGATGTCGGTGTCGACGATGGAAGCACCGGTGACGCGGACGAGGTCGCCCGCATCATTGGCGATGTTATCGGCCAGCACGCCTTTCAGGATGCCGAGCAGCGTCAGCTTGTTGGCACGCTGCCAGTAGTCGGTCTGGCGGCGCACGATCAGCTTCTGCGGGTCGTCGCCGGCAAGGATCGAGGTCAGGTCCGGAATGCCCCACGCCTGGGCGCGGACATTGCGGGCAGCGACCTCGCGGCGCGCGCCGATCTTCTTCATCTCGATCGAGTCGGTCGGATCGTCATTGACCGGCTCGGACGGATCGTTGCCGAGATCCTTCCAGCCGGGCATGTCGACGGAGCGGCCCCCCATCGAGAGTTTCGAGGCGATGGCCGGGTCGGAAAACAGGATCCCGGCTTGATAGATCTCGAGCGACTGGACATGCTCCTCGAACGAGTATTGTGCATAAACGGACGGAACGATCGCGTCCGCGATACGGGTGTAGGCGTCTGCCATTTTTGTCTTCCTTCATGGGTTGATTGGCGGAGAAGGTGTGTTGAGATTCAGGTCAGGCCGAGCCGGAGTCGAAGACGGGCGCGAAGCGACCAAACAAGGTGGCTTTTGAGAACTGGAGCGGAGCGGACATTTGGGTCCGTGAGCACCGGAAGCGCAGAAAGCCGTCGTTTGCAGGCCGGCATCACCTGGATATCGACACAGCTTTAGAGGGGGTTGTTGGGCATCCACAGATCGGGGTTTTCGCCGGCCTCGCGTGCCAGCCGCCGGGCGCGGGCGGGGTCGCTTTTGACGAGGGCTGAGATATCAGTCAGGTTGCGTTCGCCGGCGGCGTTGCGCTTGAAGGGGTTGCCTCCACTCAAAGCCGCGCCGCCGTCGATCGTGTCTTCCCTGAACATCGCCTCGCCGATGGCGTGGAACGCCTTGGCGATCTGCGGATCGGTCAGCGCCCCGTCAGGCAGAAGGATGCCTTTCGCCTTGTAGGCATCGACCAGGCCGAGCTTCTTCATCGCCCGGTTGGCGACCTCCAGCCTCTGGCGAAAGCCATCGCTGTCGGTCGGTCCCCAGTCCCTTACCAAGTCGTCGTGGGTGGTCTCGACCGAACGCGCCAGGGTTTCTTGCTGCATCTTGGCCTGCTCGGCCATGTAGCCCACGAACTTGTCGTGATAGGCCTGCGCGACTTTTGGGGTCGCGCCTGCCTCGACCGCCCACGCCTTGGAGGCGTTGGCAAGCTCGTCCGAATAGGCGAAGTTTTCGGGGAGCCCGTCGGGACGCCTGTACTCGACCTTGTCAGGCGACGTCAGCGGACGCATCGCCAGGGGAAGCAGGGCATGGAACCTGTCCCAGTCTTCCCCAGGTGCGTCCGCCGCGGGAACGCGCAGGCTCTCACCCTGTTGCCGTTCCAGCTCCGCATAGGACGTGAAAACCCGATCGAGGCTTTCAGGCTTGGTCCAGCCCTTGGTTTCAGCGAGCTTGCGGTTGCCTTCGGAAAGACCGTCAAACCAACTCTTGCCGGCCGACGGGGCTGACCCGTTGTCCCCGTTGGCCGGTGGCCGTGCAAGGTTGCCCGCCGGTGGTGCCGCCACCACGGACCCGGCGTCTGCCATATCTGTCATGAGATGTTCCTTTGTTAAGGTTAAAGCTGATGATAGGAGCTGGCGGCGGAGCCCAGTATCTCCCCCCTTGAGGGGGAGATGGCCGGCAGGCCAGAGGGGGGTACCAACGCGTGGAGCGCCAACCTCCATCTGTCGCTGAGGTCGCGCCCAGTCGCACCGACCCCCTCTGTCGCCCTTGGCGACATCTCCCCCTCAAGGGGGAAGATTAACGCTACGCATTATCGCCCCAGTTCTCCCACAGCAACGTGATCGTGCCGGTGATGGCGAGCGTGCCCTCGGCGTCGATGTCGGTGCCGGTCGCGAAGGCGAGGTTCAGGTAAAGATCGACCGGCGTCACCGTGCCGTCGAGCGTCGCTGCCGCAGCCACGTCGGCGACCGAGGCGGCCGACAGCGCGGCACCGGCGCCGTCCAGCGTGCGGCCGGTCGCGGCCAGAACGTTGACCATGGTGCCTGTGAGCGCGGCGCTCGACGCCGCCGCCGACCCGAGCGACCAGGTGAGTGCCGCATTGTCGTTGATGGTCGAGGCGCGTGTGGTCAGCACGGCGAATTGCAGCCTTGCGGTGCCGCCCTTGATGCGCACCTTGCCGTCGAGAAAATCGAAAAGCTTCTGGCTGGCATAGGCAAGCGCATCGGTGACCGGCACTTGCATGGCGTTGAACGAAAAGACGGTGCGATATGCGCCGCCCTGCCCGCTCGTCCTGACGGCAAGCCCGGCTTTGGGCGGGGCAAAGCCGGCCTCACGGGCCGCGGCACGGGAAAGCGTCCGGGAAAGACCTCGGGTCATGGCATTCTCCATTCTTGGGGATTTGGGATTGGCTAGACCCGCCGCAGGCGGGGTTCGTCACGGCCGGAGCCTGATTCATTTCGATAGAGCCCGGCTCTATCGCCTTGTTAAACCATGATCTTTATGATCTTTTTGTTTGACCATGATTTTTCCCAGCCGGAGGCTTGGGCCGTCAAGACGAAAGAAACCATGTCTTATTTCGTGAGGCATGGTGCCCCTGTTCCGCCGCAATGCGACCGCACTTGGCAAAGCATTGACCCAAGGCTTTAAAGGAGGACTCCAAATGACCATGCAGAAAGCCATTGCCGCCGCGCTTCTGACTGCCGTGCTGGCAGGGTGTGCGCAGACCGAAGGCCAGCAGAGAGCCGGAACCGGCGCATTGATCGGCGGCGCCGGCGGCGCTCTCGTCGGTCAGGCGATCGGCGGCAATACCAAGAGCACCGTCATCGGCGCAGCCAGCGGCGCCCTGCTGGGTGCGGTGGTGGGCAGTGCGACCACGCCGCAGCGGCGCGGCGAACAGCTTTGCCGCTATCAGGACCGCAACAGCGGCCGCATCTACACCGCACCTTGCGACGACCGCTACTACGACGGCAATTATTGAGCGTAGCGCCGGCGCTGGTCTTCCCTTCTCCCCTTGTGGGAGAAGGTGGCCGCGAAGCGGCCGGATGAGGGGTGTTCTAGCTTGGCGCACACCTCGTCCAGATCGGTGACTCGGTAGCCAGCCTCTCATTTCTTCCAACACCCCTCATCCGTCTCGGCGCTAAAGCGCCGATCCACCTTCTCCCACAAGGGGAGAAGGGATCACTTGCTTTCCAGCCTCGCCGCCTTCTCCAGCGCCGCCAGCTGCGCCTCATCCAGCGTCAGGAACCCCATAATGTGCTGCACCACTTCGGCGCGCGCGTTGCTCAGCGCGCTGTGCAGTTCGAAGCCATTCGGTGTCCTGGTCCGGGCCATCCATTCGCCATAGGACGGGCGGCGGTAATAGCCCGTCGTCGCCGCGAGATCGGCCAGCACCATCTCGCCGTCTTGCCCGGAGAAAACCCTGAGATAGGCCTTGGTCAGCGCATCACGCGCTTTCGCCGGACCGCCGGCCTGCCCGGAATGGGCAAAACGTTTCCGGCTCATGCGCCGGCACCCGGCGCAGCCGGGCCGCCCGACGTGTCAGGCTGACCACCCTGCAGCATGCCTTGCAAACCATCGAGCAGGCCGCTGTCGCGCGCCTGAATCGCCGCCGGCACCCCATCCTTGGCCACTTTGCCGGCAGTGGCGATCGCCGCCATGCCAGCCTGGGCTTGTTGAGCCTTGGCTCTGGCGTCGCGGATACCGGCGACCTCGTCCTGGCGGCGAAAGATGCGTTGCGGGCTGCGGCCGGCGCCCTGCACGATCTTCAGCGCCTCGTCGCCGTCGATATTGTCCATGACGCCGGGATCGAACTGCGCCATCTGCATGGCCGTGGTGACCACCTGGATGGTGTCGCGCGCCTCGGCCGAGCGGCGCAGGACGTCGAGCGGCCCGGTGAAGGTCGGTCGCACCGCCTTGCCGGCCAGGCTCGCCGGCGGCAGGAAGCGGCTGTCTTCCTCATACAATCCTTTGTCCTCGAGGATGCCCAGCTCGCGGTCGAGGTTGGAGGCAAAACCCGCCTGGATGATCGAGCCGGACGGGCCGAGCAGCGCGCCCTTCTCTTCCTGCCTGATCAAGGCTTCGGTCGCCGTCATCTGCGGGTTCTGCACCAGCGTCTGGAACAGATTGACGAACATCATGTCGCGGATCTCCTCGGCCCGGCTTTCCGCGTAATTGAACGCATAGGTCGGCTTCTGGCCGGTGGCGATCGGCGCGATCAGCGGCCGTCCCTGGTCGTCGATCAAGCCGGGATAATTCTCGCCGGGATTAAGCACCGGCACATAGTCGAGCCGCGCCTTCGAGGCGGTCGCCGGATCGGTGATCTGCTGCAGCGCCCTGAGGCCCGACCGGCGCACGGCGTTTTCCTCGCGCACCGTGGTCAGCGCCTCGATGGTCGGCGAGATGCCATAGGGGTCGCCCTCGTAGCGGCGCCAGTTGAAGCACGACACCGGGAAGGAGCGGAAACCGCTTTCCCTGACGATGACCTCCTCGTCCTCGATGACGTGATAGGAAGCGAATGCCGTGTCGAGATACTGGTAGGAGCCGCTGAGCCGGTACATCTTGCGCTCGTCGCGCGGTTGGATGCACTGGATCAGCGAAATCTTCGTCTCGCATTTGGCCGGGTCGTCGACCAGCATCTTGATCCGTGCCGGCAGCTTCTCATAGCCGAGCAGCTGCGCCGCTTGCCGCGCGGTGCGCTCATAGCGGCGGTGGAAAATATCGACCTGACCCCAGCGGTTGCGCGAGAGAAAACCTTCGACCACCGGGATCGAGGCATAGCGGATCAGCGTGCCGCCAAAACCCTCCTCGGCATAGAGATAGGCCGGACCGTAGCGCACGACATTGCGCAGGCAGGCCTGTGTTGCCGGCACGAAATTCGAATTGGCGGAATAGCGCAGAGAGAACAGGAAATCGCGAAGCGCTTCCGCCCATTCCTTTTCCTCGTCGCTCTCCTCGTCATTCATGGCGGCGGTCGACAGCCCGTGCCATTTTTCCGACTGCGGAATGATCAGGCTTTCCAGCCCGGCGGCCAGCCGGTTGGCGGCCGAGTTGATCGTGTTGGCGTAGACACGGGCACCGCGCCGCTCCTGCCGTTCGGCCTGTGGGCCCGCGCCGGACCGCCGGCGGCCGCTCCAGATGTCGGGGGCATCGGGATCGCAGAATTCCGACACCGCCTCCCAGACAGCCTCATACTGGCTGCGCTCGCTCTCCAGTTCGGCCTGTCGCGACAGGATATCGTGGGCACGGGAATCGCTCGTCATGGCAATCTTTCTTCGGTGATCTCAGCTTATTTTAGCGCGGTCGAATTTTGTCCGCTTTTGCGATGTTCAAGGGAGGCGCGGCGG
Organism: Mesorhizobium sp. M6A.T.Ce.TU.016.01.1.1; assembly: GCF_003997065.1. Classification (NCBI taxonomy): domain Bacteria; kingdom Pseudomonadati; phylum Pseudomonadota; class Alphaproteobacteria; order Hyphomicrobiales; family Phyllobacteriaceae; genus Mesorhizobium; species Mesorhizobium sp. M6A.T.Ce.TU.016.01.1.1. Next base: position 19,732 of record NZ_RZTJ01000013.1, on the reverse strand, counting down.
GCCTTTAAGGAGGTCGATGTGACAATGACGGAGAGCCTACCCGGTGCCCTGACGAGGCGAAGCAAGCAGGTTGCAAAGCGGCTGATCGGCTACGATTCCCGCAACTGGCTGCGCATCAGGCAGATCGAGGCGTTCACCGCGTTTCTTGAGGCGGACGGCCGCAAATCATCTGACGTGATCGAGGTCTCGCCCGGCTGGAACCGCTACTGGAAGACGATGTGCTCCAATTATACGTCGGTCGATTTCCCCGACTTCGACATCTGCAAGGACCGCACCGACCGGCAATATTCCGTCGTCATCGCCGACCAGGTGCTGGAACACGTGCAGCGTCCGCTTGCGGCGGCTGAAAATATCCACGCCATGACCAGACCGGGCGGCTGGGCGATGGTGGCGACGCCGTTCCTGTTCAGGGTGCATGCCCGGCCGCACGACTACAACCGCTGGACCCCCGCCGGCCTGAAGCAGGTGATGGTCGAAGGCGGTTTCCCGGAATCCGAGATAGAAGTGTTCGGCTGGGGCAACAAAGCCTGCGCAAAAGCCCATATCGGCGGCCCCGTGCGCGCCTACGGCCTATGGCGCGATTTGAGCAACGACGAGGAATACCCGCTGATGGTGTGGGCGTTTGCGCATAAGCCGGAGTGAGCCCTCAAGGTGGCTTCAGCGCCGGCGCTTGAACACCCCCCCCTGTCCTGCCGGACATCTCCCCCTCAAGGGGGGAGATTGGCAGCTTCGCCGATAGCTCACTTCTTCAACGCTGGAGATTGGCGAAAGCCGCCATGCTAGCCAATCTCCCCCCTTGAGGGGGAGATGTCCGGCAGGACAGAGGGGGGCCTGCTTGGCGCTACCCCTGCCACCGCTTCACCAGCCGCGCCAGACGCCGCCAATACCACCAGGGCCAGTCGCCCCGGCTCCTGAACACCCGTTTCATCGCGCCCATTTCACACCCCCAGAAGCACGCGGCGCTGGCCGGTGAGATCACCGGGCGACAGATCGGTCTTGACAGTGCTCAGCGTTCCCTGGCGCTGCTCGAGCTCAGCCCGGAGCGCGGCTTCGCGCGCCTGCACGTCCTTGTCGGCGATCGTCGGTGTCGGTGGCAGCGGCTTCAGCGCCGGCGGCTTTTGAAAAAGGCACATGGTTCCAGCTTTCTCTTGTCCAGTCATAGAGGATGAAGGTTTCGCCGTTGCGGCCGTAGCCCGGCAGACGGCAACGTTCAGTGGCGCCCAGCCGGGCAAGCCAGCGCAGCGCCAGTTCATTGGCAGCCAGTGCCCGCGCCTCGACCCGCCAGGCGCCGCGCGCAGCGACCTGCGGCCCGAGCACAGCGTGAAAGAACTCAGTAATCCCAGGCACGCAGCGCCTCATCCGGCGCGTGCCCCAACTCCAGGCGATCCACAGCCCGCCACGCTGCTCGGCAGCGCCAAAGCCGGCTTCCGCGTTGCCGTCCAGCTCGGCGACATAGGCAAAGCCCTGCAGCGCCGTCATCGCCAGCATCGCCGGCGACCACTGGTCGAACTGGCAGTCGATCTCGGCCCGGTCCTCGGACCGCAGATTGGCGGCGATGTAGGAGAGATCGCGCAAGGTTGCGGGGATGATACGGAGCGTCATGCGTATCCTTCGTCATCCCGGTGCGAGGGCGAAATTTCCGAAGCTCGTGCACTGTGCCGTGCCAATGCTGTCCAAGCTTTGGGCCGTCAAGCTTATATATCCAGACAAGATTACTCTCATCCGAAACCTTGGGATTTGCATAATTCAGATATCACCGACCACAGACGGCGCACCGCCTTTACTTAAAGGCGTTGAAAATCAGAATGGGCTGTCATGCATCAGAATGGCAACTACGAATAAAAAATAAATAGTAAAAAATCCGGGAACGCTAAGTGCTGCAGCTCCAAAAAGGACAAAAGCGCGCTGAAGCGGCGTCAATGATTTGGACATGACGCCTTTTACTGCCAAGTATATCGCCAACACAAGGCTCACAAATCCCCAAAAAAATAATGACATCTATTGTCTCCTGCGGAATCGGGAACACACAGCTTAACCCCACCAAAAAAACCAAATCTCTTTATAGAAAGCAAAATCCCAAATAACTATATATCCTGGAACGCTGATAATTGCCGCAACAAAAATAACAGAAACACGCCGATTGGAATCGATACTTTTTGACATAACACCAAACACTGCCAATATTATTGCCAATACAAATGAGACAGACCCGAAAATATAAAATTCCATCGGTTATCCCCTAAAAAATTATCACAATATATGACGATGGGTGCTGAGCTTATCCAGATCGTTACCAATTGCCAAATGACATCCTACTTCCAAATTGCGCCTGTCCAACGGCTGATTGTGCGTCATCGTAAGCCCTTTGCGCATCATCGCGAGCCGAAATCTCTATGGCGCTCGGTATATGGAGCGCCATCTCTCCAGCAATTTTACCTTGGAAAAGTTTCATTGCGCGCGAAGCATATGTTGACGCCTCGTTGCGCTCTTCGTCGGTCTTTAAGGCCGGATCTTTCATGTAATCCTCATTGTCGAGGTATGTTTTCAAAGACGCTACAAGTTTCCTATCGGCCGCGATTACATCGCCCGGCGTTTTCGCGTCGCGATAGTCCCCGTCATGTTGCTTATAGAATCCGTCCTGAATATCAAAAGGTGGTAGGTCAAAACCACCACCCCGAGTACCGCCAGTCCAGCCAGGCCCGCCGTAAATGCCATAGGTAGGAATCTTCCTGTTGAACCAATCGGACCAGCTTTATGCCTGGTCGCCATCCTGATCATGGCTTATCGGGTGGTCGGATTCCCAATGCTGTTCCGAGTGGCCATCTCCCAAGGGAGTATTGGCGAGGTCGAGCAGACCCATGGGATCAACCACTGCCGCCCGAAGCGACCTGTCGGCCGTATTGTCGGCAACCTTGGATACGCTGGTTCGAAGCAAATGATCGAGCACTGCCCGGCGTTGCTCACGAGGCGTCGCGATGAGCACATTGCGCAAAACCGCGTCCTGGTCCTGTGGAGGTCGATTCTGATCTCGGAGCGTGTCGACAACCCGTTCCGCCACGGAATTCGGCAGCGGTTGTATGGTCTTAAAGCCCATCTGCTGCTGGGCTGCGATGGAGCCGACGATTGCCACTTGATAGTCTTCCAGCTTCGACAGATTATTCCAGGCAGCATCGAGCTTCGCGAAAGCCCTGCGAACATATCCGCCCGGATCGCCTTGCCTTGCTTTGAACGTCAGATTGGCGGCCGCGGCGATGGCGTCGTGTCGCGCTTTGCCCTCCTCCGGCGTTGCGCGGGCCGCCTTAGTGTTGGCGTCGTTGACCATAGCGTCTATTGCGTTGTTGGGCACATCACGCATGTCGTGGAATTGACGGCTGACATTGACCGCCCGGTTGAATAGCTGAAAGCGCCTGTCGCCTTCCGTCGCGCCATGAACATTGACGAACTGCTCGGGAGTGGGAAGCGGACCGTCATAGGCTCCGGTATCCTTGATGGCTTCAGGTGCATTCTGTTCGGCAAGACTGATATTGGCGCGTGTATCTACCTGTCGTGCCGCATCGACGGCGAGGGCCAGCCGGACCAAGGCCGGCCGGTCTTCGGGCGCAATGTCGTCTTGAAACGCCTGCGCTGTTCGCTCTTCCGGGGTTAGCTGTCCGACGCGGTCGCCCTTCGAGCCCGATGGGCTTGCAGTGTCTTGCCTCGGCTCGCCACCAACCGCGGCGGTATCGTCCTTGGTCCTATCGCCGGCTTGTGTCGCACCGAGCATTTCGGCGGCGCGTTTCGGGTCCAGGCCGATCGTCGCCAGCATCAACGCCTTGGCCGTGTTGCTCCGCCAGGCAACTTCCGCCGCTTGCCTGGCAACCGGGTTGCCGATCTTGGCGATCAGGTCGAGGCCGTGCTGTCGGATCGCCTCGAAGTTCGCGGTATCGTTAGGGTCGCTCCGTGCGATGGAGTTGGTGGAGATATTCTCGACCTTGGTCCACTGGTCCTGCTCGTACTCGTCGCGGCGCGCCTGCTGCCGCGCCGCCATGCGCTCGGAACCCATCGCGCGGATTGTCTCCTTTTGCCTGGCGAAATTGGCACGTTGGCTTTCGGGTATTTTCGGCAGGGCATCGTCGAACAGCGTGTCGAACAGGCCGGGCTTCACCACTTGGCTGCTGCGCGGATCGACTTGGCCGTACATGGCGTCATGCAGGCCGGCACCATCGGGCGCTGCATTGCCCGCCACATCGGCCTCGGCTTGGGCGATCTGGTCCATCATCTTGCGGCGGGCAATTTCGGCGTCGAACGCCTCCTGCTGCTCTTTGCGCTGTTGAAAGCGCTCGGAGACGGCCGAAAGCTCGCCGCCCAGGTCTTGCATGGCGCCGCCGATTGGCGATCCCTGCGGATATCGCACCACGTTGCCGGTATCGAGCCGGCGCTGCGCCAGTTGGAGAGGTATGGTCGCCATCTAATTGTTTCCTGCCCAACTGGCTCTGAACAAAAGGGGTCGCTCTGCGGGAGATCACGGCATGGCTGATCGCATTGCATGCCGGCCGCCGCATTCGCGGGCTTTGTCGGATCGACGATTATTGGAGAGACGGCGGAGTTGCCGGCGTTGCGGATCCCCGCCGCCAGAAGCCCCGTGAATTCCGTCGAAACAATGCAGCGTCGTCCGCCCCGCCTCACAGGTTTCGGAGTTTTGCGGCATCATGGATATCGGTGCGGCCAGCACCGGGGAGACAGGCGGAACCCCATGCCGTCGGCGACCAGGAGCCCAGCGCGATATGGCGCACGAACCATCAGCCGTCGACGCTCCAGACAAACGCACCCCCGGTCGAAGTCGGGTGGGTCTAGAGTGGGGCGGCACGCCAATCTAGATGAAAGTTATTTCAAACTTTACACATTAATTAAACCGCTAGTTAATCAGCACATTCACGAGCACGTATGCTAACGGCCCCCCTGCTTTGGGGGACTTGTTGACGTGTTAGAAGAGGATGTGTTGGAGAAGATCACCGATAATCTTCCAGCGGGTCGGAAATCTTACCGCTTTTCCGCAACGTCCTGAACTCCGCCGGGTCGACCACCGCTTCCCTCAGCATCATCACGCCGTAGCGGGTCGCCGCCATCAAATCGTCGCGTAGCTTCACCACTTGCCCGTCCTTGCGGTGATAGAGCCGAAACTCCTCGAACCAGGGCAAAAGCGTCGAGAACACCTTGAAGCGGCCGGATTGCATGCGGTCGAGCATTTCCATCAGCCCGGCTTCGACCGAGACGGAGCCGTCGGCGAACTGCGCATGGCTGGAAAGCATGTTCAGCCCGTGCGCGGCATATTGTTTGGCCAGCGCAACGCCCGCCCCTTCCAGCGTCTCGCGGCGGCCGTCGCGCGGCCAGGCCCAAGGCAGCCATTCGCCCCAGGGTTTGAGCGTCAGCGCCTGCATGGCGGGCGTCTGCTGCGACGCGCGGCAGGCTTTCGAGACATAGACGACATCGGCCTCCGTATCCCAGGCGAGCTCGACAGCGGCCGAGGGATGGTCCCAGCCGAAATCCAGCGCGCCGAGCCGCGGCCAATAACGCGGCAGCCGGAACGGCTCGCAGACGATCAGTTCTTCCGCCACCGGAAAGATACGGCCGGAGCCCAGCACCGGAATGCCCTTGGCCCGCGCCTCGCGCTCATGAGCTGGATAGGCTGATATGATCTCGGCGCGTTGCTGCGGCGTGTAATGCTCGGCATCGTCGATGGTCATGAAGGTGACGTGGCGGGTCATTTGTGCGGCTTTCCGGCTTGAATCGTTTTGGCAGTCGTCGGACGTATGGTGTTGTTTGGGCGAGATCTTTTTCGCGCTGGCGGGACAGCGCCCCCCTCTGTCCTGCCGGACATCTCCCCCACTTGGGGGGAGATCGGATGTCATCCTGGTTTTCGCCAATCTCCAACGGTTGCAGGCAAGCGGGACGCGGAAACTGCCAATCTCCCCCCTCGTGGGGGAGATGTCCGGCAGGACAGAGGGGGGCGCGCAGGAACGCAACGGGTGAGCGGAAGCGAATGCTTCCTTCCCTAAAACCACCTCACCGCCCCATTCCCTCCACTTCCTCCGCCGACAAAAACAACAACACCACCTCCGACATGCCGAGCAGCGGCGTGAAGGTGACGATGGTGATGCCGCCCGTCGCGTTGGTGCGGGTCAGGCCTTCGGAATAGATGTCGAGCGGCGGCTCCTCGTCGAACCAGACGCCGTGCAGTGTTTCGCCCTGCCACTTCTCGCGGCCCTTCTCAAAACTCTTGAACGACAGCACCGATTCATCGGCCTGGACATCGCCGCCACCGCCATGGCGGACCACGACGCTGTCGAGCCCATGCGGCGCGCCGCGCCCCATGATGGTGCTGACAATGGCGTCGGCCGGGATCATGCCGGTGCCCCACGCGGCCGGCTGCTGCGGCGGGCCGATCAGGATGCGTTGCGGGTTGTCGCGCGTGCCCTCGGCGGTGACGCCGGCCGCCCAAAACCGCACCGGCGTGTCGAAAACCTTGCCTTGCCACCACTCGGGATAACGGCCGGTGAGGTGCATCGCCCATTCGGCGCCGCCGGCCCTTGTCTTGCCGAGCTGGTTGCCGGCCATGAACAGCCGCTCGCGGCTGGTCGCGCCCGCTGCATGGAACTCGGCCTGTTTTGGATAGGGCCGGTACGCGGCAAGCTGATTAGCGCGGCGTCTGCGGTCCAATTCCCTCAGCAGGCTCAGATACTCGGTCTTTGCCGTCGAGGCCCGGCTTTGCGTGACCAGGCTTGGCGAGGCCAGGCTTTGCAAGGCCCGGTTTTGCGAGGCCCGGTTTTGCGAGAAATGGCCGGAGGACGGCTTCGAGGCCGCGGATGCGCTGCCTGATTTCGTCATCGCTCAATGCTTCCAGACTGTTGATGTTGAGATGCAGATCCTTGGGCAGCACCGACAGCACGATCTTTAGATACTGGTCGGGCTTTTCGGTGCGAACCTCGGCGATGACGCCGGCGCCATGCGCCCGGAAATCGGCACGGATCGCTTCCAGAAAACCATCGGCCAGCGTCTTTTTCGTCCGCTTTGACCGGCTGGAGGACCTGGGTTCCGTCACGCCAGACGGTTCGTCGTCGAAAGTATCCTCGGCCATGCCCTACCCCGCAGCCCCGGCGAGCGCCGCGATCTCGGGCTTCGCCGCTTTCTTGACTGCCGGCGTGGGTCGCTTGCGGGACTTCGCCCGCTTGCCGGCGCGCTTTGCCTTTGGTTTCCGCGGCCGGCTTGCCGCTTCGGGCTTCGCCTTGCCGGAGCCTATCTGGGCTTTGAGCGCCGCCCTGACGACACTCACGGCATTGTCGCTGACGCCCGCCAAGGGAAAGCCAAAGCCACCGGCCGCATCGACGGGACCGCCCCTGACCATGCCGATCCGTACACCGGCCGCAACCGGCTCGAATTGGCCGTGGCGCACAGGTGCGGCGCCCTCGAACTGGCCAATGGCGCTAACGACCTCGCGGCCGTCATCGTCGGCGATGATGGTGGCGTAACGGTTGGACATGGGGTTCTCTGGCGAGCGTGGTGTGCGTTGACCGAGATACTTTGACGAAGGTTCGTGACCGACGACCACACGCGTCGCGTTCCTTCGCGCCCCCTTTTGTCCTGCCGGACATCTCTCCCACAACTTGGGGGGAGATCGGCAGCTAGAGCGCAGTCGCTATTCCTGCAATGCCGGTGATTGGCGAACGCCGAGGTGACAGCCGATCTCCCTCCTTGTGGGGGAGAGTCCGACAGGACAGAGGGGGGCGCTGTACCGCCGACATTTGATATCAGCAACACAGGCAGCATACGTTCGAAAGGGCTTGAAACAAAAAACCCGCCTCGGGGGCGGGTCGTTGGCGCAAATCAGCACCATGCCTGAATGTATAGCATAGCTGCCGGCACGAAGTCAATGGTGGAGCGGTCGATTCGAGGAAAAAATTCCTGGACCGAGCGACTCTCGCGCACGAATGCCTGCGAAGCGCCCGATCTCCATACCGCCATGCCGGGATCGGAACCGGCGTTCGCGCGTTTGGGGCTTAGCCAATGGGAGCAACCAGCCATGAATGTCGCCAATCTGCAACTCGAAGGCCTGCTGATGGCCGTCGCATCGATCAACCAGGTCCTTGTCCGCAAGGGCGTGCTCTCGGTCGAGGAGATAGACATCGCCTTGCGCAAAGCCGAAGCCAGCGAGACCAGCGAAGAACGGTCGGAAGGCATGTCGGCGTCGAGCCGCGATGCCGTCAACTTCCCGATCCGGCTGCTGGAACTGGCCAATCAGTGTCAGCCGGAGGCGGATATGCCGTCATTCTCGAAACTGGCGCGCATGGTCGGCCAGATGAAGGAACCCTACAACGACCAGATGTGACGCCCTCCCCACATCAAAGATGGCAGGTCGACCGAAGGTTCGCGATCAGCTCGCCGATCCAGGCTTCCAGGTCAGCACGCCGCCAGGCCCATGCACGGCGGCAAACAGCAGTCCGGCCACGAAGGTGAAATGGTCGACGAAGAAGCCGAACTCGGCCTGGTTGCCGGCCCAGTGCGACGGCCCGTGGAAGGCAAAGGCGAGGAACAGCACATAGGCGGCGGCGACAAGAGCGGCCTGTGAAAAGAAGGCACCGGTCAGGAAGCACAGCACGAGGACGACTTCGAGCAGGGCCGCGCACCAGGCCAGAAACAGCGGGAACGGAAATCCGGCAGCGGCGATATAGCCCGCTGTGCCGCCCATGTCGGTGAATTTGAAAGTCACCGCCATGAGGAAGACGGCCGCGAAGATCAGCCGGCCGATGAGGATTGCGGTGGTTTGCCACGGTGATTGAACGGGTGATTGAGCGGTTTCCAACGACATGATGTCCTCCAGGGTTGCGACGGGTTTCGCCCCAAGGACGATACACCAGCCGCAAACCCGACATCGTCCCCTGAGAACCTGGCTGGGACAGCACAAGTGGCCAGGCCGCCGCAAGACTGGGTTCCTGGATCTACTCGGCCGCGTGGTGGTGGCTGATCGAATCCCGCACTGTGCCGTACTGGCTGCCCCAGCGGTCGGTCATCTCGCAGCGGACATCCCACAGCTCCGGGAAGAAGCGGTGGCGGGCGCCGGCCTCAAGCAGTTCGACCGGCCGGCCCTTCAGCGATTTCGCGCCCAGCCCGATCGAGCGGTGGATGAGGTAGAGATGGTTGGCGCGGAATTTTTGGAACAGCTCGTCGAATTCGATCAGCGCCTCGGCGACGACATAGCTGTCGCCATGATCATACTGCGCGTCATAGACATCCTCGACCGAGAGCCCGCGGCCATCGAGATAGGACGCCTTGAAGGCCCGCCACAGGTCCGGCGGCATGCGCAGCAGGAGCTTGAAGCCCGGTGATTCCTGGCCGCTGCCATTGCCGAGCTGCAGCCGAATCTCTTGGTATTCCTTGGGCGACATGGTTTCGAGCAGGTCGAGCTGCGCCGTCATCATGCGCATCAGCCGATGCACGCGCCCCATCAGCGTGACGATGCGATGCGTGTTCTGCTGCTCGAGGAAGTCGACGACATCGACCAGCGTGTAGGTGATGAGCTTCATCCACAGCTCCTCGACCTGGTGCACGATCTGGAACTGCAGCTCGTCGGCATTGACCATCTCGGCCAGCGGCTTCTGGCAGGCGAGAAGCTTGTCGCATTTGAGGTAGACGCCGTAATCGCGCATTTCGGGCGCTTCGATGCGGGCATAATAGTCCGGCTTGTGCATGGCAGCTGCTCCTTTGCCCGGCCCATAGGGCTCAGGGCATCTGTTCGGTCCGAGCTTGAAGGATAAGCGCTTTTGGCTTGAACATTGTTCCTTTTTGTTATCCAAATACAGGAAATGAAGGACGAATGCCCGTTCATGAAGCGATTTTGGAGAACGATTTGTGCTGGATGCCCTCGACCGGAAGATCGTCGCGGCACTGGAGCGCGACGCGCGAATCTCCTTCGCGGCGCTTGCCGACGAGGTCGGCTTGAGCAAGACGCCGTGCTGGAAGCGGGTCAAGGCGCTGGAGGACGCCGGCATCATCCGCGGTTACTCGACGCGGATCGACCCGGCCAAGCTCGGCTTCGGCATCGAAGCCTTCATCCAAGTGTCGATCGATTTCGAGCTTTCCGAAGCCTTCGAGGCCGCAGTCCAGGCACATCCGCTGATCCGGCGCTGCCACGCCACGACAGGCGAAGCCGACTATCTCCTGCAAATCGTGACGGTCGACATGATGGCGCTGGACAGGATGCTGCGCGTCGAGCTCAGCCGCCTGCCCGGCGTGCGGCGGACGATCACCTCGATGGCCATGCGCGAGATCAAGGGTGGCATTTCTTTCGCCAATGCCGTTGGGCATACGCAGAAGCGATAGACGCTCGACAGCGCGGAGGCCGCCTGCCCTAATGAAATCCGTCCAGCACTCCTTTTTCGGAGGTCTGTCGGATGGCAGCGCTTCGGTCACGGCCTCGTCATCAGCTCCCGCCCCAGCCGTTTCGGTTGCTCGGCGCGCAGCACCACATTTGTCGTCACCGCGCCATAGCGGCCGATAGCATCGACGATGCTTTCAAGGTCGGGCGGCGACGGGACGACGACTTTCAGAAGAAAGCAATCCTCGCCGGTCACCCGCAGCACTTCGATCACCTCAGGCAATCCCGCGAATTTCTTCAGGCAGGCCTGGATGTGCTCATGCGTGGTGCGCAGGCGGATGACGGCCATGGTGCCGAGCCCCAGCGCCGCCGGATCGATCACCGCTTTGTAACCGGCGACGATGCCGCGCTCCTCCAGCCGCTTGACCCGTTCCGAGGTGGCAGGCTGGGACAGGCCGACGCGCCGGCCGAGCTCCGAAATGCCGATCCGGCCGTCCTCCTGCAGGGCTTCGATGATCGCCACATCGGTGGGATCAAGTTTTGGACGATAAATGCCGTTCTGCATGGAAACCTTCAATCCATCGGAATTCGCCGCTGTTTTCCGATGATCTCTCATTCCACCGGCCAGGGAAAGACCTAGAATCCGGGCGAGCGTCCAGGAGAAACAAGGATTCCCATGACTGACTTCATCATCGTGCCGGGCATTGGCGGGTCGGGCGAGGCCCATTGGCAGACCCGCTGGCAGCGGGTGAACCCGGCCATGCGGCGGTTCACGCCGGCGAGCTGGGACCTGCCCGATTTCGACGACTGGGTCGCTGCCTTGGAAACTGCGGTGTCCGAGGCCAAGACACCGCCCGTGCTCGTGGCTCACAGCCTCGGCTGCCTGCTGGTCGCGCACTGGCAGCACATCTCGGGCCGCGACGTCAGCGGTGCATTCCTGGTCGCGGTTCCAGATCCGGCGGCGTCAGCCTTTCCCTCTGTCGCGCACCGCTTTGCCGGCAGCCCGCAGCAGCGGCTTCGCTTTCCCTCGCTGGTCGTTGCCAGCACCAACGATCCCTATGGCTCGCTGGACTCTGTCAGGGCCAAAGCCGGCCAATGGGGCAGCGAGCTGCATGTCGCCGGACCGTTCGGCCACATCAATGGCGACAGTGGCCTCGGCGAATGGCCAACAGGAATGGAACTGCTACGGGCCTTCGTGGAACAGACGGAACGAGGCGGCCAAGGCTTGCTTCGCTAAGGCGAGCGATCCGGCGGACCACCTCTTAAGACCGCAGCCGGCCTGGAGCGGTTCATCGTTTCACGGAAACGCCGAACCGCTCTATCTCTTTGTTTTTGCGCAATTCCGGACGGAAAACCGCTTCACACTTTTCCTGGAATTGCTCTAGGTGCGCAAGGCCCGGGCTGGCAGACGCGTATGAACGATGATTCGCGCAAGGCGACGAGGCTGAAGCGCTCTGTCCGCCGAGTGCGGCGGGGCGCCCCGCTCTCCGCTGTTCGGCGTCAGCTTTCCGCTTCGGGCAGTCCTCGTAGCCATGATCGCGCCCGCCGCAATAGGCGCAGCATTTTGCCGGGATATCGGGGCGAAACATCGTCGTCATGCATTGAAATGCACGTGGCGCCCGTCTGGTTGCGTCGCACCGTTACTTTTCGCTTACATTAGGGATTTGGGCGCCGAATCCGAGACTTTAAGGCGTGTAGCCCAGCGCGGCCAGGACCGACAGCCCTGCGACCAGGCCAATTGCAATAACAATGCCGAAATGCCGTTCCAGGAATCTGGGCGGCCCCTGCCAGTCGTATCGCATATCTGAAACTCCGCCGGGTAATCTGGGGCAAAGTGTTCAGGCGTCAAGGCCGGCGGTCCTGACAGGCGATAGACTTGACACCCGGTAGACTTGATGGGCGGTAGACAGGCAGCTGCCATTGTTCATATCGTTGTTCATATCGGAACGCGGGACGGCACTCATGCCCGAGCATCCTTCATCAGCGGGAGAAAGCCATTCCCAGCCCGCTGCGGCACCTGACCCTCGTCTGGCCTTTGTTTATGCGGAGGCGGTGCGTGGGCTCCAACACCAGCAGAACGTGGTGGAGAGCCTCAATACGCGCGCTGGCAATCTGATCTTTGCAACCGCGTTCGTGAGTTCTCTCCTCGGCGGCAGAGCTCTCTTGGATGGGCTCGGGCCGTGGGACTGGCTGGCGCTGGCGCTGCTTTTTCTGATCGGGCTGCTGGTCGTCATCATGTTGTGGCCCTACTACGCCTATACGTTCCGCTTCGATCCAGAGAAGTTGCTCCAGGACTTTGTCGATCAAAACCCTTCCGTATCCATGGATGTGATGCACCGCGCGCTTGCGCTCCGCATTAAAACCGACATGGCCAACAATTGGCGGATCATTCAACGCCTGCGCATGTCGCTACAGCTTGCCCTGTTTCTATTGTTGCTGGAACTTTTGGCGTGGCTGTTCGCGATAACCCGCGTCTAGGCTCAGGGCCATTAATCCAGCAAGGTTAAGACTGCCTTGAGACTATACACGCGATAATCTCGCGCTAAAGCTGAGCTTCGATGGCCGTCTTGTCTATGACAGACCATACTTGAACGATCTTTTCGTCGCGAAATTCATAGATCACGTTCTCGGCGAAGGAAACTTTCCTCCCGCCTAAAGGGAGACCAAGGAACGTTCCTTTCGGCGTACAGTCGAAGCCTAGTCGGCTCGCTATATAAGGCGGTTCGGAAATCAGCATCTGGACATTGAAATAAAGGTCCGGAATTTCATCAAAGTCTCTCTCCAGCATTTCGCGATAGCCTGACAAGCCGAGCCGCCGGCCGTTGTGGATCACCTCATCATCGACGAACTGTCCCAGCTTCGGCCAGTCCTGCTTATTCAGGCAGGCAATGTAGTCTCGGTAGACGTCGCGGAGGTCGGTTTTAATCACGGCGATTGCTCCTATCTCTACAAGGCCCTGCTGAAAAGGCAGTGTCTCACATGCTCAAGCAGATGACTGCATGAAGCGGCTTCATGCGCGGATGAGAAAGTGCTAGACAGCGTCCACTTCCTCTATTCCCGCTTCGTCTAATGGTAGGACAGCGCCCTTTGAAGGCGTGAATCGTGGTTCGAGCCCATGAGCGGGAACCAGCATCGGACCGCCCGTGCCGGGCAGCCGATCAGTCTTGATCCGATCAGATCGCTGCAACGCGCCAACAATGCCAGGACGAGGCCGGCGTCCCGTCCTTTTCCCAACGGCAAGGATGGTCGGTCGGACCAAGGAGCCCTATAAAGACCACATGTGACGGAGGACGACATGGCCGACGACAAATCCAAGACCAAGCAGGATCGCAAGCTGGCTTCCAGCGAGCAGCCTTACGAAGTCGCCGCCTTTGCCAAGAAATACGGCATACCGCCGAGCGAGGCCGCGACGATCATCAAACGGTACGGGCCTTCGAGGAAGAAGCTCGATGCGCATATGGCGAGCCGCAATGCCTGATCTGTACCCGGCGGCGTCGACCTGGATCATCACCGCGGCTTGACCATGCCGCTTGTTTCCGGCCTGCCGGCGCTATCGACCGGATTCAACGCCAGGTTTCAATAACTCGTTTACTTTGACGCGATACCACCCAACGGGGAATCGTTGGGAGGTCGGATGTCGGACCGTGCATTGCGCTTTGAATGTGTCATGGAGCCAAACGGCCGATGGATGGTGTGGGACGCCAGGCGCGATCTTCCGGCCCAGTTTTCGGCGCTTGCGCTGATCGGCCTGCGTCACGACGAGGCCGCTTCGCTTTGCCGCCTCTTGAACGAGACAGCCTCCGAGACAGACGCCATCTATGCCCGGCAGAGCCGCGCGTCCTGATGGTTGCGCCGCACAGCGCTGAGGCGGCTGGCGCTCCGAACTGAATCCATCGATCTGTAGAAGCAGGTGGCCCTTGCCGAAGTCATCGGCTCGGCTTCGCGGGCCTCGGAAATCTTGAACAGGAAGCGCTTGCTGACGATGGATATGGTGCACCAGATCCACAAGAATTGGCACATTCCAGCGGAAGTGCTTATCCAGCCTTATCACCTTTCAGGTGATGAGAAGGCCGAACAGCGCCGGGCCCGAGCGGCTGCTGGATAAATCTCTCTCCCCCGCGGAACGCTGCCTTTGGCTGCGGATGGCGTATTGGCACGGCAGGCAGATGTCGCGCACCCTGCCCGCTCGCCATTCACCCGCGGGACCGGGATTTTGCCTTGACAAACAAAGGTGCTATATTAGCTGACTAATCGATTCACAGTCGGCGAGCCGGCATGGCCAAGAAGAAGTCAAAACTGGAACCGTCCAGCATTTCCGCGGTCTCTTCGGCGGAAGCCTATGAGGCGACCTATTTTGCCCGCAAGTGCGGCCTGACGCGGGATGAAGCGCTGAAGATCATGCGCGAGGCCCAGGGCTGGGTGAGCATGACGATGCCGTCCACCGCCAAGCGGAAGAATTAGCCCCACGAGGCGGCGCAGTGGGCGGTAAGGCATCGGCCAGGGAGGCGCAGCCGCCCCCTCAAGCGGCACGACGAACACGCGCAGCATTGAGCGGAGGCCGCGTTCCGTCCCACCGGCTCGACCCATCAGCCCTGGATAGAGTCCTACGCTTGCCGTCCTACCGGCAAAGCCGCTTGCGCGCTCGCTCGCGCCACGATCGCTTGCAGCGGCTCCGGCCGGTGCAGCAGAAATCCCTGGCCGAAGGCAACGCCCATATCCCTGAGGATGTCGAGCGCGTCCTGCTCTTCGATCTTCTCCGCCACCACGGAGCAGCCGAGGCTTTTGGCGATCCCCGATATGGCCGAGACGATTTCGCGGTCGAAGCGGCTCTCCGCAATATGCTCGATGAAGGACCCGTCGATCTTGATCGCATCGATGGGAAAGCGCCGGAGATATTCGAACGAGCTCATGCCCGCCCCGAAATCGTCGAGGCTGACGCGGCAGCGCCGCTCGCGCGCCTTGCGGACGAACTGTTCGGCAGCAGTGAAATTGGTGACCGCGGCGGTCTCCGTGATCTCGAAGCCGATGCCGGAATGCGGCGCCCCGGTCTCATCGATAACGGCGTCGACGAAATCCCAAAGCTGCGGGTCGCTCAGCGTCTGCGCCGACAGGTTGAAGCCGAGCGTCAGCGCCCCTGACTTCAGCGCCGGACCATGAAGCGAGAGCGCCGTCCTGATGATCCAGCGGTCGAGCCGCGAGGCGATGCCGAACCGCTCCGCCGCCGGGATGAACTCGTCCGGTGGAATCAGCCGCCCGTTGCGCCCGACGAGCCGCGCAAGGACCTCGACATGGCGGTTCTCATCCCAGGGTTTTCCGAGCCGATGGATTTCCTGGCCGAACAGTTTCAGCCTTCCGTCCTCCATGGCATCGACGGTGTCGGCCGCCAGCCGTGCCGCATTGAGGCCGCCGGAACCGGATGTTGTCTCAGGGGAGAACACCGCGAAGCGATTGCGCCCGGCAGCTTTGGCCGCATAGCAGGCGTCGTCGGCGCAGGCGAGCGCGTCGGCCACCGCGGTATTCGCATCGGCGATAAAGGCGATGCCGATGCTGGCCGCGAGCTTGCGCGACGTCGCCGTCGAGCCGAGATCGGCGTCGCGAATCGCAGCGAGAACGGCGCCGGCGATACGCTCGGCTTGGGCTGCGTCGCAATCAGGCACCAGCAGCGCGAACTCGTCGCCGCCGAGGCGCGCGGCATGCACCGACGGCGGCAGGCAGCCCAGAATGCCCTCGGCGACGCTCTTCAGCGCGAGGTCGCCGGCGGCGTGGCCGGCGAAGTCGTTCAAGGCCTTGAAGTAGTCGAGATCGACGTAGAAGACCGCGAGCGGGCGCGCCGTTGCGATATGCTGGGCCAGCAGCCGGTCGAATGCGGCGCGGTTCAAAAGGCCGGTCAGCGCGTCGTGATCGGCCGCGTGGGCAAGCTCCTGCTCGCGTTGCTTGGCCTCGGTGATGTCGCGCACCGTGCCCAGGATCTGACCCGACGATTGAGCGTCGGCGATGAACCGTATCAGCGATTCTATATGTCGGACCTCGCCGTCCCGCTTGATGATGCGGTATTGCACGGCAACGACCTTCTGGGTTTGCAGCGGCACCTTATGCGCCCGCTCGGCGTAGTCCCTGTCGTCCGGATGCAGATAGCTGTGCCAGAGGTCGCTCGACACCTCGTCGGTGTCGGCGACAAGCCCGAAGATTTCCCTGGTGCGCTCGTCCCAGTAGCTTTTGCGTGCGGCGAGGTCGTGATGCCAGATGCCGGTGCCGCTGGCGGCCAATGCCAGCCGAAAGCGCACATTCACCTGTTCAAGCTCGTGTTCCGCTTGCTTCTGCTTGGTGATGTCGGTCTGGACGCCCATCAGCCGGACCGGCCGGCCTCCGGCATCGCGCTCGACCACCCCGCCGCGATCGAGTACCCATACCCAGTGGCCGGATTTGTGCTTCAGCCTGAGCTCGGTCTCGATGGAATCGGTCTGGCCGGCAATGTGGCGTTCACCGCTGGCCACCGCCCGCTCGCGATCGTCGGGATGCGTCAGCTGCAACCAGAGATCGCTTGTCTCGACAAGCTCACCCTCGCCATAGCCAAGCATCTGCAACCACATTGCCGAATAGAAACAGTCGCCGCTCGCGAGATCCCAGTCCCAGACGCCAAGATGCGCGCGTTCGAGCGCCAGCTCCCAGAACTCTCCGTTGCGATTCTTCCTGTCGGCCATGCCCTGGACTTCGCCCGCTCCGTCGCGGCCAATGTGCAGCGAAATCAGAGAAGAAACCGTTACTGTGCAAAGAGCGGGCGAAGGGGCCCCTCGGAGACATCACGGCTGGCAGTTTCTTTGGCCCCGCCGGTCGATGCAACGAGGGATGCGGAGGCCATCCGGCCCATCGCCTACACGATACCCGCGAACTGCCGCATTCGACCCCTGCGGAGACCTGATCCCGCCTGGATCAGGCCCTGTTGGCTCACGCCTTGGCCTTGAAGCGCGCCGCCTCTTCCGAACCGCTTGTGGCGTCGCCCGCGCTATAGGAATGCGCGCCGGCACCGGCCAGCTTGCCGCCATCGACGATCAGGTAGTCCTCGCGGATCGGCCGGCTTTCGAACCAGCATTCCAGGATTTCGCGCGTGCCTGCGGCATAGCGCGCCTGCGCCGAGAGCGACGATCCCGAAATATGCGGCGTCATGCCGTGATGCGGCATCGATCGCCACGGATGGTCCTTGGGGGCCGGCTGCGGGAACCAGACATCGCCGGCATAGCCCGCGAGCTGGCCGCTCTCCAGCGCACGGGCGACGGCGTCGCGATTGCAGATCTTGCCGCGCGCGGTATTCACCAGATAGGCGCCGCGTTTCATCCTGGCGATCATCGCCTCATCAAACAGGTTCTCCGTCTCCGGATGCAGGGGGGCATTGATCGTCACCACGTCGCAGATGCCGACCATGGCTGCGGCGTCCGGGTGGAAGGTGACGCCAAGGTCCTTCTCGACCGCCTCGGGCAGGCGGTGGCGGTCGGTGTAGTGCAGCTTGACGTCGAACGGCCGCAGCCGACGCAGCACCGCGCTGCCGATCCGGCCGGCGCCGACGGTTCCGATCTGCATCCCCTCGACATCGTAGGAGCGCGCCACACAGTCGGCGATATTCCAGCCGCCCTTGATGACCCACTGGTAGGACGGGATATAGTTTCGCACCAGCGCCAGGATCATCATCACCACATGCTCGGACACGCTGATCGAGTTGCAGTAGGTCACCTCGGCGACGGTGATGCCGCGGTCCATCGCGGCCTGCAGATCGACATGGTCGGATCCGATGCCGGCGGTGATCGCAAGCTTGAGTTGGTTTGCCTTGGCTATTCGTTCCTTGGTCAGATAGGCCGGCCAGAACGGCTGCGAGATGACGATTTCGGCGTCACCGAGCTCGCGTTCGAACACGCTGTCGGAACCGTCCTTGTCCGAGGTCACGACCAGGCTGTGCCCGGCGCTTTCGAGAAATGGCCTCAGGCCGAGCTCGCCCGACACGCTGCCGAGCAGGACGCCCGGTTCGAAGTCGATGGCCTTCGGCGTGGGAAGCGTCTGGCCGCCGGGATAGCGGTCGAGCTTCGGCAGCCCATCCCGCGCATAATTTGACGGGTAGCCGTCGACCGGATCGTCATAGAGAACGCAAACGACCTTTGCCATTTTGATCTCCCTTCGTCTGCTAACGAGGAAGACGCTCGATTGTTAAGGCTGCCCGCCAAAAACCAGCGGGCGGCCACTCTGGTTTGTCGGAGGCCAGCAACTCCTGGCGCTTCCTCGGAAAGTTGCGCGCTATTGCGAACTAGATGGAGGAGCCTGACGTGGTTTCAAGGCCAGCGGCAGGCAACAGTGCCGCGTTCATCGTCGGACTTGAGCGTACACCCGATGACGATCCGCAGCGACGGCCACGACGCCGGCCACAAACCCTCATTTCTTCCCTTGCGGGTAGATCGTTTCGCCGCGCTTCAGCATTTCGACAAACGCCGCGATCTTCTTCTTGCGCCCGGCTTCGGTCTTCATGTTGTGGATGCGGAAGGCGAGCGCGAAACGGTTCTGCGCGCTGAGCGTTGCCAGCATCGCCTTGGCCGTGGGCTCGGCATCGATGGCCGCGTGCAGATCGTCGGGGATCTGCATGTCTTTGCCGCTTCCATAGGCGCGCGCCCAGCGGCCGTCGGCCTTCGCCGCCTCGACCTGTTTCAGCCCATGCTCGGTCATCCGGCCCTGCTCGATCAGCCGGGCAACGTTGTCGACGTTGATCTGGCTCCAGGTGCTCTTCCTGCCGCGCGGCGTGTAGCGCTGCAAATAGCTCTTGTCGTCGAGCCCCTTGCGCACGGCATCGATCCAGCCCCAGCACAGAACGACGTCGATGGCCTGCTTGGGTGTGATCGAAGGCAGACCCGAACCGACCTTGTGGATCTTGATCCAGACTTCTGTCTCGGTGTCGTGGTGCTTGCCCAGCCAGGCATAGAAGCTGGCGGCATCGCTGAATTCGTGCACCTTGGCGGGATCGACCTTGACCGGCGCCATCAGAGGGTTGGCCTTTTTGCGGTGGTCATCGGTTTCTTCCTTGTCGCTGCTAACTCCGATCGAATGAAGCAACAGTGGCCTCGTTGCAAGGCTGGCGGGACAGCGAAGCTGTCGATCTCCCCCCGTGTGGGGGAGACGTCCGGCAGGACAGAGGGGGGCGCTGTCCCGCCGACCTTCAACTCTTTGCAACTGCCCCATGTTAATTCTCGGTTGGTCATGAGGAAACGAGACGCTGGCGATCCGTCGCGCCCCCCTCTGCCCTGCCGGGCATCTCCCCCACAAGGGGGAGATCGGCAGCGTCACCGACGGCTCAAGATGCCGCCCCTAATCCCCGGGAATCGTGAACACCTCGTCGGCGCGGCCGTAGCC